>DASWTM010000326.1:0-48247 GCA_036402115.1 Chryseosolibacter sp.
CTCACCGTATGATGCAAACTACGCACACAGAATTGTCAATCTCTTTGACGGAAAAGTGGTTACTGAAAACATTAAAGAGCACTTCCATATTTAAACTAGTAAAAGTGAATGTCAGGTGATTGTGGCGGTCAGTAAATCCTGACTTCCCTTTTCTGTGAAGCCTTCCAGTGCAAGCTGGGAGGCTTTTTTAGTTAATGGACTTTCCATAATTGATGTGTGTGCGAAACTACAACGCGGAGCTGGGAGCCAGGATGCCAGGAAAGTCCCGGCCCGCTGGCCTCCCGGCACCCCGGCCTCCTTTTTATGGACACACCACTGTACACATTTGAACAATCTTCATCACAGGGTATGCAATCCAGGCCACGGACGCATTTTTTCCCCACTGGCACATTTCTTGGCCGGCCGATGCAACCTTGAATACCATTTTGCAGTCTTAGACCTGACTTCAACACCAAACCCACATGATCAAAAACTATTTACTCATTACCTGGCGGAGCATGATGAAGAACAAGCTTTTCATTTTCATCAACATATTCGGCCTCGCCATCGGCATTGCATGCTGTATTGTTGCATACTTCAACTGGGAATTTGACAGCACGTTCAATTCCTATAACAAAAACAGAGAAAGTATCTATCGCGTCAGCAGCATTCGCGAATTTGAGGGACACCAAAGGCTTTACGGACACGTCCCTGAACCGCTTGCGCTCGTAATTCGACAGAATATACCCGATGTTAATAAAGTAGTGCGCTTGAACTGGTCGTGGTCAAATTTTAAAGTGGGGGACAATCTCTTCCCTGCGCAACTCGCGTACGCGGATGCAGAATTATTTGATGTCTTTACGTTCGAGATGATTTCGGGAAATGCTGCAGATCTGAAAGACAAGTCAAAAGTTTTTCTCAGCGAAGAAATGGCGAAAAAGCTTTTCAATTCAACCGATATTGTTGGAAAGCAGGTGACGCAGGTGATGGGAGGGCAGACGAAGGAAGTGCAGGTTGGCGGTGTTTTCAAGAAGCCAGCTGCGAACTCGAGTATGAGTTGGGAGTCATACATGTATTACGACAACTTCTATGACGAAGCCCGGGATGCAAAAGACAGCGACTGGAAATTACGAAACACGGTTTTTGTTCAGATCAAAGATCAGTCGCGTATAGCAGCGATCGATAAACAACTGCAGCCTTACACCGAAAACAACAATGCGGTGAGGGAGGATTTCAAGATCAAAAATTTTGTGCTCGATCCACTGGAAGGAATGGCGCAACGTGATTCTGCGAATGATACATGGTCGATGACGCGCACAGCAAATAATCGCGCAGCCGTAGTTGCTCCGGTATTCATGGCCCTGCTCCTGTTGTTGATTGCATGCTTCAACATGACGAACACAGCTATCGCCATTTCATCGAGACGTTTAAAAGAAATCGGTGTGAGGAAAGTAATGGGCGGGCTGAGAAGTCAACTGATCGCGCAGTTTATTGGTGAAACAACATTCATTTGCGTGATCGCTCTTGGATTCGGTTTGTTACTTGGAGAAGTACTGCTGGGTTCATGGAATGCATTATGGAAAGAAATGGAACTCACCTCGCACTACCTCGATAATCCTGGATTTCTGATTTTCATTCTTAGTACATTGTTTATTACTGCTCTGTTGGCGGGAGCTTATCCGGCCTTTTACGTGAGTCGTTTTGAGCCGGTGAGCATTCTCAAGGGAACATTCAAGTTTGGTGGTTCAAATGTTTTCACGAAGATTCTCCTTGTGCTTCAATACAGTTTTTCACTCCTCGCCATTATTTTCGCCATTGCGTTCTACGGTAATTCGGTTTACCAGAAAGATTTCGATATCGGATTCGATCCTGACAATGTGATTATCGCTTATGTTGATAATCAGGGCGAATACGAAACGTACAAGAATGCGCTTTCGGCTAATAAAGACATTACCATGATAGCCGGATCTCAGCACAGCATCTTTTCCTCAGGATACAACGACCCGGTAAAGTTCGAAACAAAAGAGCTTGAAGTGGATATCATCAACGTTGGTGATGATTACGTAAAGACGATGGGTCTCGAATTATTGGAAGGCCGCGATTTTACGAAAGACTCAGAGACTGATCGTAAGGAGTCTATCATCGTTACCAAGAAATTTGCCGATAGTTTCGGATGGGATAATCCAATTGGTAAGCAGATCACCTGGATGGATACTGTTAAACTGTACGTTGTTGGTGTTGTGAAGGACGTATATACCAATGGTTTGTGGCGGGAGATGGATCCGTTGATGATCCGCTACACGAGTCCTGAAAAGTATACGCATGTAATCGTCAGCATGCCTCAGGAGAAAGTGAAAGACGTCAATGCGTTCATGGAGAAGGAGTGGAAGCAAATTTTCCCCAATCGCTTGTACAACGGTCGCGTGATCAATGAAGGTATGATGGAAGCCACACAAGTGAATGTGAATATTGTAAAGATGTTTGCGTTCCTGGGAATTGTAGCGCTCTTGCTGTCTGCCACAGGATTGTTTACACTAGTTTCACTCAATATCATTAAGAAAATGAAAGAAATCGGTGTCCGTAAAGTTCTGGGCGCTTCTATTGCCAACATCACGCGGATCATCAATACACAATTTGTCATTATGCTTGTAATCGCTTCGCTGCTTGGGTCACTCGGTGCATACTTCCTGGTAGACATGCTGATGAGTACGATCTGGAAATATTATCAGGCGACAACGCCAATAGCGTTAATGGCATCCGTTGCATTAATGTTCCTCATCTCAGGTCTCGCCATTGGATTTAAGGTTTTCAATGCAGCTTCAATGAATCCGGTAAAAACCCTTCGTGTTGAATAATGACGCCTGCGAGAGCTCCCTGCGCCAGGAGCTCTCATTTTTTTCTATTTATTTCTTGGCGGCTGCAACATGTGACTGCGTGGATGCGTCTTACTACCAACTTCTATACTATGCTAACCAATTACTTTAAAGTTGCCGTGCGCAACATCCTGAAATACAAATTCTTTTCAGCGATAAACATTTTGGGGATGACCATCGGCATTACCGCCTGTCTGCTGATTGTTCTCTACGTCACGGATGAATTGAGCTATGATCGCTTTCATGCAAAAGCAGATCGCATTTACCAGGTTGGCTTGCATGGAAAAATTGGCGAGCAGGATATACGAACGTCTACGACATGCCCACCAATGGCCGAAGCATTCGTAAAAGAAATTTCAGGCATCAGCGAAGCCACGCGTATCGCGAACTTCTGGGGTGCACCTATTATCAAATATGGTGATAACGTCTTTACAGAAGAGCGCGTGTTCTATGCTGATTCCAATTTCTTCAGCTTTTTTTCGTTTGTTTTGAAAGAAGGTGACGTTAAGACCGCGTTGCTCGAGCCAAGCACCGTTGTGATCACCGAAAGTATGGCCAAAAAATATTTTGGTGACGAAGAACCTATGGGCAAGCTCTTAACGATAGGTCAGGACAACGCTACTTATAAAGTGACAGGAATCTCTGAAGACGCGCCTAAGAATTCGCATTTTATTTATAACGTTCTTATCTCAAGCAGCTCGGGACAGCATTTGAAGTCCACGCAATGGCTCAATAATTACCTGCACACTTATTTCATTTTGCAAGAAGGGGCAGACCTCGCTACTGTCCAGAGCAAATTTCCGGAAATGGTTGTGAAATATGTCGGGCCGGAGCTGGAGAAGCTGATGGGAATTTCAATCGATCAGATGGATAAGCAGGGTGGTGCTTATGGATACTACACCACCGCTCTTACCGATATTCACCTGCGCTCAACGTCTCAGCATGACATGGAGCCCAGTGGAAACATCACATACGTTTATTTCTTCGGTGCCATTGGGTTGTTCATCATCGTCATCGCCTGTATCAATTTCATGAACCTGTCTACTGCGCGCTCCGCGGGTCGCGCGAAAGAAGTTGGTCTGAGAAAGACACTCGGCTCACTGCGCGGACAAATGATCGGACAATTTCTGGCAGAGTCGATGGTGTATAGTTTGATCACGGTGGTTCTGGCCTTCGCACTGTGTTATCTGTTGTTGCCGCAGTTTAATCTTCTTTCCGGTAAGCAGCTTGGAATGGATGTCCTCCTTAGCCCAATGTTTCTTTTATCGCTGGCGGGCGTTGCAATTTTTGTGGGAATTGTCGCGGGAAGTTATCCTGCATTCTACTTAACCTCCTTTAATGCAGTTGAAGTATTGAAAGGAAAAGTTCGTGCAGGTGTGAAGAGCAAAGGTGTGAGAAGCACGCTTGTGGTATTCCAGTTTGCGCTGTCGATCTTCCTCATCATCTTTACAGCTGTTGTTTACCAGCAGATCCAGTTCATGCAGAATCGCGATATGGGAATTGACAAACACAATGTGTTGATCGTTCACAGCACGGGTCGCCTCGGCACAAACCAGGATGCTTTCCGTAACGCATTGACGGAGCAAACCGGCATCGTAAAAGCGAGTTACACCAATAACACATTCCCCGGTGTCAATAATACAACGGTGTTCAAAGCTGCAGCATCAGAGCAAGATCATATCATGGGGCAATATTATGCTGATTACGATCACATGGATGTTATGAAGTTTGAATTGAAAGAAGGTCGTTACTTCTCACGGGATTTCCCGTCCGATTCATCCGCCATCTTGTTGAACGAGGCCGCGGTAAAAGAATTCGGATTCACGAAACCGCTTGAAGAAGAAATTATTTACAATGATGATGGAAGAAGTGAACGCCTTCGCGTGATTGGAGTCTACAAAGATTTTAATTTCGAATCGCTTAAACATCAGGTTCGACCATTGGCAATCCGTCTCACCGATAAGTCATGGTCGTTGATGGTTCGCTATGAAGGAGATTCTAAGGCAGCCGTTGAAACGGTAGAAAAGTTGTGGAAGAAGTACGCAGCAAATGAGCCCTTCGACTATGCTTTCCTCGATCAAAACTTTGATGAACTCTTCCGCGCAGAGCAGCGCATGGGTCAGCTATTCACCGTGTTCTCAGGATTAGCAATCTTCATCGCCTGTCTTGGTCTTTTTGCACTGGCTGCATTCACCGCAGAGCAACGCACGAAAGAGATTGGAATCCGCAAAGCCATGGGAGCAACAACTTCCGGGTTGGCGATCCTGTTATCAAAAGAATTCACCAAGCTTGTCGTGATCGCGATCATTCCTGCTGCAGTCGTTGCCTACTATGTCGTGAATGGATGGTTGGGCACATTTGCATACCATGTTGAGATCAGCCCGTGGATTTTTGTGGCGAGCGGACTTATTGCCATTGTGATCGCATGGCTGACGGTGAGTTTTCAATCGATAAAAGCCGCAGCCTCCAACCCGGTAGAATCGCTCAGATACGAGTAAATTCGTACTAAGTGGATACAAAAGAAAGGCGCTTTTTAGGCGCCTTTTTGCATTTTTAAGGCCTAATATTAAGTTTTTCAAAAGCCATCTTTCTTCAGACGACTTTTTTTAAATTGGAATATCAACCACTAGTTATGGAAAAGGTCAAAGTATCAAAGAAAGCATTGAAGAGCCTCCTAAACGATTCAATGAACACGGCTATAGGCAGCTTAGAGCTCCCCAAGCCCAGCAAAAAAGTAAAGAAACTTCTGGATAGAAGTTCAAAAAAACTGGCTTCTGAATTCAAGCGAATCCTGAAGAAGGAGAATTCAAAGTCGAAAAAAGCTGAGAAGGATCTGGCATACGTGGATGATGTCCTCAAAGGAAAGAAACCCAAGAAAAACCGGAAACTCCAGCCTGTAGAAACGGTTTAGTTTCAGGTTTATAAACGATGTAAATACCCAGGGGAGACTCTGGGTTTTTCATTTTCCTTCGTTTGAAAAATTCGCCTACGATGGAAAAGGCATTAGGCATTGGGCATCAGGCATTGGTTGAGTCGTACTGGAAAAGTTGGCACAGGAGGAGCGAGTTGGGTGTAAAGTTCGTCTTTGGAAGAAAAGGCATTAGGCATCGGGCATTAGGCATTGGTGCTATCCGATTTTGGTTTTGCCAAGTCGTCCTTTACTAGTCTTCGAATGGATATCTTGTTACCGGTTGCCAGTCGCCTGTTGCCAGTCGAGCTTTGACGCGCGCTCTTAATTTAACACCGATGCATTTCCTAATTCCTAATTCCTAATGCCTAATTCCGCGTGACGAATAGTTACAATTAGTATACTCTTCGATGTTCCAGCTCCTCCGCTATCGTCACACTCATCACCAGCATTAACATTCCGTAAAAGACGTCTTCAAGTGGAATTGTTCCGAGCCGAATGCCTACGTTTTCGTTGTCATTGTACCAGACAACAGGTTCGTCTATCCACGAGCCGGTGAGGATGCCGTTGACGATGAAAAATGGGATCAGCACAAACAAGAATGAGAAATAGAATCGTCCCATGTAGCGTGGGCGCAGTTTGAGCATCTGGTAGGCAAGGAAGAGACCGAGGGCCATGAAGGTAACACCGGTGTATGCATTGCCGATATAGTATCCTCCGAAAAGAAGCATGAAGAATATGATAATGCTTGAGATGATCTCGTGATGGGGATAGAAGTAATCCTTTTCAACGAGATAGGTAAGGGAGAAGTAAATGAAATAGCTCGCGTAGGGAATACAGAAAAAGAACAGCACCTCCTCGAGTGGCAAGCTCATGATTTTAATGCCAGTCAGGTATTTTTCATTGAAACCCCAGACGCCCATTTGGGTGAACAACTCATCCCAGAGAATAAAAATGATGGCAGTAATGCTAATGGCCGGCAAAACATATTTCCATTTCTTTGAAAAGTTTGCCTTAGGATAGAAGCTGAACAAAAACGGAACGATGAACGATCCGATGTTCAACGCGAGATACACATATTTTGGATTCAACGGGGGGGTAGGATTATTGGGTTTGTGATCTTTCCTTCTTCAATATAAAATTTTTTGGTTCATATTTCTTAGGAGCGATCAAAAAACCGAAGGCTTCACAACCTTCCTTCGAATGCTTGCTGTGATGTACGTAATGCGCGTTGATCATCCGCTGAAGGTACTTGCTGCGTTTGGCCGGTCTCCACCGCAAACGTTGATGTACAATGATGTCATGGAAAACAAGATAAAAGGCGCCATAACAAAAAATTCCAAGCCCGACTGCAAGCATGTATGGATTGTATTCTACCAGCGAAAAATAGTAGAAGATTCCGATCGATGGGATGCTGAAGACAAGCGCGAACAAGTCGTTTCGCTCGAGCGTGTGATCGTGAATGGTGTGGTGCGATTTGTGCCAGGTCCACAGGAAGCCGTGCATGATATATTTGTGCGTGAACCACGCCACAAACTCCCAAAACAAAAATGTTCCGATCGTAATCAAGGAGCACAGAAAAATAACTTTTGCATCCATAGCTAAACAGCAGCGGGTTCACCGGTTTTAGTTTTCGAAAAATACGACTCCAGTACTTTAAACCGGTAGTCAAAAATAGCATTTACTTCGCGCTCAACAAACAATGCGTTTGCAAGCCTCCCGAAAATTCCGAAAGCGATTGCGTAATGAAGATCATCTGTCATCTCAACGCCACCATCGACTTCCTTAAAATGATGTTGATGATGCCATAGTGCGTACGGTCCTGAGCGTTGCTCATCGACAAAATGATAAGGCTCGTTCACATGCGTTATTTCGGTTGTCCAGTCCACCACAAGCCACGGCTTCACAGCAACTTTGTAGCGAATGATCTGTCCGGCATACATCCTCTCGCCACCTGACATATACAGCACCTTAAAATTCATCTGCGTAGGGGTAATGAGTCCTAAATTTTTCGGTGTCGAAAAAAAGTCCCACGCCTGCTGGAGTGAGATCGGCAAGACCTGTGTTCGCTTGAGGTGATAGATTTTCATTGCCTATATAACATCGAAGGTCGCGAATTGTTCCTACGCATCAAGCGCGACTTTGTACGCCTTCAACACTCGCTCTCTTGCAAACTGGTGATCTACGATGGGCTTTGGGTACTCGGGTGACTCGAACTCAGACACCCATTTGCGAATGTACTTGAATTCGGGATCGAACTTTTGTGTCTGCAGGGCAGGATTGAAAACGCGGAAGTAAGGCGCTGCATCGCAACCCGAACTTGCGGCCCATTGCCAGCCACCATTGTTAGAGGCGAGGTCGAAGTCGAGCAGCTTTTTTGCAAAGTATGCTTCACCCCACCGCCAGTCGATCAGCAAATGTTTCGTAAGGAAACTTGCAACGATCATGCGCACGCGGTTATGCATGAAACCTGTTGCGTTAAGTTCGCGCATGCCAGCATCAACTATTGGATATCCCGTTCTTCCTTCGCACCACGCTTCAAATTCCTTTACGTTGTTGCGCCATCGAATGCGATCGTATTGTGGTTTGAATGCCTGATCCACCTTCGGAAAATGCCACAAGATCATCTGGTAGAATTCACGCCAGATCAACTCGTTCAGCCACGTTTCATTTTTCTTTGTCGCGATCTGCACCAGCTTGCGAATGCTTACTGTTCCGAAACGCAGATGAACACCCAATCTGCTTGTGCCAGTCTGGCCTGGGATGTCGCGGGTGAGATGATAATCTCGTATGAGAGCGGTCTTGACCGTGCGCTCGGGAAAGTGAATATTCGTTGGTTCGAATCCAATGTCTGGCAGACTGGGAAATGCAAGGGGCTTTGTCTGATATAGATTCGAGAAATATTTTTCGGTCGGATAACTTCTCTTGTAGAAGGCATTCAGTTTTGCTTTCCACTTTTTGCTGTAGGGTGTGAATACTGTGTAAGGCTCACCGTTGTCCTTCACGACTTCTTCCTTCTCAAAAATGACCTGGTCTTTGTACGAATGGAAGGAAGCGCCTTTTGCTTCAAGAATAGTTTTCACTTCACGATCGCGTTCACGCGCATAAGGCTCGTAGTCGTGATTGGTATAAACAGCTTTAGGGTTCAGCTTCGAAAATATCTTTGAAGGATCTCCATGTAGCACCAGCAGAGAGGAGCCAGCTTCCTCCAATGAGGCCTTGACAAATTTTAGCGATTCGTGAATGAATTCCACACGCCTGTCAGCTTTGTCTTCGAGTCGATCCAGAATGACCGTATCGAAAATAAAAATTGGAAGAACGTTCTTGCCTGCTGTGAGGGCGCGATATAGTCCGGCATTGTCTGTTGTCCGCAAATCTCTTCGAAACCAGAACAAGGTGACATCTGGGGAGATGTTTTTTAGAAACGAATCATTTTTTGAGAATGATGCCACCCCGACTACGCTTTCTGAAATTGTGGATGGTCCAGGATGAGTTTGAACCAGTGCGTATATTTCGAAGGGTTCTTCGCTACATCATCGCGAAGCCATTGAAGACTCACGTACTTCCAGTCTTCAGCTTCTTCGGAGTTGAGCACAGGTTGATCGTTATATTCAGCTATGAAAACGTAATCTAACTCATGCTCTGTAAGATTCTGGTCGAGTCGCGTCTTATACAGAAACTTGTACGAGAATTCGGGCTTTACTTCAATGCCGATCTCTTCCTTTACTCTGCGCTTCACCGTGTCCTCCATACTTTCGCCTGGCACAGGATGGCTGCAACATGCATTTGTCCAAAGCCCACCACTGTGATACTTTGACCTTGCCCGCTTCTGCAACAGCATTTCTCCCTTCGCGTTGAAAACCAAAACGGAAAATGCCCGATGCAACTCACCCTTGCGATGCGCTTCCATCTTCTCCATCGTTCCGATTTGATTATCGTCCTTATCTACCAGTATTACCATCTCCATTAAATCAAATTTAATTGATGCTTAACAAACGAGTAGGCGAGTAGTGTCGCTTTGTGACGGTTTCTGATCCGGATCCGTTTGTTCAGCACGTGATCGGAAGGCGTGTTTCTGATCTTCTTGAATAGGGCGTAGTAGTAAACATATGCTACGTATACACCAAAGCGCGATGCTTTTGGCAGCTGCTTGATCCCTTTGAAAGCATGACTGAAATCAACCAGAATACTTTGCTCAATTTTCCTTTTGTTGCTTTCATCGAAATTCTTCAGATCGATTTCAGGGAAGTACGTTCTGCCCATCCCAACGAAATCAGCATTCAGGTCGCGAAGAAAATTTACCTTCTGAAAAGCTGAACCCAGGCTCATGGCAAATGGTTTCAGCTCCTGATACATTTTTTGATCACCTTTAGCGAATACACGAAGGCACATCAGGCCAACAACTTCAGCCGAGCCAAGAATATATTCCTTCAGTGCCGCGTCATCATAATCCTTTTGCATCAGATCCATTTCCATGCTTTTGAGAAATTGATCGATGAGCTCACGTTCGATGCCGTATTTATTGACGGTGTGCTGAAAGCTATTGAGTATTGGATTAAGACTGATTTTTTCTTCGATGCTTTTGTAGGTATCTTCTTTAAAGCGGTTCAATAACGTTTCTTTGTCGTACTCATGAAACGTATCGACAATTTCATCGGCAAACCGGACAAAGCCGTAGATCGCGTAGATCGGGTCGCGGAGTTCTTTCTCAAGGCACCAGATCCCCAGGGAGAAAGAAGTGCTGTACGCGCGGGTGGTGAGCCGGCTACAGCGGATGGAGACGTTGTCGTATAGACTTTTCATCAAGCGGAGGTTTTATTTTTCTTAATCAGTTCCCGCGCAACTACCTGCCCGGAAATGATCGAAGGTGGAACTCCCGGTCCCGGAACAGTGAGCTGTCCAGTATAAAACAAGTTCTTCACCTTTTTGTTTAAGATGCCTGGCTTCAAATTCGCAGTTTGCATCAGCGTATTGGCGAGCCCATAGGCATTGCCACGGAAAGCGTTGTAATCCGCAATAAAATCGTTGTGCGCATACGACCTTCTATAGACAATGTGCGGCCTGATACTTTCACCAATTATTTTCTCAAGCCGGTTAATCACTAAATCAAAATATTTTTCACGCTGATGTTCTTCATCTTTTAGTCCAGGAGCAACCGGAATCAAGATGAGAAGATTTTCAAATCCCACAGGGGCAACCGATGGATCAGTTTTCGAAGGACAGCTCACATAAAATTGTGGAGAGGTAGGCCACTTGGGATCTTCATAAATTTCCTTAGCGTGTAAGGAAAAATCCTCATCGAAAAAAAGCGTATGATGCAGCAGATTTTTGACGCGCTTATTCAGTCCAACATAAAAGAGCAGACTCGATGGCGCCATCACACGACTGCTCCAGTACGATTCCGAATATCGCCTGTACTTTTCGGGCAATAACTGTTGTTCGATATGATGATAGTCTGCGCCTGCAACAATATAGTCGGAAGCGAAATTATTTCCGCCTACTTTCAGGCCTTTCGCTTTAACGCCATTCATTTCGAATCCACTCACCGGACTGTTGAATTTGAACGTCACACCATTTTGTTCAGCAACCGAAACCATCGCTTCGACAATCTTATACATGCCGCCCATCGGATACCAGGTACCCAACGCCATGTCCGCGTAGTTCATCAAACTATACAGTGCGGGAGTATTTTGAGGCGTTGCTCCGAGGAACAAAACAGGGAATTCCAGAAGCTTTACGATTCTTGGCTCTTTGAAAAATTTTCTCACGTAAGCTGAAATGGATTGAAATACGTGAAGCTTGAACAAGCCTTTAAATAACTCAGCATCGGCAAATTCGAGAACGGACAAGCCTGGTTTGTGAACGAGCTTGTTGATGCCGATATCGTATTTAAATTTTCCTTCTTCGAGAAACTTCAGAAGTTGTTTGCTGCTGCCGGGCTCCAGTTGATCAAACAATTTGCAAAGTGCTTCAACACCTGCTGGAATGTCGAGGTAATCGTCTTTTCCGTAAAATATTCTATACGAAGGATCCAGACGTTTCAGATCGTAAAAGTCAGAAGTTGTTCGGTCGAATTGATTGAAGAATTTTTCAAAGACATCGGGCATCCAATACCAGCTTGGGCCCATATCGAACATAAAGTTCTGCGCTTCGAATTTACGCGCACGTCCGCCCGGAAGTGAATTTTTTTCGAACACAGTTACATCGAATCCAGCTTTGGCCAATACAGATGCCGAAGCAAGTCCCGAGAATCCCGATCCGATGACTGCTACTTTTTTCATAGAATGCGATCAGGAAATTACTCAATATCCTGTCAATTTTTTTTGAATTTCCTTTCGCGCATGGAAAATTCTATTCTTCACCGTGCCAATGGGTAAGTCAAGGTGTTCAGCGATCTCATGATACTTGTAACCACTGGTATGCATCTTGAATGGAATGAGTAATTCGTCTCTCAACTCATTAACATTTTTCCAAATGTCTTCATACTCGAATCGCTGTGACGGTGAATTGAATGTATGGGTATCCTCAACATTCAGGTAATACAATTCTTTGGTAGTGTCTTTTGAAGTACGCGCGCGCTGGTTTTTGCGGTAGTTGTTGATGAACGTATTGCGCATAATTGTAAACAACCAGCCTTTCAGGTTTGTGTCCTGAGTAAACCTGTCTTTATACATCAGCGCCTTCAGGATTGTGTCCTGCACCAGATCCGATGATTCTTCCCGATCGCTGGTGAAACGCCTTGTGAAGCCCTTGAGCGTGCTGCGGAGGCTTGTTATTTGCTGGGTCAGTTCCGGTGCAGTCATGTTTAATGTTTTAGTGTTAATGATGAACAAATATACCCTATTAATCCATAATGGCTACAAAATGTTTATTAAAATATAATTAGAATTAAACAAAAGCTCGGCCACGAACTTTCACAACAAATAAAGGATCTACGTGTTAGCACATCCTTTTGGATTTCAATAAGTTAGAATTGATTAGTGGGAAGCGGCCAAATGCGGATCAAGGTCGCTTACCTTTTTTAACACAGCAACCTGGTGGTGTTTTGGGCTGTAATTCTGCACTTGCCAGCCTGTCAACAGAAGTTGGGCCTGCGGAAATGTGGTGGCGAGGCGCTCTATATAATTGTCAAGACCAGTTCGACTCATGGCCGCTGTAATTGACGTGATCATGATCTGCGGTTGATGCACTTCAAAGGCAGCTTTCAGATCGTTGAACGGAACCGTCTGGCCAAGATAGAAAGTTCTGAATCCTGCTTTTCGAAAACGAAAGTGAGAGAACAATAAACTGATTTCATGCAGCTCGTGTTCTGGTAAAAACAGCATGACACGCTTCGCTGTCTTTGGCGGTATGGCGAGTGAGTCAATCGCTACGATTACTTTCTGGCGGATGAGATTTGAAATAAAATGTTCGTGAGCGGGATTGATGTGGTGCGTCTGCCAGAGGATGCCGATCTTCTCCAGAAATGGATAGAGTATATCAACCACCGTATTTTCGAAACCGAATCGCAGAATCAATCCAGATAACGTCTTTTCAAACTTTTCTTCATCCAGCTCCACCATGGCGATGACGAGTTGGTCGATATGTACCGAAGCTTCCGGTTGGGACTCGCTGATCTCGATTACTTTACGGCTCATCTCATCGGTAGACATGCCTGCAATTTTTGAGATCTTAAGACCGTTTGAATTGAGCAGTGAAACGTTGATGATCTTTTTCAGATCGTCATCGGAGTAAAAGCGGATATTGGTGTTTGTCCGCTGTGGCTCGATCAGGCGATGGCGTTTTTCCCAAATACGAATGGTGTGTGCCTTGATGCCGGAAAGTTGCTCTAATTCTTTAATCGAGTATTTACCCATTTGCGAACATTTAAAGGCTATAACAACCCGGTGTTAAAAATGTTTTTGCAAGAATCATCAGAATGATACCTTTATTTTATGGCAAATGATCCGCTAAAGTTAGGAAAAGATTGGTTTGAGAAAATGGGGTGGAAGCCATTTGCCTTTCAGTTGGAGGCGTGGAATGCATACCTCGATGGCAAAAGCGGACTTGTAAACGCTCCGACAGGAAGCGGGAAGACCTATTCCTTAATGATGCCCATAATCCTTGAGTATCTTAAAAAACACCCGACAGCAAAAGCTCAAAAAAGCAGCGGTCTTCAAGCCATTTGGATTACTCCGATTCGTGCATTGTCAAAAGAAATCGAGATTTCGGCTAACCGCCTGGTGGAAGGTCTTGACATTCACTTCCGAGTAGGTGTGCGTTCCGGAGATACTAAATTAAGTGAGCGTGCAAAACAAAAAACTAAACCACCTCAGCTTTTAATCACAACACCGGAAAGTCTTCATCTTTTATTAGCCAGTAAAAACTACGCTGAGTTTTTTGAAGAATTGAAAGTGGTAGTATCTGACGAGTGGCACGAACTCATGGGATCGAAGCGCGGTGTGCAGATCGAGCTTGGGTTGTCGCGTTTAAAAGCAATAGCCCCAGCGTTGAAAGTCTGGGGAATCTCTGCGACCATCGGCAACATGGACGAAGCGGTCGAAGCATTGCTTGGAAATTATTACGTTCCTGGAAAGTACTCGATTGTCAGAGCCGATATCAAAAAGAAAGTTGAAGTTGAATCGGTGATGCCGGATAGTCTTGAACGCATGCCGTGGGCCGGACATCTTGGAATACATCTTTTGGCAAAGGTGATCGATATTGTCAAGAACAGTAACAGCACGCTGATCTTTACCAACACGCGTTCCTTTGCCGAGATCTGGTATCAGAAGATGCTCGACAAAGCTCCTGAACTTTCAGGATTGATCGCGATGCATCACGGATCGATAAGCCAGGAATTACGGAATTGGGTTGAAGATCAACTACACCAGGGAAAATTGAAAGCAGTAGTGTGTACCTCGAGTCTCGACCTTGGTGTTGACTTCCGCCCGGTGGAAACGGTGGTGCAGGTGGGAAGTCCGAAAGGCGTTGCACGTTTTCTTCAACGCGCAGGTCGTAGCGGTCACCAGCCGGGAGCTGTCAGTAAAATTCATTTTGTGCCCACACATGCTCTTGAGCTGATCGAAGCTGCGGGCTTGCGTGAAGCGATTAAGAAAAATATTGTTGAAGATCGTTTCCCTTATATCCGATCGTTCGATGTGCTGATGCAATACCTGATCACACTAGCGGTGTCGGATGGATTTCGACCTGAAGTAATTTATGAAGAGATAAAAGGTACGTTCAGTTTTTCAAGCGTAACCGAGGATGAATGGAGCTGGCTCCTGGGGTTCATTACAACCGGAGGCGATTCGCTCCAGGCATATAATGAATACCGAAAAGTTATTGTGACCGATGGTGTTTATCGCGTGGAGAACCGAAACATCGCGATGCGTCATCGTCTGTCCATCGGGACAATTGTTGGTGACGCTTCTCTACATATCCGGTTTGTATCTGGGAAATATCTTGGAACGATTGAAGAATATTTTATCTCGCGATTGAACCCAGGAGACGTATTTTGGTTTGCCGGAAGAAACCTTGAACTCGTTCGCATCAAGGAGATGGAGGTTCATGTTCGTAAGACAAGCAAGAAGTCCGGAGCGGTTCCATCGTGGCAGGGTGGACGTATGCCGCTGTCCTCGCAGATGAGTGAGATGATCCGTTACAAGATCAACGAGGTTGTCCAGAACAAAGTAAACGATGGAGAGCTCAAATTCCTCGATCCGCTTTTCGATCTGCAACGACAACGGTCAATCCTTCCCGGAGCTGGTGATTTCCTCATCGAATACTTTGAGAGTACAGAAGGCTATCACGTTCTGATGTATCCATTCGAAGGGCGTTTTGTTCACGAAGGAATTGCAGCACTGGTAGCCTACCGCATTGCCCAGATCCAACCGCTCACGTTTTCAATTGCCATGAACGATTATGGATTTGAATTGCTTTGCGATCAACCAATCCCGATTGAGGAGGCAGTAGAAACTGATGTGCTCGGCACCGAAAATCTTACGCGCGACATTCAGGCAAGCATCAACTCAATTGAGATGGCACGCAGAAAATTCCGCGACATTGCGGCCATCTCTGGACTGGTGTTCAAAGGTTATCCCGGCAAACCAGTGAAGGACAAACACCTTCAATCGTCCTCTCAATTGTTCTTCAATGTCTTCAACGACTATGAAGCCCACAACCTCCTTTTGCGTCAGGCGTTCGAAGAAGTGATGGACTTCCAGCTTGAAGAAGCGCGCCTTCGCAAGGCACTCGAACGCATCGCACAACAAAAGATCATCATCACTACACCCGAAAAGCCGACACCGTTTGCCTTTCCCATCATGGTCGACAGGCTCAGGGAAAAGCTCACCACCGAAAAACTCGAAGACAGGATCAGGAAAATGGCGCTGAACTATGCGGAATAGGGATCAGGCATTAGGCATTTGGAATTAGGCATTGGTGCGTTGGCTGACAGTTGGCGCGCATCTGGTATATTTATTTGCGATTGTTGTTCGTGTGGTAGGGAATATGTCAAAGGATACCCGTACATTCGTTCCGACATTAGTTTAAACACCCTTGCATTTTCTAATGCCCAATGCCTGATGCCATTTATTTGCGTTGGCATATAATTTTAAGCACATCCATAAACAATTCAACGCACGTATCGTGCAAACAAAATCAACTTTATGAAGGGAATTTATCGTGAGATCTTGAGACCAGATCATGTGGTCAGAGTGATTAGCCGTAATGATGATGGTCTGTCGTATGAAGACGGGGGAAAGATTATCTGCACCAAGCGTGTGAAGAGCTTTGATCAGAAGTTTAAGAAGGATGAAGTTGCTACAACAGCAGAGATCCTGGCAGACTACAAGATACCTGTTTAGCTTCGATTAGAATATTGAGCGGAATAACAGGAAGAGTGTTCCGGACATCAGTATCACAACAGGCAACGTGAGCAACCAGGCCATCAGGATATTTCGAACGGTATCGGCCTGAAGGTTCTTTATCCCCTTGCTCGCAACCATGCTGCCCGCAATTCCAGACGAGAGAACGTGCGTGGTGCTAACGGGTAGACCAAGATTGGTTGACAGTCCAATTGTACTGGCAGCTACTAATTCCGCGGAAGCGCCCTGAGCATAGGTCAGGTGTTCTTTACCAATTTTTTCACCGATCGTTTTCACGATGCGTTTCCACCCGATCATTGTTCCAAGTCCCAGCGAAATGGAGATCATGACAATCACCCAGCGTGGCGAGTAGTCCGTAATCTTTTTGATGGTTTTTAGTTCGGTCGCGATCACTGCTTTGTCGGCTGAGCTGATCTTGATCTCAGGTTTGTCAACCAATGCTTTGAGATTACGATCCATTACCATGATGTCTTTCCGAACGAGGAAGCGGCTATTTTTTTCAATCGCTTCCACGGATTTCTTTCCGGCAACGGACTCCATCAGGTGCTTGTTGATCTCCCGCGTCTCTGTGAATTTTTGCTGATCCGGTTCCGACAATGGTGTTGGGTCGAGTGACGCTAACACAACTTCAATCTTTTGAAGCGGCTGCGATAAAGTCGTTGGATTTACGTTGGTATTTAACGCATAAAAGGCCGGCACTATACCAATCAGGATAAGCATGACAAGACCGATACCTTTCTGTCCATCGTTGGATCCGTGATAATAACTCACGCTTGTACACGTCAGGATCAGAATCGCGCGAATCCACATCGGTGGAGGTGCGTTCTTCTTCGGCTCTTTAAAGAGGGCATCCCCGTACGATGTCTTTTTCGTAAGCCTTCTGATCAGAAACATCAGAATAATGGTCATTGAAAATCCGAAGAGCGGAGATATCAAAAGCGAAGAACCAATCTTGCTGGCTTGCGACCAGTCTACAGCAGCCTGTGAGCTTCCCGGGAGGAGGGAGTAAGCGATTCCAACGCCAAGAATAGAACCAATCAACGTATGCGAACTTGAGCAGGGAATCCCGAAGTACCAGGTAAGCAAATTCCAGGCGATCGCACTGATCAGGAGCGCCATCACCATGGCGAGACTGTGAGCAAGATTTTGATCAATCAACGATTCTACCGGAAGTAGCGCGACAATTCCCATCGCCACTTTTACACCTACAAAAAGTCCTGACGATACACCAAGGAAGTTCCAAATTCCGGACCAGATTACGGCAGTCCATGGTTTCAGCGAATTTGTATAGATGACGGTGGCAACAGCGTTTGCAGTATCATGGAAGCCGTTCACGAATTCAAACCCAAAGGCCGCAATCAGACAAATAATAAGGAGAACGGAGTACGAAAAGTCTAACTCGAACATAAATACAAATTCGGTCCGCAATCTAACCCGAATTCGCCATCCGACTTATATCGTTATATGAAGATTTTATGAAATTGCCGGTTCACCCATTATCGCATTGGAAAACAAGGATTTAGTCAGAATTTCCTTGTGTTTTCTGCTTAAAAAGCCAGGGCAGAAGATGTGGTTCCTGGTAGGCCTGCACCCAGCTATCGTGCTTAATGTCAGGATATTCCGTGTAGCCAGGGCGCCCTCCAGCCTTACGAATTGCCTCAATCATTGTTTGTGATTGTCGGGCCGGAACAATATCGTCAAGAGCGCCATGGAACGCCCAGATTGGAATTTGTTTCAGTTTGGAAGCGGTGCGCTCATCGCCACCACCACAGACAGGGACACCTGCTGCAAATTTCTGTGGATAGCGGGCGAGTAGATCCCACGTTCCATAGCCACCCATTGAAACCCCCGTGATGTAAATCCGTCCTTCATCGATTGGATATTCCTTTGAGAGCTGATCAATCAATTCTATAAGCAGTTGTGTTGGCTTCGTAGCCTGTGCTTTTACAGAACCATCTTTGTTGTGTTCTGCCCAAAGCTGGCCTTTCGGACACTGAGGCGCGAAAACGTAGCATGGATACTTCCCGCGATTTTTCTGGTCGACCACAAGATTTCTGATATGCTTCAACTGCGCTTCATTATCTGATCCCCGCTCTCCCGATCCATGTAGGAAAATTATCAACGGAAAACGTTCGAGCGCCTGTGGATTTACGGGCTTAAGTAACCGATAGGGAAGCGAATCGGAACCTTTTGAATAGATCAGTTTGTCAAATAAGTCCGTTGTTTGCGCCTCAACCATGATTGCGAGCGTAAATGCGAAGACAATTAAAAAGAATTGACGCATAAGAAGGATAAAAATTGGAAGTTTCCTGCTTATGATAAAAATTGCGTTCCCTGCTGGAGGTTCAATGAAAACTAGTGGGTTTGCGAGGAAGATTTAACTACGATAAAGGACTCACATGTTTGATTTGAAATTTTACATTTGAAATTTTAAAATGTTCGGGTGTCCCGCTTTTACTGCCAAATTAAACGCTATCTCGACCCAATAGAAATGAACCTGAAGAGAACCGTTTCTTTGCATTAAATGTCAAATTTAAAATGATCAAATTCAAAATTTTCGCAGGTGAGATAGGATTCGTAGAAGGATACATCGTTAGGGAGAGATGCAAGTAGAAGTTTGTAAAGAAGAAATGGAATTGTTTCCCCAGAAAGCACTTTTCTGGAAGAAGCATCGCATCCTTCTGTTAGCCGATTTACACCTGGGCAAGGTCAATCATTTTCGCAAGTCCGGATATCCTGTTCCTTCGAAGGCAAATGAGCACAACCTTGAACTTCTGCTCGATGTGGTTCATCTTTCGAAGCCTTCGCGTATTATTTGCCTCGGTGATCTTTTTCATAGTCATTATAATCCTGAGTGGGAGGTTTTTGGAGAGGTAGTCAAGCACCTTTCCGGGATCTCTTTTGAACTGGTGATGGGAAATCACGATATCATGAGTCAGCATCAGTACGAACGAAAGGGCATCAAGGTCTACGATGATCTGATCATCGATCAGTTTTTGCTGACGCATCATCCGATGGAGAAGTTCGATGAGAATCTTTACAATGTGGCGGGGCACATCCACCCAGGCGTTCACCTTGTCGGGAAAGGAAGGCAATCGATGACGCTGCCGTGTTTTTATTTCGGAGCGCGCCAGGCATTCCTTCCAGCGTTTGGAATGTTCACTGGACTGGCGCGAATTGCTCCGAAGAAAGAAGATAAAGTATTTGTAGTTGCTGATAATAAAATCCTGATGGTTGCATGAAAAAAATTAGTCTCCTTGTTTCGTTTTTGTTCGTTGTTGGATTTGCTTCCGCGCAGGACACCACTCGTTTATCGTTACTCTTCTTGGGCGATATCATGCAACATGATTCGCAGATATCGGATGCCTATGATAAAGTCACGAAAAAATATAACTACGATCCGTGCTTTCAGTTCGTGAAGCCGTATATACAGTCCGTTGACATGGCGATTGGAAACCTCGAGTTGACACTGGCCGGTCCTCCTTACAAAGGTTATCCACAGTTCAGCGCTCCCGATGAACTCCTTCACTCGCTAAAAAATGCAGGTGTGGATGTTCTTGTCACGGCCAATAACCACTGCGTTGACACCGGCAAAAAAGGTCTTGAGCGAACTGTGACGATGCTTGATAGTCTGAAGATTCCGCATACGGGCACATTCGTGGATGAAGTCGATAAATTGAACAACCATCCACTGATTCTTAGCAAGAATGGTTTCAAGCTTGCGTTATTAAATTATACGTATGGAACGAATGGCCTTCCGGTGACGAAGCCGAACATTGTCAACATGATCGACACGGCATCCATTCGTCAGGACTTGATCAAGGCAAAAGCTGCAAAACCCGATGCGATCATTGTGTTCACACACTGGGGATCGGAATATCAGAGCTTGCCTTCGAAGTGGCAGAAAGATGTTGCCGAATTTTGCTTTAAGCATGGGGCGCAGCTGGTGATTGGTGCACACCCCCACGTGTTGCAGCCAATGGAATTTCGCAAAGAAAAAAATCAACTGATTGCTTATTCGCTGGGAAACTTTGTATCCGGCCAAAGGAAGCGCTACACGGATGGCGGTGCGATGATCACGATGTATTTGGAGAAAGTTACGTTTAACGATCAAAGCTCAATCACCACGATCAAGAATCCGGAATATACACTCGAATGGGTTTACCGCACCGCTGATGCCGAGAAGAACTATTACATTCTTCCTGTGCCTGAATTTGAAAAAGACTCAACCGGTTTCATTAAGGACTTGGAATCGAGAGCTGCGTTTAAACTTTATGCTGAAGATTCCCGCGCGCTCTACAAAAAACACAACATGGAAATTCCGGAAAACACCGACATCGCATCGGATACGTTGGTGACCTACAAAGTGAAATACACTTCCGCGGCTGCAGGTGGCAATGCAAACGTCTTGACGCAACCTCCTTATGGATTCGAGAAGATTAATGTGAATGGAACTGATGCTTATTATTCAGGCGAATTCCTTGACCAGAAAGAAGCGGACAAATACAAGCAAAAACTGTCAAGGCTCGGGTACAATGCGAGTGTGGTAAAGTTCGTCAACAATGTGCCTGTGTTATGATGCGTGAGTGTTCGAAGTCGGTCGATAGAGGCTTCGAACATGGTAAAAGATAAGACGGCCCATGGTTAGTTGGGCCGTCAGTAATATATCTCATCAAAAAGTACTATCGCTTCACTACAAGCTGCACACGCACATTTTCCTCGTTCGACTGCACATGCACGATATAAATCCCCTCTTTCCAGTCGGCAACGCTAACTACCACGTTATTCTGTTCCCTGACTTCAAAGTCTTTCATCACAACTCCGTGCAGACTTGAAATTCTAACACGCATCGCATAACCTTCATTGTTTTCAATGGTGACAAGGTCTGAGGCGGTGTTTGGATAAATGCTGATTGCATCATTCTTCTTTTTATCGACCGGACGAATGAGAACAGTATTGCTATACGCAGATGTCTCGTCATCGTCTCTTGCAGCCACGCGATACGAATACTGTTTGCCTGGAGAAACATTCGAGTCGATAAACGTTTCCGATCCGGCATTCAGCTCGGCTACTGGAGCAAAAGCGCTCTGATGTCTTCCATGCGCAACTGACCGCTCAACGACATATGCGGTTTCGTGTGCGGAATTGTCAGTCCATGAAATGACAATTGTTTTCTTACTCAACATTTCTGCAGCGAGAGCGGACGGTGCATTTAAGATCAGATCAGCAGAGGCTGAATTGCTCCAATCCGATGCAGGCTTAACATCGCTAACCGTCTGAACACGGTAAGTATAGGTAACACCATCAATGACTGTCTCGTCTGAATAAGTCGTCACGTCTGTTCCGAGTGCAGCAATTTGAGAAAATGAATTTTCATCTTCTGCCATGCGCTCGAGTACGTAGCCACTCTCGCCATCCGAATTATCTTCCCATGTCAGGCTCACGGATGCTCCGCTTACTGATGCCAGGAGATTAGTGGGCGTTCCGATGTAGACAGGCGTATAGACAAGGCCGCGCTCAGGGAACTCGACTACCTGATCTGTGAAGATGTGAAACTGTCCGGGTTCAAGTGAAATAGGTTGTGACGTTGACGAAATGGTGTAGGCTCGTCCTGAAAAGTAATCATACCATATTCCAGTGTGTTGGAAGCCGCCTTCCATCTCGCCTGCAGTGACACCGAAGTTTCCGATGATGGAAACATTCATCTGCGCATGACTCACACTTATTCTTCTGAATTGTCCGCTTGGGGTCCATGAAAAAATTCCTTCTTCAAACACGTGATTATAGTCATCGACAAGGTTGATAATAGCAGCGGTAGCTTTGTAAAGACGCACACGGTCAGGATCCTGATGATAGTTGAGGCCGTCCTGATTGCCCCACGGTATCGGCTTGTTACCAACGCGTCCGTTGTAGTTGATTGAAATGTCGTATCCCAATTCTCCGAATTGCCATAACATTTTCGCGCCTGGGAGAGGATAGAAGAATGCCGAGGCAAGTTTCACGCGCTCGAGTGCTGTCTCCTTGTTTCGGATGTTATAGTCACCATTTGACAAGCCTTCCGTAAGCGCGCGAACCATAAGTCGTTCCTCATCGTGGCTCTCCATGTAAGGGATCAGATTTTTCTGATTCCAGTTGCGCGTTCCCGATAATGCCCAATTCAGGTCGGTATTTGTTTGTCCGTTCAAGGCACTGTTATAGGCGTGGTTCATGTTGCCCCACAACATGATGCCATAGTCCGCGAGGACTTTTTCTTCGCTATTGTCTGACAGATGTTCGAAGATCACGTAGGCATTAGGATTCGTTTGCCAGATAACATCGGTCATGCGTTTAAGGATGTTGATGCGCGATTGGTCATAGGCGCTCCAGGCGCCAACATCGTTAGGGTTGTTCACCTGTGTAAATCCTTTTGATAAGTCGAAGCGGAAACCATCGAAGTGATATTCCTCCAACCAGTAACGGTTTACATCATCGACATAACGTTTGGTATATGCGCTCTCATGGTTGAAGTCATAGCCCACGTTGAAGGGATGTGTAGCGTCCGGATTAAACCATGGACTTTGTGAAGTAGGTTTTCCATTCGCCTCATCGAAATACATTCGCACCATCGGGCTTTGACCAAACTGATGATTGAGCACCATATCCAGCAACACCACAAAGCCTTCTTCATGGGCTTTATTGATAAATGCCTTGAGATCATTCTTGGTCCCGTAGTATTTGTCTGGTGCAAAAAGATACGAAGGGTTATATCCCCAGCTCTCATTCCCTTCGAACTCCATAATAGGTAGAAGTTCGATTGCATTCACACCAAGGCGCTTGAGGTAGGAGAGTGTGTCAGCAAGATCCTTGTAGCTGTGCGAAGCAAGGAAGTCACGCAAAAGCAATTCGTAGATCACAAGCTTTTCCTTTGCAGGTTGGCCGCCTGCAACGGTTGGGTGCGTCCACTGAAAACGTTGCTGACCGGTTTGCAATACAGTAGCGATGCCATTTGATGTATTCGTGTAATTGACCGCGTTTGGATAGACATCAGATGGAATGTTGTGATCGTTGTAAGGATCGGCAACCTTGTCTGCATAAGGGTCTCCGATTTTAATCGTTCCATCTACCCAGTATTGAAACACATACTCCTTCTGGGGCACAAGATTGTTCAATGTAATCCAGAAGTACTCACCATCAGGCGCCTGATTCATCTGGGCGTTGTCTGTCACCATCCAGTTGTTGAAATCGCCCACTGCGTATACAAACTGCTTTTGTGGAGCCAGTAGCACCAGCGTTGCTTTTGTCGGGTCGTTTGGATCATAGTTGATTCCATTCGTTACACCGGATGGGAGAGATGCAATCGTGTTTGGCTGACGCACGATTACATTGAGATTTTTTACCGCGGTCACTGTACTTTCTGAGAGCACTGCCGTCACACGTAGTTGCAGTGCCTCTGACTGAGAGACCATGTAGTTGTAGGAAATCGTTTCGGTATTAGCGACTTCTGCAACGACCTCGAATCCATCGCCTGAATTAACCTCAAGGGTCATGGTGCGTGCTGACGAAGACGCTTCAGCGCTGATGGTAATTGATTCGCCAGTCAGTGAGAATATTTCAGAAGGAAGAGGCGCAGTAAATCGTGTGAAGTCACCCGCATCGATATTTACAAAAATATCTCCGTCCGTTGTTGACTTGCCGGTCTGTGCGCCATTCGCACTACGGAATACCAGTCCGAGACGAAACACCGGTATACCGGAATCAACTCCAAAATACTCGCGAATGCTGGGAAGCGTAATTTGCCATTTGTTCTCCTCGCCAGGGACGCGGGACATTTCTCCAACGCCATCATCTTGCCCCCAGTTACCAACTACATTGTTCCATGCACTGCCATCGTAACCTGAAAGAATAACGCCCGCATGCATATAAACTTTTTCTGCTCCACGCAGTCCCGATACGCCTTGCGTTGCATCATAAATAATGGTGACCGCCTCCTCAGCGGTTGGAAGTATTGGATTGAGTGTTACGATAGCATCAGCTACAGTTCCCGTAAGCTGGAAGCGGTACTCACTGGTGACATCGTTAAATGTAATGTCATAGATGCCTGCCGGAACAGGAATATTCGGTCCACCCTGTGTTCCCGTTCCTGTTGGAAAACCAGTAGCGCCCCAGTTGACATCCCAGCTGTTATTTGCACGAAACTTCGCCTCACCATTAAAAAGTTTTGTGTTTGTCAATGTCCACGTGTGACCGTCCGGCTGCACAACCATAGGAGTTGACGAATCCCATCCGTTGCTCGTAGCGGTGCCAATAATGCCGACAGTAGAGTAGCTAACAGGGTTAAGCTTAGTAATGCTGTAGGTGCTGGCTACGTCATTGAAATAGATTGAGTAATAACTCGCCTCTGGAATTTGAATATTGGGTCCATTGGCTACAGCGTTTCCTGAGGGGAAGGTGGTGCCGCCCCAGTTCACATCCCAGCTGTCATTCGCACGAAACTTTACTTCTCCGGTGGTGAGGTACGTGATTAACGTCCATTCATTAGAAGTATTTCCAGGCTTCATTGGTGTTGACCCGTTCCATCCGAGGCTTGTCGCGCTACCAATAATTCCAACCGTTGAATAGATAGCGGGATTAAGGTTGCGGAAAAGATATTCCCGGGTGAAGTCATTGAATGTAACTTCATATTCTCCGGCAGATACCGGGATGTTTGCACCGTTCTGAAAGGCCGTTCCAGACGGAAAACTATTGTTACCCCAATTGACATCCCAAGTGTTGTTTGCTCTGAATTTCGCTTCACCGTTTGAAAGCGTGATTGTGATCGACCATTTGTGCGGGTTGGAGGCATCTTGCGTCATTGCAGTTGAGCCATCCCAGCCCTTGGCGGTTGCGCTGCCAATTAGCCCAACCGTTGTATAGGTGGGAGCAGTGATCAAATTGAAGTTGTAAGCACCGGTCACATCATTGAATGACACCCTGTAGTAACCCGAGCCGGGGATTGGAATGTTTTGGCCGTCCTGAACACCCGTGCCGGAAGGAAAGCTTGCCGAGCCCCAGTTGACAGACCAGTTGTCATTGGCGCGAAACTTTGCTTCACCCACAGTGAGCCTGAGTGTAAGCGTCCATTGATGAGGATCGGAGGCACTCATCTCCATGGGCGTTGAAGCATCCCAGCCACGCTCTGTGGCGGATCCGATGATACCTATTGTTTGATAAATTGTTTGTGCTGAAATGATCGTTGCGGACAAGACGAAGAGCAGCACCAGACTGAGTTTGGTAGAGAAATTCTTCATAAGGTTTGGGTCGACTTGGTGGATGACTAGTGGAAGTAAGCAACATTCATCAGTCTTCGCAAACGATTTAGTGTGGAATTTTCGCGCATTCCTTCCCGGTGACGCTGCCGCAAACGGTTGCGTTAAACAAAATTGGCTGGCTTATTTCACCTCGCTTGGGCAGAAGAAGAATGGTCGATTCGCTAGTTGGCCCCGGCTCCCCGGCATTCCCGGCTCCCTGGCATCCCTGCATTCCCGCGACTCACCAGTCTTCATCGATCAACTGATCGACCTTGATCGTAAAGCTGTCTTTAAAACTCGAGTGAAGAATGTCGAGGTTGAGCGCGTTGCGCTTTTTGAAATTTGTGCGAAGGTTGTTGAGCGCAAAGTCATTGAGTGTCCCTGAAACTTCGTGTTGCTCAATTGTTGCCTTGCCTGAACCTGTTGCCGCCTGGAGTGCCTGATAGGTAATACCCTGCAGGATGACGCGATATTTTCCTTCCTTAAAATTAATTAGAACTTTTCCTGCAAATCTTCCCGTGCGAACAATGGAGGAGGTGTTTGTAAATTTTCCACCATAGCGTTTGTAGTCGGGCCGATAATCCGTCAACTCGGCAACAATGTCCGGGCCTTCAAAGCGGATGTCTTTAATCCACACTTTACTTTTCAGGTGATTGAATAATCGCTCAGGTAATTTTTCAATCACGGGCTCTTCGTGATACACTTGCACCCATACGACTTCTTTGTGTTCGATGTGAAACGAGCGATATGCAACGGGCGGCTGCGCGACAACAACGTGGGCGATTAAAACAAATAGGACAAGAATAAACTTCATAACTATCGCCTGCGCTTTTTGTAATTTTTCTTAGGAGCTTTTCCTCCACCACCCGATGAAAAAATCAGTCCAACGGAGAATTCCACCCCAGTGAAATCGATCTTTGCTTCGCTATAGTCGAGCGGTTGTGCCTCAAACGTTGTGTTTCCGCCTACTACTGTGCCACTGACTGGAAACTTAGCTTCTCCGACAAAATAATTTGTTTCTAGCGACACGCCAACCTGATCGGTAACATTAACTGTTAGCTCCGCACCGCCATGATATCCAAAGCCTGGTTTTGCGCTGAAGGTCAGATCTGAGTTCGCCACTTGCCATTCGTTATGCGCACGAAGGGCACGATCGAAATTTCCATAGTTGATCTTATTGCCAAAGGTGTGAAAGAAGAATCCCCCGCCTTTGATATCGAACTCAAGGACGTTTCCATGCAACTGAAAAACAACTTCCGCGGGAACAAGAATAGTGAAGTTCGGGCCGATCAAGGGCGACTTACTTTCGAATGGGAGATCTTTCAGATTCAAGCCTGACATTCTATAGAGGGACGCGCCTGTTTCTAACGCAACGAAACGATTCAAATCGACTCCAAGACCACGAATTGAAAATGGGCTGATCGGTGTCGAGAAGTATCCATTCTTTGGAAGAAAATACGAAAACGATAATCCAAAATCCTGCGCGGTGACGGGCAGTGTCGCCAATGCGACCAGCGAAGCCAGAAATATTTTTAACAATCGTTTACTCATGGGCCTCAAAGGTAATGATTTCTGGCGTGGGGAAAGGTGCCTTATTTCGCATTGAAATCGGAAAACATAATTTGCTGATACGCTTTTGTGCGTTCGAGACTTTCCTGCTCCGCGCCACTCGTTTCAAGAAAGCGATTAGCCGTATGATCAAAAACAATATAGGTGTTGGGATCAACGTATCCGTAGCCATTGTTGAAAAAATAGAACGCGAACTGTTTCACATCGGGAGCCAAGATGTTTTTACTAAATCGAAATTCAGGCCTCGGTTTGTCCAACTGCGCTAACAAGGTGTTGGCGATATCTGTCTGACTTGCATATGTGTTGATCACCGTGTCTGACTTAATCGCACCACCGCTAATGATAAACGGAATATGGAAGCGTTTCTTGTCTTTCAGTTCTTTGTTGCCTGGCTGTCGATGGCCATGGTCAGCTACAAACAGGATTACCGTGCCGTCCCACCAGTTTGAATTTCTGGCGGAATCCATAAACGTCCCGATGCTTCTGTCGGTGTAATGGATTGAATTCAGAAACAGCGAATCTTCGTGGTTCGATTTGAAGATGGGTTCCATCGGTACATCGAACGGCTCATGACTGCTCAGCGTAAGGATCACCTTAAAAAAAGGAGAACGTGAGGAATCGATTTCATGCAAGGCGCGATTTAAGACAATGTGATCATGGTATCCCCACTTACTCGGTTCTCCGTTGTCATCGTTGTCGAATTCATCGTACGTGACCAGCTCTCTGAATTGGCAGTTCGTGAGGTATGATCGGAAGTTTGCAAAGTTGATGTCGCCACCATAATAAAAAGATGATCGGTAGCCCAGATCATTCATGGCGCGCGTCAGGTAGGGAAGCTTTTCTGCTTTGCCGGGAAATTTGCTGATGCTGTTTACTGTCTGTGCGGGGTATGCGCTCAGAATGCTGACAACTCCTTTATCAGTCCGATCTCCGCTGGCGTAGAAGTTTGTAAATAATATTCCTTCATTCGCGATTCGATTTAGATTCGGAGTGAGGTTTTCAATCCCGCCAAGGGGTTCGATTACATCCGCTGTGAAGCTTTCAAGAATGAAGAGGATAACGTTGGGCGTTTTTGTTGTGAACAAACCCACTGTTGAATCGCTTTCCGAATAGAAATCCCTAAAGTATGCCTCTGATTTTTTCTTGTCGAAAAATTTCTCATCATATTTTAGCTTCGAGCTTTTCGACAAGCTGTACATGAAATTCCAGATTACGTTAATGGCCGCGTGGTTGGCGAATGCGTTTGTCTTATGGAAATAGACAAATCCGCTATTCATCGGTGCAACGGTGAAGCTACCGCGAATCGGGATGATCATCAATCCGGCAATGAGCAGAAATACAAGTGCTTTCTTTTTTTCTGTCGGCTCAAGTAATTTCAGGTTTGGCATCAACCATGTTGAATACAAAAAGAGAGAGATCGTCACGAGTGTTGTGAGGATCAGGAATAGATTTATTGCGACTGAAATTTCGACACTTCCTGCTGCCTCTGATTCGGCTCCTGTAAGATAGAAGAAGGGAGTTGTGTCGAGCCGGAAGCCCCAATGCCTGTACAATTCGATGTCGACAATTGTGATAATTGAACACACGATAATCAGCGTGATGGATATCGTATGCAAAATGATATAAAGCCAGCGTTCCTGGATAAACACCGTGACTACGAACAGGAGGGACGTCAGCATCATAAAGTAGCCAGCAATACTAAGGTCCATCCTGAGGCCACTCCAGAAGATGTGGATGATGTCTCCGGAGGTCAGCGCTTTGGTGAGCTGCATGTTATACAACAGGAACACAGCCCGGATCACAATCTGAAATCCGATCCAAAAAACTGCGTAGTAGGCCAGTAGTCTTAAACGTTGGCGCATTCCAAATCCATTTTATTCCTTAAAGATAATTCCTCAGTTGGTTCTCCAAATTATGATTAACATTGGGACACAAATTTAAACCTCATGCGTTCGAATACTATCATCCGAGTAATTGCTTTTCTATTTGTTTTGATTCTTGTCGGCTGCGGCCGATCAAAGGGCCCTGCTGACATGCTTATTCATGGCGGAAAGATTTACACCGTCAATGAAAAAGAACCTGTGGTGGAGGCTGTAGTTGTTATTAATGGACAAATTGAGTTTGCTGGGAACGAATCTGAGGCGCGTGAATACATCGGGGAGAAGACGGAAGTAATCGACCTGGCTGGAAAGACCATGACGCCAGGCTTCATTGAAGGGCATGGCCACATCATGGGCGTAGGTTATAATGAACTTAATCTGGATCTGGCTTCGGTTAAAAGCTATGAGGAGCTCGTTGAGAAAGTTCGAGAAGCGGCCAGCAAGGCCAAACCTGGTCAGTGGATCCAGGGCCGCGGCTGGCACCAGGACAAATGGGACCAAAAACCCGAAAAGATGGTGAAGGGTTTTCAAACACATCACCTTTTGAGCGAGGCGTCACCAAACAATCCGGTGTTTCTCAGACACGCCAGCGGTCACGCAGCGATTGCTAATGCAAAGGCGATGGAGATTGCAGGTGTAAATCCGCTATCCGTGGAAAAGCTGCAACAGAATCTGACGCAGCAAGGCGGTGAGGTGATTCTCGATGAGTTAGGAAATCCAACTGGGATCTTCAACGAGCGCGCAATGAGTTTAGTGACGCGTCACATTCCTGAAAATACTGAAGAAACAAACGCGCAGGCGCTTGACCTTGCCATAAAAGCATGCTGGAGAAATGGAATCACAAGCTTCCACGATGCCGGAGCGGGCAGGGAGGACATTGAGTTGTTTAAGAAGTTTAAGGCTGAAAATAATCTTGGCGTGCGGTTGTATGTGATGCTCACAGGATTTGATCGTGAGCTTGTTTACGAGTGGTTCAAAAAAGGTCCTGAAATTGATAAAGACAATTTACTGACGATTCGATCGGTAAAACTAAATTGTGATGGAGCACTTGGATCACGGGGAGCGTGGTTGTTGGACTCCTATTCCGATCGCCCGAATTTCTTCGGCATGGCAACGTATCCGATGGACACCGTGCTAAAGATTTCCCGAGAAGCGTTGAAGTCGGGTTTCCAGGTTTGCTCCCACGCCATTGGAGATCGCGCCAACCAGGAGATTCTTAACCGTTATGAACTGGCGATGAAGGAAAATCCGAATGCGAAAGATCATCGCTTCCGCATCGAGCACGCGCAACATCTCCATCCAAATGACATTCCTCGGTTTGGTCAGCTCGGAGTTATTCCAGCAATGCAGGCGATTCACATGTCATCCGACAGACCGTGGGCAATCGAAAGACTCGGAGAGAAGCGAATAAAAGAAGGAGCTTACATGTGGCAATCGCTGTTAAAATCCGGAGCTCGCATAGTGAATGGAACCGATGCTCCCGTAGAACCTCTGAATCCGATTCCAAGTTTTTATGCATCCTTCACCCGCAAGACGCTGAAGGGCGAACCTGAAGGCGGCTACGAACCCGAAGAAAAGATGACACGCGAGCAGGCGCTGAAGTCTTATACGCTTGACGCAGCCTTCGGAGCATTCGAAGAAAACATCAAAGGCAGCATCGAAAAAGGAAAGCTCGCTGACTTCGCAGTCTTCTCTAAAAACATAATGGAGGTAGAAGAGATGGAGGTGTTAAAGGCTCAGGTCGAAATGACGATCGTTGGAGGCAAAGTGGTGTTTAAGAAATGACGAATTCAGAATGACGAGTGACGAATTTGGCGGCTGCATGTATTCGTCATTCGTCACTCGCTATTCGTCATTGAAAAGCCAACAATCAAATCCAAACGTGACCTACACCAACCACCAACACGACTCCCTTTGAGATTTGATCATTGGTATTTTAATTCCAGCCTTCTCTCTAAAACAAAGAAGGGATCGCCTTCGCAATCCCTCCCTCTCATTTAGGTTTTAGGTACAATTACGCTTTCAAGAACTTCTCACTTTTCTTTTTAATCATATCGCGGTCAGCGGTGATGGATGGATCGCTGTATACATGCTGGGAGATCTCTGCTACTACACCTTTCTTATAGCCGAGTTTTTCAGCAATCTGCTCACAAAACACAACTTCGCTACGGAATACCTGGCCATCCATTTTCATGAGTTGGATCAGATAATATAAATGAGTGAATTTTTCATCGTTGGTGAGGGTATTGAGGTTCTCGATTGGTTTAGGATTTTTCAACATGGAGTTGATTTCCTCGGTTGATATTCCATTCGCCTTACCAATCATATGAATCAGTTTTGATTCACGGTCAGCAACGTTTCTGTCACTTGCGGCAAGGTTGATGAGAACGTTCAATTCCGCTTTTTTGTCAAAAATCATAGTAGCTCTTTTGGTTTGTAGTGCAAAGGTTTTAAAATATCTATTGAAAATTAATCAAATTTACGATGTTTTAGTACATCCATAAAAAAAATGTGGGGATGCAACCCTTATCTTTAGGCGCTGTCTTTAGGTCAAATTAGAGAATATGAAGAAGGTTTTAATCGTTTTATTGGCTTGTATCGCTTCCGTTGTTTTTGCTCAGGAATCTGAAACCCGCAATTTGGAGAGTTTTACCGGAGTAAAGGTGAGTGAAGGGATCAGCGTTTACTTGAAGAAGGGTGATAAAGAGACAGCCAGGGTTGAAGTTACCGGAACGAAGGCGTCAAATGTAATTACGGAAATATCGGGATCTTATCTTAAAGTGCACATGCGTGACGGAAACTATCGTAATGCCAACGCGAAGGTTTATGTGACCTATGTATCCCTTGACAAGTTATATGCAAGTTCTGCAGGTAACATTTATTCATCGGAGACTATTAAAGGAAATGATATGGAGATCAATGCCTCTAGTGCAGGTACGATCGAGGTTGTTGTGGAAGCGGGGAGGCTCGAGGCAAGTGCATCAAGTGCCGGTGATGTTGAGATCAAAGGCAAAGCACGCAATGTCATTGTGGATGCAAGCAGTGCAGGCGAAGTAGACGCGTACGACTTGGAGGCTGACGATGCTGAAATTGAAGCAAGCAGTGCTGGAGCCGTGAAGATCAGCGTCAAGTCAGGGCTCGATGCGCGGGCGAGCAGTGGAGGAAGCATTCGCTATCGCGGAAATCCTGACAAGTCGAACACCACATCAAGTAGTGGTGGATCGGTTAAGAAATCGAATTAAGTTCGAACCCCGGTAAAACGGGGTTTTTTGTTAAGAAAATGATCTGTTTTTTACGATAACGTCAAAAAATAACCCTATTGCAATCGTATTCTTAACAATTTTTTAAAATGTGGGGCCATTTTTACCCTTCGCTCTAAAAAATGGCATATTTTTGCGCACCACTAAACACAACAACCAACTATTTTATGGCGCAACTAAGATTCGAAGCTCTCAAAAGGCTGAGCGAACGTCCGAAAGTGCATGTTGATCTGTCCACTCCGTTTGTTTCCAAATTCTTTGGTGAAAACGTGTATGGAATCGAGCAAATGCGCGCGACACTAGCTCCGGCTGTCTTCAAAAAGGTAAGTCAGGCGATCAAAAACCACGAAAAAATTGACGAAGCAACCGCTGATGCAGTAGCTTCCGCAGCGAAGTCGTGGGCAATCGCGAAAGGTGCAACGCACTTCACACACTGGTTCCAACCGATGACAGGTGGAACAGCGGAAAAGCACGACTCCTTCTTCGATGCACTCGCAGGTATCGAGAAATTCAAAGGCAGCGAGCTCGTACAGCAAGAGCCGGATGCTTCATCTTTTCCAAGCGGTGGTATCAGAAGTACGTTTGAAGCGCGTGGGTATACAGCATGGGATCCAACTTCACCCATGTTCCTCTATGGAAAAACGCTTTCCATCCCCACTGTTTTTGTTTCTTATACAGGAGAGACACTTGATACAAAAGCGCCATTGTTGAAAGCCCTGAAGGCAGTTGACATTGCAGCAACCCAGGTGTGCCAGTTGTTCGATAAAGACATTCAGCATGTTGTTGCATCGCTCGGATCTGAGCAGGAATACTTTGTAGTAGATTCCGCATTGTTCCAGGCACGTCCTGATCTCGTTATGGCAGGACGCAGCGTGTTTGGTCATTCACCGGCACGCGGTCAGCAAATGGAAGACCATTATTTCGGTTCAATTCCAAGCCGTGTTTACGACTTCATGAAAGACTTTGAAATCGAAGCATGGAAACTTGGAATTCCGGTTCGCACACGCCACAACGAGGTTGCGCCAAGCCAGTTTGAAGTCGCTCCATTATTTGAAGAAGTGAACGTTGCGAACGATCACAACCAACTCCTCATGGACGTGATGAACCGTGTTGCAGAAAAGCATAGTCTGAAAGTCCTCTTCCACGAAAAACCGTTCGCAGGATTGAACGGTTCGGGTAAACATAATAACTGGTCGTTGATCACGGATACGGGTGTAAATCTCTATGCGCCAACAAGCAGCGCGCGTGACAACCTCATGTTCCTCACATTCTTTATCACTACGGTTAAGGCTGTGCATGAATATTCAGATCTGTTGAGAGCAAGTATCGCTACTCAGGCAAATGATTTCCGCCTCGGTGCGAACGAAGCTCCTCCAGCGATCATGTCGGTGTTCCTTGGTTCACAGATGTCTGCCGTACTTGACGAACTTGAGAAAAAAGGAAACGTGAAGATCGAGAAAGGTGACAACATGTATATGAAATTGGGAATCGATCAGATTCCTGAGATCATTCTCGATGCTACAGATCGCAACCGTACATCTCCGTTTGCCTTCACTGGAAACAAATTCGAATTCCGTGCAGTAGGTGGAAGCGACAACTGTGCTACCCCAATGACGGCATTGAATACGATCGTTGCTGAGCAGCTTACGCATTTCCTCGCAGCAGTGAATAAGGAAATCGATAAAGGTGAAGAAAAGCGTATTGCGATTGTTAACGTTCTCCGCCAATACATCAAAGAATCGAAAAACATTCGTTTCGAAGGTGATGGCTATTCAGACGAGTGGGTTCAGGAAGCAGCGAAGCGTGGTCTTAGCAACCTGAAAAACACGCCACGTGCATTGGAAGCATACCTGCAGAAAAAGTCGATGGACTTGTTTGAGAAGCATGGAGTGATGTCGCACAAAGAGGTTGAAGCGCGTACAGAAATCCGTTGGGAATCTTACATTAAGCGTGTTCAGATCGAAGCACGCGTGATGGGCGACCTCGCGATGAACCACATCGTTCCGACTGCTATCGCATACCAAAATAAGCTGATTACAAATGCTAATGGTTTGGCTGGGCTTGGTATCGATAACAAAGCTGTCGTTCAGACCATCAAGGAAATTTCAGGTTACATCGAAATCATCAAGAACGGTGTGCGTGAAATGGTTGAAGAACGCAAGCGTATCAACAAGATCACCGACACACACAAGCGCGCAATTGCGTACTGCGATGACATCAAGGAGAAGTACTTCGAGACTATTCGCGATGCAGTAGATAAGCTTGAATTGCTAGTGGATGACGAAGATTGGCCACTGGTGAAGTACAGAGAGCTTCTCTTCTTACGATAGATGAGCGTAAAGCTTAAAGCAAAAAGCGTAAAGCAGATTTGCGCAACATTCAAGAATTATCACGATTCGAAAATGAAGTTTGTTTGCTTTAAGAGCTGAAAGAGTTTTTTCATTAACCTAGACCTGAAAGCGGTTTCCGAAAGGAGCCGCTTTTTTTTATTTAAGATTTAAGATTTAAGATTTAAGATTAAGATTTTTCGTACAAGAAATTTGCCGTTTATCCGCCCAAAACCTCAAATCTCAAATCTGAAATCTAAAATTGTTGTCACAGTTAGGAACTCATCCCAAATTGCCTTTTCTTCGAATCCCTAAACTTCAATCGAATGCGGAAGGTAATTTTTGCGGTTTTTGTGTTCACGAGTACGCTGGCGGTGGCACAAAAGAAAAAAGGTGCTGCTGACATTAATGACATCATCAGGTCTGAAGAGATTGAGGCACATCTGTCATTTCTTGCGGCTGACGAAATGCGAGGAAGGAATGCAGGTTCTCCTGAAATAGAGATTGCAGCTAACTACATCCGCGCAAATTTTAAGAGCCACGGATTAAAAGCGGTTCCGGGGGCTGACAATTACTTCCAGCATGTCGATTTGGTTAAGATGGCAGCGGCAACGCATGGCAAAGCCTCTGTAGGCAACCAGGAATTCATTCTAAAAGAGAGCCTGCTCGTCATGGATGGTGATTCGACATCATGGGCAGGCGAGTTTCTCTATGTTGGTTATGGATCAGAAGACGATCTGAAGAAATACGATTTGAAAGGCAAGATGGTTCTTGCACTCGCAGGAGCAAAGGATGCTGATCAACTCAACAAAGTATTTGCAGCAAGCTCAGCCAAGGTGAGAAATGTGCGTGATGCCGGTGCTGCAGGATTGGTAGAGATACTCGCCTTACCACAAGCACCGTGGCCAACCCTTGTTAATTATTTATCAGGAGGATCCTGGACGATCAAAAAGGCCGGCACAACAATCCCTCACGTTTGGCTTAAGCCCGCGGACCTGGCTTCGTTATCACTGAAGGAAAATCAAACGATCAAGGGTTCACTTAATATTTCCGGGAAAATAAAAACACTTGTTCCGGGAAAGAATGTCGTTGGCATGGTGGAAGGAACTGATTCAAAACTCAAGGATCAATACATCGTAATAACCGCGCATTATGATCACATCGGTGTCGGCAAGAACAAAGATGGCCAGGATTCTATTTTCAACGGTGCACGCGATAATGCTATCGGTGCGACTGCATTGATGGAGACTGCAAAATACTTGAGAAGTAATCCGCCCAAGCGTTCTGTCGTGTTGATCGCACTCACCTCCGAGGAAAAAGGTCTTCTCGGAAGCAAGTGGTACACGGAGAATCCATTGATTCCTTTGAACAAGACGGTATTAAGCATCAACTGTGACGGAGTAGGGTACAACGACAAGTCCATCATCACCAGCATCAGTTGGGGCAGAACTTCATCCGATCCGCTCGTGACGAAAGCTGCGAAAATGTATGGGCTTGGTGTGGGTGGTGATCCCGATCCCAAGGAAGGATTTTTTGAACGTTCCGACCAGGTTTCGTTCGCGAGCAAAGGTGTAGTCGCCATCAAACTTCAGCCCGGACTTGCGCGTATGGATGATGAGATCAGAAAATATTATCACCGTCAGGCAGATGAAGTGTCCAGCCTTGATTTCGACTACCTGACAAAATTCTACAAGACATTCGTCACCGCGGTACAACTGCTCGCCAACGATCCGCAGAAGTACACGTGGAATGCAGGCGATAAGTATGAGGACGTTTCGAAGAAGCTTTATCAGCAATGAGATGTGTTCATGTAGCATGTACTCGGGTGCTCATGTCTGGTACTGTGAACCGGAACTTTTCTGGCTCGGAGTTGAGAGGAGTCGCGAACGCTACTCCCTCACGAGCACATGAACACCCGAGCACCTGCGCACATTTCAACTACTTCTTCACCGTCAACGAATCTCCCTTCACCACCATTTTCAAAACCGCATCGTGAATCAATTGCGGGTGTGACCATGGAACAAAGTGATTCATGTCATGAACGATGACATATTCGACTGGTGCGTTCACAAGCATTTTTTTCGCGAACTCAACATTCTCATAGGGGACAAGCTCATCAACTTTTCCCTGGATGACGATCACTGGGCAAGTGATGTTTTTCCAGTAGGGCAGCATTTCTTCCAGTTCGGGTTTCAAGTGATAAATCTCTTCGTTCGATGCACGAAAAGCACCGGGTAAAATCCAACTCAGGAAAGGAGTAGCGAGTGGTGCACGAAACCACGTTTCATTTGGCTCAAGTTCTGGGTCTATTGATCCTGCAACGATAATCAGACCATCAACTAACTCGGGAAATTCGATGGCCATTTTGGCAATCAATGGTCCACCCAATGAGTGCCCGACAAGAATGTGCGGTTTGTTGTTTCGATATTTTTCTAAAATCGGTTTAAGTGCGAGTGCTTGCTTTTTGAGCGAAGGCTCGGCATTACCAAAGTTTGAATAGCCGAAACCAGGTCGATCAGTCGTCACGAGGAGCGCATGCTTTCGTAATTCTTCCCGGGTTAGGAATCCGATGAATGCATCGAGTGAGCCAGGTGATCCGTGAACAAAAAGCACGAGAGGTTTGGTGGTGTCGCCAGCGGCTACATAGTTGATGTCGCGCCACTCGTATTTGTATTTGAACTGGCTGGCGGACGAATTTTTGGCTTTGAAGTATGCGTCTACCTCTTTGGATGACATGCGGAAGCTCGGCATGCAGGAGTGCAAAAAAAGTACAGGCGCAAGAAGAAGGATCAGGATAGTAATAATCCCGATCCTTCGAAACGACAACTTCATTTATCTGTTATTGAAGATTTAGCAGCTTCCTGTACTGAGGAATGTTGTGTACGATTTCGGTAGCTTTCTTTATGTCCTGATCGTATTTGAATCCTGTTTCGATTCCACCTTTTTCAAGATGGTAGCGTGACACAATTTCTTCCTCCAGCAACATTTTGATCTGGTCCTTGTGCGCCATCAATTCGTTCTTCTTGCTCTCTTCGATGCGCTTCTGAATTTGATCGAGTTGTGCTTTGATGTCTGTATAGTACTTTTCTTTTTTGGCTTCTTCCGCCAACTGTTGTACACCGTACTCGAGATAAGTCTTGTACGCATAATCCTTATCCTTCATCCAGGTAACAAACTGCTGGTACTCATCATCCGTCAGGCTGAAGTTACGGGCATCAACCGGCTGTGTCTTTCCATTCACATATTGCGTTGCAAAATCAAACAGCAACCCTTTTTCAAACAACACCTGTGTCAGCGGATGGGCTTCTTCCGCTGTGACTTTGACGTCTGGCTCGATTCCACCGCCATCATAAACGGTTCTGCCGTTCGAAGTCTTGAACGCGCGTTTCAATGAGTCAGGAATCGAACCTACACTGCCATCATCTCTTCGGTGAGCATAGTCGAGTACCTGGATACAACGTCCGCTGGCAGTGTAATACTTTGCCGTAGTAACCTTCAATTGTGAGTTGTATGACAACGGGCGACTTACCTGCACAAGTCCTTTACCATACGACTTTTCACCGATCACAATCGCGCGGTCATAATCCTGCAGCGTTCCGGCAACAATCTCGGAAGCCGATGCACTACCACGATTGATCAACACGGTCACTGGGATTTCAGTATCCGTTGGATTGTTCAAAGTCTCGTAGCTCAGATTGTTTTCAGGAATTTTCCCCTTCGTGCTAACTACGAGTTTCCCTTTTGGAAGAAAAAGGTTACAGATATTAACTGCTTCGATCAGAAGACCGCCTGGGTTTCCACGCAGGTCGAGGATGACGCTTTTTGCTCCCTGCTCTTTGAGCGTAACAAGTGCGTTTTTAACTTCTTTGCCTGCATCAGGAGTGAAGTCCGAAAGATGAATGTATGCAACGTCTTTTCCGATCAATCCAAAATAAGGAACGTTGCTAACTTTAATTTTTTCACGCTTGAATTCTAGGCGCAGCGGTTTATCAACGCCTGCTCTTTTTACTGTGAGCGTCACCGGTGTGCCAACCTGGCCCTTCATCAGTTGGCTGGATTGTTCACGTGATAGTTTTGAGAGTTCGATATCATCAATCTTCAGCACTTCATCACCGATCTTCAACCCACCCTTTTGAGCGCCATACCCTTCCATGATCATCGTCACGACAGTGCGTTTACCGATCTCACGTGTAATGGCTCCGATACCTCCGTATTGTCCGGTGTTAATGGTCCTGAAATCTTCTACTTCGTCCTCAGGGATGTAGTTGGTATACGGATCCAAGGAAGTCAACATGGCGTCAATACCTGTGCGCACCAGTGTATTCGGATTTACCTCGTCTACGTAAAGTGCGTTCACTTCTTTAAAAAGCGTGGCAAAAATGTCCAGGTTTTTGGCAATCTCGAAGTATCGTTCAGCCGGCCGCGTAAAGGAGAGGGCAATAATCGCAACAAGGAGGATTATTGGGAGGAAATATCTTTTCTTCATATCACAGGAATCAACGTCAAAAGCAGGATAAAATTACTATACCGTAAGTTCCTGATTTATACGCGAAAAAGCATGCTGGGGAATCAAAATTTCTGTGGATTTACGGGAACGGCAGGTCAATTAGCCAATGTGCCAATGGCGAAGCTAACGCTCATTGCGGTAGCCGAGCTAATGTGCCAATGTCCCAATAAGCCAATTGGCCTATGAGACGACAAACGCTGAGCTCGTAGTCCGAAGAGCGCTATCATCCGATTGCTTCTTATCAAACGGCCCCGGTCATTGGTACAGCGCCAAATTGGCTAATTGCCACATTAACCCCACGCGTTTCTAAGGAATCGAAGCCAGTTGCCGTGCATGACGTTCTCAATGTCGGAAGCAGAGTAGCCACGTTTTTTCAGCAGTGCTGGTATCTTCTGCAGATCAGCTATTGTCTCGATGTCATACGGGCTTTGTTCTTTTCCGTAAGCACCGTCAAGGTCTGATCCGATAGCGATGTGGTTAGCATTGCCTGCAATCTGGCAGATGTGGTCCATGTGATCAATTAGCACATCGAGTCCGCAGTTCATTTGCTTGGGATCAGAAATTCCCTTCTGCCAGTTTGGAACCATCATCCACGTATCCATCACACCACCAATCACCGCACCACGACTTACCAATGCTTTGATCATCTCGTCACTGAACTGCCGGTTGTGATCGACAAGCTTTCGAACGTTGTTATGACTTGCCCACACGTGCCCGTTAAAGTTGTCCAGCGCTTCCCAGAAGCTGTCATCACACAGGTGTGTTGCATCGAGGATAATGTTGAGCCGCTCCATCTCTTTTAGCAATTCCTTTCCAGCAGTGCCGATGCCACCCGTTGCGTTCGTGCCCTGAGCATACCTCCCCGGGCCGTAATGTCCAGGCCCAACGGCACGTAGTCCATAGTTGTAAGCGCGCTCGAGATGTTTGATTGTTACGATTGAATCTGCACCCTCAAGACTTAGAATATATCCGATTGCTTTTCGTGAATTGTCGTTGCTATCATTCCAGTACTTTAAATGGTGGTCAAGTTCTGCGAGGTTGCGGATAGGTGTCAGCTCACCGGCTTCTTCCATTTGCTTGTACCAGGCAAGTTGGCCTTGCGTCTGCGCCCACGCTTGCTCTGGCGAATGCCACCCCGGAAGTTTGTTTTCAGGCGCAACGTACCGTGCAATCTGCGTGGCTACCACAAGCCCGATGTTTCCCTTCCGCAACTCCTCGAAATTGACAACATTCTTCCCGCGATCCGGCTTATCCGTCATTCCTTTTTCGCGCTCCCGAATTTCTTGAATGGATTTTCGATAATCACGATTCCATTCCATCGCATTCATAGCGAGATCGAGGTGAGCATCAATGATGAACATGAAAACAATTTTAAATTTGAAATTTTTAAATTTGAAATTTGCCTGGCCTTCCCGGCATTCCCTGGCCTCCTGGTATTTCCCCGGCTTCCTGATGTTCCGCTTCGCTTCAATCGGGATCTGCGACCCGATTAAATCGTCAGCTTTCTTCTCCTCGCGGCATTCCTCCACTTCTCCCCAGCAACGCCATCTACCACGGTGTGCGCGATTTCGTGTAGTGCTACCGTTGGGCAAACGTGGAAAGGAACCCCATACAACACATCACCAACTTTGTAATCAATACCTGGAACGGTTTTAAAAACCATGTGCTCTTCGCTGTGACCGATCGGTTGAAGTTCAGGTGCATTGAGGAAGTAAACACGATTTTGAATCGGATTCTCTGACGCAATCGCTTTGTGCCCAAGGTCGATGCAGATTGTATTTTCTGCCGGTGTGGAGATGACACGGCTCACTACAAGCGCAGCATGTAAATAATTCTGCTCTTTAAGGATGTCTTCATAACCTTTGTCCCAGTAGATATAAGTTCCTGGGCTGCACTCGACATCTTTCCGTTTTTTATGGATCGAAAAGGTGGGCGTTCCACCTGCGACCACCACTAATTTTTTTCCGAACGTACTTTCAATTTGGTCTCGCAGCTGTCGAACCGATTCGAATGCTTCATCGCATTTTCTCGTCCGTGTCTGGAAATCTGTGTCACGCAGATGGCCATCGTATGCATGAAGTCCGACAATCGAAATGCCTGACAACCGCTTGCAATCATCATATAAGCCAAAGGCATCGGCAGGAGCGATACCTGTTCGATTCATTCCAACATTTAGATCAATATAGACAGCGATCTTTTGCTTGGCTTCGTCAAATACGTAGGAAAGATCTTTGGCGACTTCAACATCATCGACAAGACATGACCATGTGATGTCCGGGAATTCCGCTACCAACGTTGCTAGCCGGATAGACTTCGGACCGACCGGTTGATAGGCGAGCAAGATATCCTTTACTCCAGCAGACGCGAGCATCTCTGCTTCTGCTATTGTGGCACACTTGAATTTCGTGATCCCTGCTTCGAGCATCATCTTCGAAACCTCGTACGACTTGTGGGTTTTGATATGTGGACGAAGACGATCTACACTATCAATACTTTCTACCAGTGTCTGTATATTTTTTCGGATGCGTTCAGGATAAACAACCAAACAAGGTGAGTCCAGCGTGTCAATGTTTTTTATCGAATACCAGTCCAGCGCCATTTCAATTTATTGTTCAAGTTCAAACATCGCCTCAATTTCTACGGGAATGTTGTCCGGTAAAGAACCCATGCCAACCGCGCTGCGCACACCGACACCGTTGTCTTCCCCCCAAACTTTCGCGAAAAGCTCGCTGCAGCCGTTGATAATGAAAGGATGTCTTTCAAATTCGGGTACGCAGTTAACCATGCCGAGCACTTTAATCACGCGTCTGATCTTATTCAGCGAGCCGAGATTTTTTTTCAACGTGGCAAGGATTGCGAGACCAACCTGCTGCGCAGCAAGCTTTCCTTCTTCTGGTGTTAAATCTTTTCCGATCCTTCCGATGATCAGTGTCCCATCGTCTTTCACCGTACCATGTCCTGAGACATATACAAACGTATCAACGATTAAAAAAGGTTTATAGACGCCCAGAGGTTTCGGAGCAGGTGGTAGTGACAGATTTAATGCAGCAAAGCGCTGATCGGGAGTAAAAGTGTTCATTAGTTAATTAAGCTGTTTAGAATTAGAACCCCGAGTAGTCCTACGATTCCCACGATGGTTTCCATAACCGACCACGAACGGATTGTATCCTTTACACTCAGGTTGAGATATTCCTTGAAAAGCCAGAAGCCAGTATCGTTGACATGAGAAAACATGAGGCTGCCTGCACCAATTGAAAGTACCATCAGGTTGACATCGACATTCATATTTGGAATCATGGGAGCCATGAGTCCTGCAGCTGTCAATCCCGCAACGGTTGCCGAGCCCACACATACGCGGATCACGCACGCCATTATCCATCCTAACACGAGTGGGTGAACATCCAGCCCGCCAAGGAGAAGTGCAATTTCATTACTTACTCCACTTTCAATTAAGATTTGTTTTAACGCCCCTGCGCCACTCATGATCAGGAGAATCATTGCTACATCTTTCACGGCATCCCCATAGATGTCCATTATTTTTTTCATGGTGAATCCATAACGCAAGCCAATCGAATAGGTGGCATAGGCAAGCGAGATGAGCAGCACGATGACCGGATCACTCAAAAAGACAACAATCTGTTTTGCGATACCGTCACCTTGGATCCGTGGAGAAATTATTGTTGTCGCAGCGAGTAGCACGACCGGCAGCAGCGAAGAGATCACACTATTCGCCAAACCCGGAAGTTTGCCGGTCTCGTTCACATTTGGTTTGAACGTATCCGGCAGTTTTGAATCGATGCGCCTTAGCGTTTTAGCGAACAGTGGTCCTGCGATGATTACTGTGGGAATCGCAACCACGATACCATACAGCAATGTCTTGCCCATGTCGGCATTGAATTGCGCAACAAGAGCAGTAGGTGAGGGGTGAGGGGGAAGAAAGCCGTGCGTTACTGAAAGCGCAGCGAGCATTGGTAGTCCTATGTATACAACCGGAAAATGATATCGGTAAACTACCGAGAATATCAAGGGGATGACCAGAACGAAACCAACGTTGTAAAAAAGTGGAATTCCGATGACAAATCCTGTGATCATCAGTGCCCAATGAATGTACTTTTCTCCGAACAGGTACATTAACCCCGAAGAGATTCTTTGTGCGGCTCCGCTTTCGGCAACCAGTTTCCCGAGCATAGCACCGCTTACGATTACAATGACAAGTCCGCCAAGCATGTCACCAATTCCTTTTTGCACCGCTCCCGTGATCCCTTGCACTGGAATTCCCAGTAACAATCCTGCTAGGATGGAGATGATAAGAAAAGAAAGGAAGGGGTTGATCTTAAAGTAAGTGATCAGAATGACTAGCAGAGCAATACAAAGTAGAACGATGATGATTGCCATGTCGGAGTCGTTAGAATTTGTCTGGAATTTGAATCACCCTCACAACAATCTCGTGGGGATCTCCATCTTTATCCACAAGGTTGAATTTCACCATGGGATTGTCGCGCTTCAGAAATGTTTCGACTTTGGTGATCTGATTTCCCTGAAGATGTTTTTCGAGATCTTTTTGCAAAATGTAGAGGGCGTTCGCAAAGTCAACTTCCAGCGGAGAAGGGTTGTAGGTGGACGTTTTCATTACAGCAAGTTAGAGAATTCCAATTGGTAATTGATGGTTTTAGACTTCGAATTTGAACCATTCAACCAATAATCAGAACGTAAGCTGCTCACTGCCACCGGATAAGCGCGGAAGCCCAGGTGAAGCCACTGCCAAACGCAGCGAGGCACACAAGGTCATTCGGCTTGATTTTACCCTCCTGCCATGCTTCGCTCATGGCGATCGGAATCGATGCTGCCGTGGTGTTGCCATAACGCATAATGTTGTTGTACACCTGCGAGTCCGTCAAAGCAAGTTTCTCCTGGATGTACTGGCTGATGCGCAAATTCGCCTGGTGCGGAACAAGAAGATTGATCTCTTCCTTCTTCAGGTTGTTTGCCTGAAGCGCTTCGTTGATCACCTCCATAAAACGAACTACTGCGTGTTTGAAAACCTGATTGCCATTCATCACAACTTTAAACGTGCTCGTATCAGTGATCTGCTCGGGTTGACGCTCCTTGTGCGGGCGACTACTTCCCGGATCTTTCACGTAAAGCTCCTCCGCAAATTTACCATCCGAGTGAAGGTGTGTCGAGAGCACACCAGGTTTTTCTGTTGGTTGGAGGATTGCAACACCAGCACCATCGCCAAAGATTACCGCTGTGTTTCTTCCTCGTGTCGAGATATCGAGAGCAGTGGATTGAATCTCGGCACCCACAACCAGAATCGTTTTATACATTCCGGTTTTGATGAACTGATCTGCGACTGACAATGCATAGATAAATCCTGAGCATGCATTACGAATATCTAATGCTGGAATGTTTTCAAGTCCAAGTTCGCGTTGCAGCAATACGCCCGAACCCGGAAAGAAGTAGTCAGGCGTGATGGTAGCAAAAACAATAAAATCGATATCTTTTTCGGCCAGATTAGCACGATTCAGTGCCATACGAGTTGCCTTCGCAGCCATGTTCGCAACCGTATCTTTTGCGGGGTCCATCCAGCGTCTTTCCCTGATTCCCGTTCGCTCAATGATCCATTCGTTGTTCGTATCCATCACGGTCGAGAGATATTCGTTCGTGATCACACCTTCGGGTACATGGTGGCCGAGTCCTACAATCTTTGAATATGGCATGGCTGGAAATTTAGTGCGCTAATGTAAGAAATTTTGCGAATGGGTGTTAGGTAGCTTGTCGCTGGGTTACCGTAGGATACTTGGTGAACCTGGTTTGCCGTGGCTGACAACGGCCTCCGTTAAAACCGTTCGAGGCTCAATTATCAGAAGCTGCTCAGTCGTCCAACCGAAACGCGAATGTATGATAGGCCCGTGAATCAATAGCTGAAACCGATAATGTGTCCAGAAATTTTTAAGTATCTTGTGAAGACTGAGCGACTAAGACCCCATGAAAATAATCACCTCTTTGTGCCTCTATTGCTGCGTTTCGCTTGCCTTTTATCGTGCGACATTGATCCTGCTGATACCAGGAGTCCAGTCATTTCTCTGACGGTTACTTTTAACAACAAGGTGGTTGAAGTTGGCGGGACGGTGCGAAGAACGATAACACTTTCGGCACAAATTGACGAGCGAGCTTCAATTACGCTGTCAGTTGATGGAAGTGGGTTTACGAGCAGGAAGATGCCAATGCAGTCAACGCAGAGTTCGACACCAAAACAGTTGCTGATGGAGAGCACGAATTTAAGCTCCTAGCAAGAGACTATAAAGGCAATGTGAGTGAAGCTTCCTTGTTGGTTAATGTATCCAACATTTTGTTGGAACTGGCGGACGAAAACTATGTGGAAGGGGAAAATTCTGGCGTTCGTACGTTTATCATCTTGTCAGATTCGACCGGAGCGGTGGTTGCCCATGAAGAATTTACGAACGGACGTATTGTGATCGACTACCCAGACGGTTTTAATAACGACTTGATAACGTTAACCAGTTTTACCGAAGTTTCGGTAGGTTCTATTCCTCCGTTATACATAGCAAAGACCTTCGCAGATATACGGCCCGGAAAGTATCGCTACCGTTATCAAGAATCAAAATTAAGTTACCCCACCATCCCTAAGAAGGTTCACACCTTGCGGTTCCCTGATGCAAAAGCACACCAGTTCCATATTGGTTGGAACAATGTCACGAAGGTTAAGTATGCCAGCGCATCCGAAATAGAATTGACGTTGGCACAGGAGGGTGTTGATATTTACCTCTATCGCGAACCTTCCAACGGCCCACAGTACGCGCTCCTTAGGGACGTCAAATCGAACGTAATCACAACTTTTGATGATGCAGGCATCGAAGCAATGCCTTTAATGACAAGCCACATTCTCGCACTTTCATCACCGAATGTTTCTTCGTCAGTTTACGGATTGACGCTCGGGAATCGGCTTGTCGATGTTTCATTTTTACACGGAGTAGATAAAGCTGACATACACTACCCGGCTGAATTGTATGGCAACTATTTCAAAGAGTTTATTACAATTATCGCTCGGGAGGTTAACGAAGGGGCCTTTAAGGCGACAATTTCAACATCAGGTCCAACCGATTCTCGCGGTTTTCTTACGAGTATAGACAACTACCCTGCGTATTTAACAGCAGTGAAGGCAACTTCATATCCTACAGTCTCGATCGAAACAAACGGCAACGTTGATATCAAGAGCTTCTTCCTTCGGCCGACAAATGATTCGGATTACTTCCGCTGGAATGTTTGGCTTCAGGGTACATCTATTAACCTGCCAACGATCCCGCAGTCAGTATTGAATCAGTTAAAGAATAAAAACCTTCCTGAACTGACGTTGGCTGACGTAACCTTGATTGATGTCAATGAAAACTTGGATTATTCCTTTCTTATTACCGGGCAAATCCAGGGTTCCTATTCATTAACACCGATTGGAAGCAAGTCCAAACGTTACGAGTTGCTTACTGAAAATGTTGGGGGAGGCCGCGCTTTTTAAGTCGATGCCTCTGCCATTATCGTGCAAAGTCTAAACAACAACGTTCACAATCTTACCCGGCACAATAATCACTTTCTTCGCTGGCTTTCCTTCCGTCCACTTCTGTACAAGCTCTGAAGCCATCACTTGCTTCTCCATGTCATCTTTCGGCATATCGAGTGCGAATTCCATCTTCGCGCGAACTTTGCCGTTGATAGAGATCGGATACTCGAAAGAGTTTTCTTTCAAATACTCTTCGTTGTGATCTGGGAATTTCGCATTCAAAATTGAATCCTTATGACCAAGTTTTTCCCATAACTCCTCAGTGATGAATGGAGCATAGGAAGCTAACGCGATGGCTAACGGTTCCAGGATCTTGCGCTTGTTTGTTTTCAATGAACCCAATTCATTCACGCAAATCATGAACTCACTCACCGATGTATTGAACGAGAAGTTTTCGATATCGTAGGCAACCTTCTTCAACGTCTTGTGGAGGAGTTTCAATTCTTCGCGCGTTGGTTCTTCATCCGTCACTTTCAAATTGCCTTGCGCATCGTGGAACAGATTCCAGAATTTTCGCAGGAACTTGAATACACCATCAATTCCGTTTGTATTCCATGGCTTGGATTGCTCCAACGGCCCAAGGAACATTTCGTACATGCGAAGCGTATCGGCACCGTAGTTGTCGATGATGTCGTCAGGGTTCACCACGTTGAAGTATGACTTACTCATCTTCTCGATAGCAGAGCCGCAGATGTATTTCCCATCTTCCAATACAAATTCCGCGGAAGCGAAATCAGGTTTCCATTTCTTGAACGCTTCGATATCAAGTTCAAGACCATTGACAATATTGACATCTACGTGCAATTCGTCCGTCTCGTAGTTGCTCTTCAATCCAATAGAAACAAACTTTTGTGTTCCGCGAATGCGATAAACAAAACGTGAGTCGCCTGTGATCTTACCCTGGTTGATCAATTTCTTGAACGGCTCATCAAAATTCAGATAACCTAAGTCATGCAGGATTTTCACCCACAAGCGTGAATACAACAAGTGTGCAACAGCATGCTCTGAACCACCAATGTATACATCGACTTGTCCCCAGTAGTCAAGCGCTTCACGACTTGCAAATTGCTTATCGTTGTGTGGATCGGTGTAACGAAGGAAATACCAGGCAGCACCCGCGTGTGTAGGCATCGTGTTGCTGTCGCGCTTTTCAGATGGACTTATGTTGATCCAGTCTTTCAAATTCGCCAACGGACCTTCACCATTTCCCGAAGGCTTGAAATTATTCGAAGGTGGC
>DASWTM010000327.1:0-27266 GCA_036402115.1 Chryseosolibacter sp.
CTTATCCTTCAACTGAAAGAATTATCGTGGAGACGACCACACCTGCCGGAGGATTTATCACCTTCAATCCGCAGTTCAAACAATCCTATGTTAAAATATTGAGGGACCAGAAATTGATCACGGCCCAGGAGTACAGCAAAGCAAGTGTGAATGACTTATTTGACCGTTTCTACTTTGGCGCAGACCAGGATATCACGCTAATGCAACTTTTGGGTGTTCAGTATTCGAATGCCGGGATCTATCACTATCAAAGTAAGAACTTTAGCGATGCGCTTGAACAATTTAAGAAATCATATGTGTTTTATCCTTCTGACCGGGTTGGACATATGCTATTGGCTTCGGCTCACGAAGTTTTCAGGGCACGGTCCTCGAAAGATTCCGTACATGCTTCGACACTGGCGATGTTGGCACGTTTCGGTAAGTATGGAATTACGCAAGACATGATCCGGGGTGAGTACGCAAACGTTGTGGAGGATCTGCTTTTCAATAGAGGTGAAAAAGAAAAGCTTCAAAAATATCACCAGGTGCTCACGTCCCAGATTAACAACGCCACACTCAGAGAAGAGCTCGATTTTTTCTATCAGTACGAGAACGGGAGAATGCAATACAACCAGGCACATTATCGTGACGCACTTCCGTACTTTGAAACGTGCCTGAAACTTCGACCGAAAAATCAGGAAGCTACCCGGATCTTTCTGGCATGCGTTTCCGAATCAACCCGCAACCGCACAAATGCTGAAGGAATAAAACTACTGGAAGACTATGCATCATCGCACCCTCAATTGCTGGAGAACAATGTGTTCAATGAAATGATGGGAACGGCATACCTGATCGAAATGCGGACGAGCTTCTCCGCTGAGCAGCCGACTCAAGGCGAAAAATTCAAGACCACGTTTGAAGACTTTCATTCAAAGCACAGTGAAGTAGCGTTCAATCACTACCTTATCGGTGAGGCTTATTCCTCGGCAGCAGTTTACTATTTCCGAAAAGGGAATACAACGAAAGCCCGAACAGTCTTAAACAAAGGTCTGCTCTTGTCACCCAACAATTACGAATTGGTGACACGCAAGAGAATGATCAACTAACCGCGGTCATCGGTTGTCGATCGCGAGATTGTATTTAGTCTTCGTGATGTAATAATTGTTCAGATCCGTCTTCACCTTGGCGATGATGCTCACCGTCTCCATTTCAAATCCACCCCGAGGAATAACATAATAAATTTTTCCAATACCGTCTGATGTTGTGATTGCCTTCGCAGCATTGCCAATATATTTCCCATCCGTAAGTTCACCCTTGTAAAACTCAACGAGTCTTGATTTGTTGGACAATGACAACTCGAGAATATACATGTCGGACTTCAGCATTTCATTTCGTGGCGTGATTACAATTTTTGGATAATTGTCAACTGGCCGGCCACTCAGGAAAAGTTCAGTAAGGCCAACACAGGGCTGATCATAGTGATAAGGTGCTTCATAGGCAGGTGTGCCATCTTTCCTGTATTTCTTCTTTACACCGTGAACCCGTCCGCTGTCGTAAGGGGTGATGGATGAAAGCTTGCCGTTCTCGTGATAGGTTTTGGTAATTCCGTGCAGGATCCCATTCCGATATTCGGCTTCCTCCAGAAGTTGCCCGCTTTTGAAGTAGCGCTTAGCCATACCGTGCGGAAGGCTGTCTTTGTAATTTATTTCGAGGTATAAACCTCCATCAGGAAAGTAGAATTTGTGCAAGCCCTGAAGTTTGCCTTGTGGTTTTTCCTGCGTCTCCTTAGTGCACCCAAGTACAAAAAGGATAGCTACACAAAACAAAGCAATCTTCGCATTCATGCTAGACAGCAATTGGTGCTTTGATGGATGGGTGCGACTGGTAATTCAGGATTTCAAAATCTTCAAACTGATATTCAAAAATTGACGATGGCTTTCGTTTGATGTTCAACTTCGGCAACGCAAATGGTTCTCGCGTCAGTTGAAGGTTGACTTGCTCGATGTGGTTGTTGTAGATGTGAACATCACCACCTGTCCATACAAAGTCACCCACTTCAAGGTCACACTGCTGGGCAATCATGTGAACCAATAAGGCATAGGAGGCAATATTGAACGGCAGCCCCAGAAAGGTATCGCACGAACGCTGGTAAAGCTGACAGGATAATTTTCCGTCAGCCACATAAAATTGGAACATCGCGTGACAAGGCGGTAGCGCCATCTGATCTACTTCTGCCGGATTCCACGCTGTTACGATATGTCTTCTTGAATCCGGTTTCTTTTTCAGTTGATCCATCAGCTTGGAAATCTGATCGATCTTTTCGCCATTACGTCCCGGCCAGCTTCTCCATTGGTATCCATACACAGGACCAAGGTCGCCATTTTCATTCGCCCACTCATCCCAAATACTCACTCCATGATCTTTCAGGTATTTGATGTTGGTATCTCCGTTTAAAAACCACAAAAGTTCATAGATGATCGATTTGAGATGTAGCTTCTTAGTCGTCACAAGCGGAAATCCTTCCGAAAGATCGAAACGCATCTGATAGCCGAAAACCGAAATCGTTCCAACACCGGTTCTGTCTTCCTTTTTGTTTCCGTTTTCTAAAATATGCCGCAAGAGCTTGTGATACTGTTCCATGGTATGATGTAGAGGTGATGCAAAATATCAAATTCCTAAGGATTTTGGATGAGAAAAAATTCCCGCCTGCCAGACAATAAAACCAACACTTGAACGATGGACCCAATCCGTTTGGAAATGAGTCAAATAGCATAAATAAAAAAGCCTGACATCGGTCAGGCTTTTTTTTGATCGAACGTTCAATGTTAGTTCACACGAATGTTGCGTACAACTCCATTTACCGTAACCGTAACCTCATTGTCACATTCACCATCACCATAATCAAGCGTAATTTCTTTTTCTCCGTTGATCACGTAACGTTTGATACCGCTTACCGCGATTCCGCAGAAACGTTTGTATTCAAGGGATTCCAAAAGATTAACGGAATAATTTCTTCCACCTTTGGTAGTGCCGGATGCCGTGCTGGATTGATCGATGATCAGTTTATCTTCGGCAGCATTCGTTCCACGCACCCACTGCCAGGTAATATTCGATTCACGCGTTGCCTGCTTGCCATCTTCAAACGTTGCCTTTCCGCCAGTGAGTACCGCATTAAGCTTAGGCGAACCGGTTGAGGTTCCCGCAAGGTTTGTCACCGTTCTTGTTCCTTCAAGTTTAATACCGTTGATGGTATAATTCTGGCCTGTAACCACAACCGTGGAACCTGTTGTAAACCTTTTGCCATTGTAGGTAAAGATCAGTTTACCGGAGCGTACGTTTCCACGAAGGTCGGTGCAGCCTGTGCCGAAATCAACGGTAATCACTCCGCTTGGATTCGCTGGAGTGGACGTTGCAGAACGTTCGAGCGTCAAGGTCAGTGGTGTAGTGCCACATCGGAAACGTGTATCGGTTACTTGAAATGTCGATTTCGTGCGACCCCCGCTGTACTCTGTTTCACTCGGAGCTTCTACGGCAACGCCCGCCATATCGTCCATGTCCTGGAAATATGAGTCGGTGACGGCTTCTTCTGAAATATCCTGAGTATCTTGAGCGGTTACGCGTTCTTCATCGTTACAAGAGGTAACGAATAGAATTGCGGCCATCATTAAGACTGAACCTCTTTTCAAAAGCATTTTGGTTTTCATGGATTTCGTAATTTCATTTAATGGTAGCTTAGACATTGATTACCAAATAGGGTTTAAGCGACCATAATAATTTTGTAGTAAATCGATTAATTAGCGATTTGTAACCAAGAGATATGAGAATTTTAGCGGTTTTGCTGGTTTTTTGCGGTGTTTTTAGCGGTTATGCACAGGGTTCGCTCAAGATCGCAAAGCTTAAATACAATGGAGGTGGAGACTGGTATGCAAATAAAACAGCCCTTCCAAACCTGATTAAGTTTGCCAATCAGGAGCTGAACATGACGATCGCTCCGGAAGAGGACGTTGTTGATGTGTCGAGTTCTGACCTGTTCCTCTATCCTTATATATATATGACAGGCCACGGCAACGTAGTCTTTTCCGAAAACGAGTCGGCTAACCTGAGGAAGTATTTGATTGGCGGAGGTTTTCTGCACATCGATGACAATTACGGCCTGGACAAGTTTGTCCGCATCGAACTCAAAAAGGTTTTTCCTGAGCTCGAGCTTGTTGAACTTCCATTCGACCATCCGATCTACCACCAGAAATTTAAATTTCCGAAAGGACTTCCCAAGATTCACGAACACGATGGGAAACCTTCGCAGGGACTTGGACTTTTTTATGAAGGAAGACTAGTTGTTTTCTATTCGTTTGAATGCGACCTCGGGAATGGATGGGAAGATCAACGAATCCATAACGATCCGGAAGATAAACGCCAGACAGCCTTACGAATGGGTGCAAACATCTTGTCGTATTGTTTTACCAATGCGTTTTGACCAGTTCATGCAATTGAATTACCGGGGTGCACTTATACTCATCGTTGCACTCACCTCCTGCTCAACACCTGAAGAAAAATCCGAAGCACTAGCGGAGAAATACTGCGGAAGCTGTCACGTCTTTCCCGATCCTTCTATGCTCGACAAGACAACCTGGGAAAAGCATGTCATGCCCCAGATGGCTTTCAGGATGGGACTGGACAAAGAGATGTTATGGCAGCTGAATGATGAGGAAGTAAAGGAAGTCTCTGCCATTATTCCTCCACGCCCAATGGTTTCAGAGGAAGAATGGACCGCGATTAAAAAGTATTTTAACGACCATGCTCCAGACACGCTTGAGGTGGAAGAGCAGCGTGTGGCGGCAGGCCTCGACCAGTTTAAACCGGAACAATATTCCCTACCCTCACCGTTTCCTTCCGTGACGCACATTTCCTACGATACTGGATCAGCATCATTTCTGATTGGTACAAGGCAATCGATGCTTTTCAAGTTGAACCAGAAGTTTGAGCTGCTATCTTCCACTCTTTTAAAAAGTCCGGTTTCATTTATCGACAAAACTGTTAGCCCGTGGGTCATGACGTGCATGGGTATTATGGATCCGAATGATCAGATGCGCGGAGAACTCCAAACATTGAGTGATAGTAATCTGGAATCCACAACGCTGATTGAATCGTTGAAAAGACCGGTGTATGTATCATCAGCCGACTTCAATAACGACAGCCGGATGGATTACCTCGTTTCCGAGTTTGGAAATCATACCGGCAAGTTGACATTGTTCGAGCGACAAGAGAAAGGCTTCTTGCCGCATCCTGTGCATTACCTGCCCGGGACAAGACGAACGATTCTGACTGATTTTGACAACGATGGCGTCACCGATATTGTTGCCCTGATCACGCAAGGCGATGAACAAATTGTAGTGTATCGCGGGCACGGAAAATTTAATTTCACCCCAGAGACGTTGCTTCGCTTCTCCCCTGTATACGGGTCAAGCTATTTCGATCTCATCGACTTTAATAGCGATGGTCACCTCGATATACTTTACACCAACGGAGATAACGCAGATTATTCACAGATATTAAAACCCTATCACGGTGTTCGGATTTTTTTGAATGATGGAAAAGGAAAGTTTTCTGAAAAAATCTTCCTTCCGATGCATGGTGCATCGATGGCCATCGGAAGAGATTTTGATGGAGATAACGATGTCGACATCGCTGCTATTTCTTTCTTCCCTGACTTTTACAAATCACCAGCCTCCGGTTTTATTTACTTCGAAAATGTAAAGGGCACCTTCGAAGCCCGTACAACGCCTGGAGCAGAAACAGGACGATGGCTAACCATTACTTCGGCCGACATTGATAATGATCATGATGATGATCTAATCCTCGGTTCATTAAACTTTCCAACCGGGGCGCCACCCGAACTTACCGACCAGTGGCGAAAGAATAACACATCACTGCTGGTGCTTCGCAATAGACTGCGCTAATCGTTCGAAAATTAATTAAAGGTTCCACTTGACTTAAATCAACTAATGTTTTAGTTTCATACCTAAATACCTAGTGAATGAAAGAGTTAAAAGAGCTTACCCGGGCTGAGGACCAGGTCATGCAGATATTGTGGAAACTGAAAAAGGCTTTCGTGAAAGACATCATTGAAGAAATGCCTGAACCAAAACCTGCATACAACACTGTCTCTACTATTATCAGGATACTCGAGACAAAAGGTTTTGTCGATCACAAAGCGTACGGCAAAACACACGAGTACTTCCCGATCATCAGCCGCGAGAAATACACGAAGTTCTATCTGAACAATATGATCACTGGGTATTTCAATGGCTCTTTCAATAACCTGGTGTCATTCTTCGCGAAGGAGAATAAACTCAATGCTAACGACCTGGAGAAACTGTTGAAGGAAATTAAAAATAAAGACCATGAGGGAGATCATTAATTACATTCTTGAAGCCAACCTCGCGTTGCTTGTGTTCCTGGCTGCATACAAATTGCTTTTGCAGAAAGAGACGGCCTTCGGACTTTTGCGCATGTATTTGCTGTGTGCAATTCTATTCTCGCTTCTGTTCCCGCTGCTCCATTTACAAGCCGAGAATACACCAAGCACAATTTCGATCGGGAAAGTGATTCCAGAATATTGGCTTCCTGAGGTTGTTGTGAACGAGAGCGAAACGCCAGACAGGATCGCAACCACTTCTTTAGCAAACGACACGTGGTCCGTCCTCGCATGGGTCTATACTATAGGCGTCATCATTGCATCGTTTTGGCTGATTTGCCAGGTGGGATATGTCATCATTCTTACCTTGAACTCACGATCCTACAAGTTCGACCGCTTCAGGATAATCGAGTCGTCTGAAGACAAGCCAACATTTTCGTTCTTCAACTTGATCTACATTGGCAAGAGTGAAGCACTCGCTCCCGAGGAAAAAGAACAGATTATCCGTCACGAAAGTATACATGCTAAACAACTGCACTCCATCGATATCCTTCTCGTGACACTGGTGAGAAATTTCTTTTGGTTTAACCCCTTCATTAAGACATACAAAGAACTTTTTATTCAATTGCATGAGTTCGAAGCAGATGCGCGCGCTGTGGAAAATTCAGACGTGAATAAATATTGCAGCCTCCTGGCGAGGGTTGCATTGCAGTCACACTTTCCGATCGCCAGTCACTTTAATGAATCGTTAACTGTTAAACGAATTGAAATGATGAGAACACTTAAAAAGAAAATAGAGAAATGGAAAATTGCGATGCTCCTGGTAATTATCTCCGGATGTTTTGTGGCGGTGTCGTGCAACGATCAATTGGTCGATGATTTTGAAAAAAGCACCTTGAGCCAGGTGGCCCAGATTCCACCGGATGTAAAGCGGACCATGGATGACTATTTGAAAGCACACCCAGAATCTAAACTTACTTACCTGGAAGGCGCTTCCGATGATGTCCGGAAATTTGTGGCCACTCCCGAAGTAAAAGATCGCGTTGTGTACGAATACAGCTATCGTGGTGAAGAGAAAAAAGGTGTTTTGCTGACGGACGTGGTCCAGCACGCTGAAGCACTTCAGAACCAGGAGCAAGTCTTCATGGTGGTGGAGCAACAGCCTGAGTTTCCCGGAGGTTTTGATGCGTTCCGCGATTATATGCGGTCAAACATCAAGTATCCAGCCGCAGCACAGAAGAACGGAGAAAGCGGTACAGTCTATGTGACGATGATTGTAAATAAAGACGGAAGCATCTCAGATGCTAAAGTACTGCGGGGTGTCAGCCAATCACTCGATGCTGAAGCGGTCCGCGTGATCAGTCAAATGCCTGCGTGGAAACCTGGCACCCAAAATGGAAAAACAGTTCGAGTCAGGTTCAACATCCCGGTCAAATTTGACGGAGGTAAAAATGATTCTCAAGGTTCAACATCAAGACCAACAACAACGGTCGAACAGATCGAGCTTGCAAATAACAAGATGAAAGTGATCGATTTTAAAAAGAACGACAATGGCAACGGACAACGTTTCGTTGGAAAAGTGGTGGATGAAACCGGCAAACCACTGCCTGGGCTTAACATTGTCGTGGCCGGTACTCACAGCGGTACTTCTACTGATACCAAAGGTGAGTTTGCCCTGGAGACACCACTGAAGAAAGGAACGCTAATGTTCACTTTCGTAGGATACGAAACGACAAGGATCGACTTCTAACCGGGGAGAAATGCAGTTCACCGCAAAGCCGCGGAGGCGCGGAGGAACGCGGAGAAATATTAAAATGCAAAAGGCGTAGAGATCAGTTGCTCTACGCCTTTCAAATTTGATTGAGCCATGCTTTCTGACAAGCTCTTTTAATATCTCAAAAAAAATCTCTGCGTTGCATCGCGCCTCAGCGCCTTTGCGGTAAAATGCATTTTTACTTTCCGAGCACTTCTTCCAGTTTCTTATGTAGCGCAGCCCCACGCAAGTTTTTCGCGATGATCTTTCCCTGTGGATCGAGCAAAACGGAGAATGGAATTCCCGTGATGCTGTATGTCTTCGCTGCTTCGGATTGCCAGAACTTCAGATCTGACACGTGGGTCCAGGTCAGCCCGTCTTCCTGGATAGCTTTTAACCAGTCTTCTTTCGAACGATCAAGTGAAACGCCAAATACGGTGAAACCCTTGTCCTTAAATTTGTTGTAAGCGCGAACAACGTTTGGATTTTCCTGGCGACATGGTCCACACCATTTTGCCCAGAAGTCAACGAGCACATATTTGCCGCGCAATGATGAAAGCTTAACCACATTTCCATTGGGATCGGGAAGTGCAATCTCCGGAGCCAGCTGCCCTATTGCTGTAGACTTTAATTTGTCAACAAATGCAATGAAGCTTTTTGAGTGCGAGTAATTGGGCCACTCCTTCTTCAGCTTATCGGCTACAGCCGTATAGGTTGCGAAGTATTGGTCTTTGTCGAGTGTTCCACCCTGAAGCAAATTAATAACGGCCAGTGACGGAGAGTTCTGTTCCATCAGTGTGGCGATTTGATCATTGTACTTCTTGATGATCTGCAAATACTCGGTCTGCAACTCGCCCATTTTTTGTTCATTCTTGTTTTGCGCAGCCGTCTGGAAATCTTTATTGATACGCTCAATCTCGGGTGCGTTGTTGCCCTGCGCCTGCAGATCCTGTACTTTCTTGATCAGGTCGAGATCCGGTGATCCAACCACTTCAAAGAATCCTTGAGGATTATTGCCATCAACGTTCACCTCCACATTTGCTTTGTTGAGGATCACATTCACAACTTGCTTGTTGTAAAAATTAATGCGGTAATAGCCTGGCTCAGTGAGTTTGATCTTCTTCGCAAAAGTGTAATCCGACTTTAGCTTGATCGTGTCCTGCCATCCTCCCGTGTTATTGTCTTTCATTTCAGAAATGACAATCTGGCCTTGCTGAGGAAAACCAACCTTACCTTTTACCGTCACCGTCCACGAAGCTGCATTTTGATCAACGGCTGCAGTCGCGCCTGCGTCATCAGTGCTCGCCCCAGCGCAAGAGATGCCAAGTACGATAAACACAAAAAATACGATGCGTAAACTGTGGGTGATTCCGGTGCGATTATTCATTCTAATTCCTGGAGATTTCATGTTATAAACTCTTCAATTTTTTGGTCAACAACTCATTGGCAAGTTTTGGATCAGCTTTTCCCTTGCTGCGTTTCATTACTTCGCCCATGAACATTGTAATAATACCTTTTTTACCTTTTTGATACTCTTCAACCTTCAAAGGAAACTCCTTGATCACCTCGTCAATGATCGGTTGTAGCGATTCCTGGCTGCTGTCCTGCAGAAGATTCAATTGCCGTGCCACTTCCAGCGCTGACTTGTTTGGATTCTTGAACAATTCAGGGAACAAGCGCTGAGCGGCCACCGTATAGCTCACCTGCCCCGCATCAATCAGTTCAATCAATTCGGCAAGTTTTGAAGGCGTAACTGGAAATTCATCGGCCGATACGCCAAACTCATTCAAATAGGATTTCACGGGTCCCATCACCCAATTGGATGCGGCCTTAAAATTTTTGGTCTTCTGACAAGTCGCTTCAAAATACAGTGCAACATCACGTGATTCGGTGAGCACACCTGCATCGTATTCTGGTACCTGATAGTGCGAAATGAATCGCCCAAACAACTCATTTGGAAGCGCAGGCATCTCAGCCTTGATCGCAGACAACCATTCTTCTGAAATCGTTACAGGAGACAAGTCCGGATCTGGAAAATAACGGTAATCGTTCAGCTCTTCTTTTGTCCGCATGCCAGCCGTTTTGCCAGTCACAGCATCAAACGTTCGAGTCTCCGAAACAATCGCATTCCCTTTCTCAATCTCGCGGATTTGTCTCTCGACTTCCGAGTCGATGGCGCGTTGCACGTTCTTGATCGAGTTCATGTTTTTGATCTCAACTTTCTTACCAAACGTAGTTGCATCTTTCAGCATGATGGAAACGTTCGCATCACATCGAAGCGAACCTTCTTCCATGTTGCCATCGCAGATATCGAGGTAGCGTACAATCTTTCTTATTTCCGCAAGAACAGCACCAGCATCTTCGGAACTCCTTAAAGCAGGCTCCGTAACAATCTCAATCAGCGGTGTTCCGGCACGGTTCAGATCGATCAACGTATCTTTTTCGCTGTCTGCGTGAATCGACTTTCCTGCGTCCTCCTCCATATGAATGCGATTCAACGGAATATTCTTTTCGCCATCCTTCGACTTGATCGTAATATACCCGCCCTTGCAGATGGGTGCACGATCCTGCGTCAGCTGATATCCTTTCGGAAGATCAGGATAGAAATAATTCTTTCGATCAAAAATGGTAAGACGGCTGATCTCGCAATTGCACGCGAGCCCCATCTTCACCGCGAGTTCCACCACGCGCTTATTCAGCTTTGGAAGCGTACCGGGATGACCGAGCGAGATGACATCGATATTGGTATTGGGTGCACTTCCAAATACGGAAGAATCCCCATTGAAAATCTTGCTTTTCGTCAATAGCTGTGCGTGAACTTCAAGCCCAATAACAACAGTGTACTTATCGCGGATTGCCGGGTTCATGCAGCTTAGTGCTTTATCAGTTGTTTCGCTTTTTCGATAACCGTATTTAAGCCGTTAATGTTCTTCCCTCCTGCTGTTGCAAAGAAAGGCTGACCTCCTCCGCCACCTTCAATTTCTTTCGCCAGTTCTTTCACCATATTCCCGGCATGAAACTTTCCACCGGCAAGAACCTTATCGCCAAGCATCACAGCAACCTGTGGTTTGCCATCGACATCTGCCGCTAATACAAGTAGTAAATTATCGAACTGGTTCCTCAAAGCATATGCGATGTTCTTCAACGCATCTGCATTCGGAACGGCAACTTTTTCAAGAATAAGCGTAAAGCCATTAGATGCCTGAGCCTTCGAGGCAAGCTGATCTTTAATAAGATTTGCGCGCTCAACGTTAATAGCCTCCAGCTTTTTCTCCAGTGCATGCTTCTCTTCCGACAAGCTCTTCACTGCATTGATGATGTCTTTCGGATTTTTCAGTAACGTCCGTACTTCATCGAGCAGATTCAATTCTGTACGCACGAACGACTCGGCATTTTCAGCGGTGATGGCTTCGATTCTTCGTACACCCGCAGCCACTGAACTTTCCGACACAATCTTAAAGAGACCGATATTTCCAGTAGCCTTTACGTGGGTACCTCCACAAAGTTCAACAGAGAACTTTGGATCGAACGTAATGACGCGTACAAAATCACCATACTTTTCTCCAAACAACGCCATCGCGCCAAGTCCTTTCGCTTGTTCAATTGGAACGTTGCGTTTTTCATCGAGGTCAATATCCTCACGGATCTTCTGATTCACGATGTCTTCCACTTTCTGAATTTCTTCCGGTGTCATCGCGGAGAAGTGTGAGAAGTCGAAACGCAGGATCTTATCATTCACGAGCGAACCTTTCTGTTCAACGTGCTTGCCAAGAACCTGGCGCAATGCTGCATGCAGCAGGTGTGTAGCCGAGTGATTGTTCATTGTCAGCTGACGTTTTCCTTTCGCAACAACTGCATTGAACGTGTTCGTCAGGTCAGAAGGAAGTTTCTCTGTAAAATGAATGATCAGCTCGTTCTCTTTCTTCGTATCGACAATAGAAATTTTCTCGCCATTGCTCTCGATGTAACCGGTGTCTCCCACCTGTCCACCGCTCTCTGCGTAGAACGGAGTTTTATCAAACACCAGCTGGAACAACTCTTTATTCTTCTGCTTGATGCTTCTGTATTTTACAATCTTCACCGGTGACTCAAGGTGTTCGTAGCCGATGAATTCAGTCTTCTCATCTTCGCCAACCAGATTCCAGTCGCCTGTTTCTTTTGCAGCGTCTGCCTTTGAGCGCGTCTTCTGCTTTTCCATTTCCTTTTTGAAACCCGCTTCGTCCACTGTGAATCCACGCTCGCGCGCAATCAACGAAGTAAGGTCAAATGGAAATCCAAATGTGTCATACAACTCGAAAGCAAGTTCGCCACTGATGGTTTTATCTTTCAACTCAGACTGTATGCTTTCAATCCTCTTTAAGCCTTTGTCAAGCGTTCGGAGGAACGATGTCTCTTCCTCAAAAATTACTTTTGCCACGTAGTCTTTTTGCGCATCGAGTTCGGGAAACACATCTTTGAACTGATTCGCGAGTACCGGTACAAGCTTATAGATGAACGGCTCTTTGAAATTCAGAAACGTAAATCCATAGCGTACAGCTCTTCTCAAAATTCTGCGGATCACATAACCCGCGCCAGTGTTGGATGGAAGCTGGCCATCGCTGACCGCAAATGAAACTGCACGAACGTGGTCGGCAATTACCCGCATGGCGATATCCGTTTTCTCGTCAGCCTTGTACTTGATCTTCGCTGCATCGCTGATGAAATCCAGTAATGGTGTGAATACATCCGTGTCGTAGTTGGATGTTTTTCCCTGGATCGCTACACAGAGGCGCTCGAAACCCATTCCTGTATCAACGTGTTGCGCGGGAAGTTTTTCTAGTGATCCATCTGCTTTGCGATTGAATTCCATGAACACGTTGTTCCAAATCTCAATCACCTGAGGGTGTCCTTGATTGACTAATTCTTTACCCGGAAGTTTTTTCACCTCAGCCTCTGAGCGCAGATCGATGTGAATCTCCGAACATGGACCGCAAGGCCCCTGATCACCCATCTCCCAGAAGTTGTCTTTCTTGTTCCCTTTCAAAATGCGATCTTCAGCGATCCATTGTTTCCAATAGTTATACGCATCCTGATCGAATGGAAGATTTTCCTTTTTGTCGCCTTCAAATACGGTCACGTATAGTCTGTCCGTTGGCAGTTTGTATTCGTTGGTCAGAAGCTCCCATGCCCACGCAATCGCATCCTTCTTAAAATAATCGCCAAACGACCAGTTGCCCAGCATTTCGAACATCGTATGGTGATAGGTGTCGATGCCTACTTCTTCAAGGTCATTGTGCTTCCCGCTTACGCGAAGACATTTTTGGGTGTCTGCGATCCGATTGGCTTTTGGTGTGGCGTTTCCGAGGAAGTAGTCCTTGAATTGGACCATTCCGGAGTTTGTGAACAGAAGTGTGGGGTCATTTTTCAGCACTAAGGGAGCTGACGGCACTATTAAATGCCCTTTTTTCTCAAAAAATTTTAAAAAAGTACGTCTGATCAGGCCAGAATCCATTCCAATTTGGTGTTTAAGCGGCTAAATACTTGATTTTTGCTATATTGCCCGACTATTTTCCAGAAAACTGCCGGCAAAGCAAGCCACAAAAATAAAGCAGTTAGTAGAGAATACGCAGTTGTAGCCTATTTTTTTAATGGTCAGGATGACCTGATCTAACTTAGTAACCTGAAGAGCAAACATGCGGACATTGTATCGTTACAATGAGGAAAAATGCCAGTATGAGCGCATTAAAGTGAAGACGCCCGATGTGGTTTTCTACATCAGCGGTGTTCTCGTTTCAGCGATCCTCATCCTTGCCGCCATGCTCACCCTTCACGATTTCTTTATCGATTCTGAAAAAGAGATTGCCTTGAGAAAAGAAAACAATGCATTGGCGAGGAATCAGAAGATGCTAACCGCGCAACTCGACCAGATTGACGAATCCCTTAACCAACTCAGCAAAAAAGACGAGACACTTCATCTCAAATTTTTTGGAACTCCGTTAATAAAAGAAACGGCATCCAACACCGGCATTGCCTCTAGAAAAATACTCCTTGCAGACGCGTCAGGATTTCGCTCGACCATCGCAGCGATTGAAGAAAAATCCGGTGGCTTATTACATCAGTCAGGAATCACCACGTCTTACTTCTCTGACAAATTATCCATGGATCTGAAAGATGCCGAGCGCATCTATGCTATGCCGACACTTCCTCCTGTAAAAGAATTAACTGCAGACAATCTAGTATCGGGCTTTGGAATGCGTATCAACCCCTTTCATAAGGGAATGTATGAACATCCGGGTATCGACATCGCAGCTCCGCGCGGAACTGAAGTGCTCGCGTCTGCGAATGGAACGGTGGTAGAATTAAAGCGAAGTGATGTGCAGGCTGGATACGGAAACTTCATCGACATTGATCACGGTCATGGCTTCGTAACGCGCTATGCTCACCTCGAGACAATTAATGTTCGCGTTGGCCAGCGCGTAAAAAAGGGAATGGCCGTTGGCTCGGTTGGAAGTAGTGGCGGCTCGGTCGCTCCACACCTTCATTACGAGGTGTTGCGCAAAGGAAAACCAGTTGACCCGGTTCATTTTATGATTGAGGGGGTGACTAGTGTAAACTACGAAGTATTAAAGACTACCAGCCACAAACAAAATCAATCACTCGACTGATGGCAAGAACCAAGTACCGATATAATCCGGATACATGCCGATACGAGCCGTTCTATCTGAAAGGACGCGCATTGCGTGATCGCGCGCTTGTTTTCCTGATGGTCGCTACGATCGTTGCTACCGGTGGATATTTTTACCTGCGGAATTATTTTGAAACAGTTGATGAGTTCTTGCTTGAGCAAGACAACCAAGTAAGGAAAGCAGAGTGGGCTGAGTTGCGTCACCGTGTTTACATGGCAGATAAGAAGCTTGCAGAGTTCATTCAGAAAGATGATTACAATTATCGTGTGATTCTGGACTCGCACCCGCTGGACGCTGGTATACGTGGGGCCGGTGTGGGTGGTAGCGAAAAGATTAATAGCAAGTTATTATTAGAGTTCCCGGTCATCTATCACGAAGCAAAGCGAGTTGAAAAACTTTTACACCAGGCTGAAATTGAAATCCAATCGTACGATGAGATTGATAAGATCCTCGAAAAGAAAACTGCAATGTGGTCAGCCAAGCCAGCCATTCAGCCGCTGAGCAATCAACAATTGACGTATCTCCACACAACTTACGGTTCACGCTTCCACCAGATCCTCGGATATGTTCGTGAACACAAAGGATTAGATCTCACAGCGGATGTTGGAACACCTGTCTACGCTTCGGGAGACGCAAAAGTCATCAAAGCGTATTACTCGCAAAGTTATGGAAACGTGATCTATCTCGACCATTTCTATGGATACGAAACCAGATATGCTCACCTATCTAAGTTCAATGTAAAAGAAGGCCAGCGCGTGAAACGTGGAGACCTGATCGGTTTTGTCGGAAATACCGGTTTATCAAAAGGACCTCACCTGCATTATGAAGTTTGGTTCCAGGGTCAGCACGTCAACCCAATCAATTTCTTCCAGCGCGATCTAAGCAACAAGGAATACCAGCGACTTATCGAAGAAGCAAGCCAGTCGCACGAATCTCTCGATTAGTTCTTCTCAATCTCAACAAAGTTCTTTTTCTTTGCAGTCCATTTTTCGAACTGTCATTATGCGTGCTAGTGTTGCATTTCTTTTGCTGATTATCCCTTTCTGTCTAAGCGCACAGATAAATTCCGACTCAGCCGCTGTTAAACCCGATTCACTTACTCTTCGTCCGGATACCGTTTCCATAATTGGTGTTGGCGATATCATGATGGGAACAAATTACCCTGAGGACAAATTACCACCACAAGATGGTGTGTTTCTCATGAAGAATGTCGAATCGGTTCTTCGCGATGCGGATGTCACCTTTGGAAATCTTGAAGGAACGTTGCTCGACAGCGGTGGTATTCCGAAAAAATGTAAAGACCCAAAAGTATGTTACGCTTTCCGCACACCGGTTCGTTATGTGAAAAATCTGACGAATGCGGGATTTGATATGATGAGCCTCGCCAACAATCACGCAGGCGACATGGGCGATTCAGGGCGCATCAGCAGCATGCGAACACTTGAGCAGGCAGGAATTCTCCATGCCGGGCAGATCACCCATAAAACAACCATCTTCATTAAAGATAGCGTGCGTTACGGACTTGCAGCGTTTGCACCCAATACCAATTGCGTCAGCATCAATGACATTGAAGGAGCAAAACAAATCGTTGCACAACTCGACTCACTGGTTGACATCATCATCATTTCATTTCATGGCGGAGCGGAAGGTGCTCAATATCAACAAGTCCCTCGCAAACACGAATTATACTTTGGTGAAGACCGCGGTGATGTCTATCATTTTGCACACACACTCATTGATGCGGGAGCCGATATTGTTTTCGGTCATGGCCCACACGTAACCCGCGGAGTTGAAGTGTATAAGAATCGTTTCATCTCTTATAGTCTTGGAAATTTCTGCACGTATCGCGGCATTTCCGTAAATGGGATTAACGGACTCGCTCCGATTATTAAAGTCCACACAGATGTTGCAGGAAAATTTTATTATGCTCAAATTACTCCAACGATGCAGTCGTATGGTGCGGGCGTAGAAATTGATAGCACCAAACGTGTCATTAAAATCATCCAGGATCTTTCCAAAAAAGATTTTCCTGAATCCCCTGTTCAGATTGATGATAATGGTTTAATTACTTATCTTGCTCAGTAACATGGCGTACAAAGAAAAAGAAATCGAAAAACTTTACTACTCCATCGGAGAAGTAGCGGAAATTTTCAATGTAGCCCCTTCCCTTATTCGTTTCTGGGAATCTGAGTTTGACATCATCAAGCCAAAGAAGAACAGAAAAGGCAATCGACAGTTCACCAAAGAAGATATCGATAACGTTCGCACGATCTTTCACCTTGTAAAAGAAAAAGGATTCACGCTACAAGGTGCGAAAGAGATGTTGCGAAATGACTCTCAGGCTGTAAAAGATAAAATGGAAATGCTCGAATCGTTGCGCAGCGTTCGTAGTTTCCTGGTAGAGCTTCGCGAAAAGCTTCACTAGGGATCTCCTTCCCTTTTTTCATGTCTTCTTTCGTTCATGGATCAAAATCGCCTTGCGCTTCTTGCCTTACATTTCATTCCTGGAATCGGAGATTACCTCCTCCGGCAACTCGTTAATTATTCTGGCTCAGCCGAGAAAGTATTCCAAACACCCAAGGGGAAACTCTTACGCATTCCAGGCGTGGGTGAAGTCACAGCCGCAGCGATAAAAACAGGTAAAACATTCCAGGCCGCAGAAAAAGAATTACGCAAAGCAGAAAAGGAAAATGTTCAGTTGATTTTCTTTAGTGATACCAATTATCCGTCACGGCTTAAGCAAGTAAATGATGCGCCTTCCCTCATTTATACAAAGGGTGTCATCGATTTTGAAAACCCGAAGACCATCGGAATTGTTGGTACACGGAAAGCAACTCAGTATGGCCGAGAGTGTGTTGAAGAGTTTGTGCGCGATCTTGTACCTCATCAACCGTTAATCGTCAGTGGCCTTGCTTATGGAATTGACATCCATGCCCACAAACACTCCATAAAAAACAACTTGCCTACTATCGGTGTGATGGGAAGCGGAATGGATAACATCTACCCTGCGTCACATAAAGAGATCGCCAAACAGATGATGCTCAATGGCGGATTGGTTACGGAGCATCGCTTCGGGACGCAACCGGACGCGCACAACTTCCCGGCAAGGAACAGAATTGTTGCCGCCTTGTCCGATGCAGTAGTAATTGTTGAAGCTGCGGAAAAAGGTGGGGCATTGATCACAGCAGAGATCGCAAACAGCTACAACAAAGATGTATTTGCGTTTCCAGGGAACATCGGTCAAAGTCATTCGGAGGGTTGCAACAATCTCATCAAATCAAATCGCGCGCATTTGATCACGAGTGTAAAAGATCTCGAATACATTACGGGGTGGGTGCTCGGCCGGGCTCCGGTGAAGAAACAAAATCCATCGTTGGAAAACTTCGAGCCGAATGAACAGACCGTCCTCCTCACGCTACTCGAGAACAACAAGCAATTAATGATTGATGAACTCAGCTGGAAGACAAGTATACCAATTAGTCAACTTGCCTCGATCCTTCTTAATCTTGAATTTAAAGGAGCAATCTCATCATTGCCCGGAAAGATCTACAAAGTTATGATCTAATTTCCGCCTTCGGATTTGGTGGAAACGCTATCTGATTTAAGATTACACTTTTCTTTGATGGTCTCGTATGCTTTCAAATCGCCTAGCTCACCAGCCTTGCTCAAATCAAGACAGCCGTTTTTAAGATCACCAAAATCGATTCGGAGAATACCGCGCATGAAGTACGCATCAACATTCTTTGGATGAAGCTGAATGATTTTACTGCAATCGTTGATCGCATCTTCGTATGCCTGAAGGAACTGCTTTGCTTTGCCGCGATTGAAGTATGCGTCAATGTAATTTTCGTTTAGTGCTATCGCTGACGTGTAATCTGCTATCGCACCATAATAATCCTGCAATTTCATTTTCACATTGCCGCGAGCGAAAAAAGCATCGGCAAACTTTGGGTTCTTTTCCACAGCATGGTTGTAATCCTTCATCGCACCATGACGATCATCAAACGCATCTTTGATATTGGCGCGAACGAAGTATGCCTGCGCATAGTTAGGATCAATCTCAAGTGCTTTGTTCAGATTCAATAACGCCTCCATAAACTCACGCTTTTCGTAAAGCTCGCGACCCTTCTGCGTATAGTCTTTTGCGCTTTGCGAAAACGTAAGCGAAGCAAACGATAGTAAAATAAAAAGCAAACTGAATCGCTTCATGACAAATGAGGTTTAATCGAAGTTAAGCAAAGTTAAGCAGATATTGAGCCAAAGTGGCGAAACGTAAGATTTTCACCTATTCGCGATAAATCTAGTGTGAAGGAAAGGTCTTGTCAGCCAGTGTTAGCGCTTTTGCAAATGCAACCTCGTCTAATCCTGTTGAAACGTTGTTTTCGTTGAGATAAGACAAAATCGTCTCTGTTGCCATATTACCAACCAATTTGTCATTCGCCATGGGGCAACCACCAAATCCCCGAATAGCCCCGTCAAAGCGCCTGCATCCGGCCTTGTATGCAGCATCAATTTTTTCCCTCGATGTCGCAGGATTAGAATGCAGGTGCGCGCCCAATTCTATTTCTGGGAATTGTTTTGCCAGATTTGAGAAGAGGTATGTGATGTTCTCGGGATTAGAAACACCAATGGTGTCGGACAACGAAATGATCTTGCTTCCAACCGTACGTATGATGTCGACAAAATTGGCAACAAGGGTTACATCATAAGGATCATTATAGGGATTTCCGAAGCCCATGCTGATGTAGGTCACTAACTTTTTGTCGGAACGCTCGCAGATGTTTTGAATTTCTTCCAGGGTGCTCAGTGCTTCGCCAATCGACTTGTTTGTATTTCGTTGCTGAAACGTCTCCGAGATAGAAAGTGGAAATCCGAGGTAAGTAATTCCTTCAAAGGCTGATGCCTCTTCCGCGCCCCGTGTATTCGCCACAATCGCGAGCAACTTTGATTTGCTTTTTCTCCAGTCGATTTCCGCCAAAACTTCCTTTGTGTCTCGCATTTGCGGAATGGCTTTCGCGGAGACGAAACTTCCAAAATCGATTGTATCAAAGCCCACCTCAAGAAGCGCATTGATGTACGCTATCTTTTTTTCCGTTGGGATAAAAGTTTCCAACCCCTGCATCGCATCGCGCGGACACTCAATAATCTTCATTGTATCTTATGTTCAAGCGTTAAAAATATTCAATCGATTCCGAATTAACACTTGTTTTCGTTCGTAACCGAAATGGTAACAGCCTCTCACACCGGAAAAATGACAATAATCGGCCGCTAATGCATTTTGTCCCGCATTAAAAGTATAATTTAGTTTTTCCTTGAATAAAGGGTTTATTACAAACATCCCCCATGCCGTTACCTGAATACAATGGGACCTTAGGCCTCAAGAGGGCTGCCCATTTATTAAGAAGAGCTACGTTTGGCGCTACAAAAAGCCAGATCGATGAGTACGCAGCGTTAACCCCCGCACAAGCCATCACTCAACTTTTCCGCTCAACACTCCCCAACCCTGTGCTTCCGCCCGATCCTGAAACTGGTCTTCCATGGTTCGAGATTCCGGAAAATGATGCGAACAGCGATGACGATGAACTCCAGACTTACTTCAAGAGTTGGTTCATCGGACAGATGATGAGTGAAGGAATTGCACCCAATCTTTCACTAGCGTATTCGGCCAGGGAAAAACTTGTATTCTTTCTTCACTCGCACTTCACCTGTATTCAATCGAAAGTAAGCAGTAGCCGCGCGATGTATTTCCAAAATCAGTTGTTCCGGCTCTTTGCCAGGGACGCGATGGATCCGTTGCCGGAAGTAAACTTCAAAGAGCTGACGGTGAAAGTCAGCGTTGACCAGGCCATGTTGCGTTTGCTTGATGGGAATCTTAATGTGAAGGGAAGTCCGAATGAAAACTATGCGCGGGAACTCCTTGAACTCTATACAATTGGACGTGGCTTAGAAGGCACGCTCCCCTCGCCTTCCGGACCTGGCGATTACATTTTATTTACTGAAGAAGATGTTCAAGCCGCAGCGAAAGTATTGTCAGGCTGGGAACTCGATGACGATTTCGTGACGCGCGATCCCGACACGAATCTTCCAAGAGGAAAAGTCCGGGGCGGTACGATGAACGCCTCTGCCCACGATAATGACCCTAAAACATTTTCTTCACGATTCAACAATGCAGTGATCCAGGGAGATCCACTGCTGATGAACGGAGGCAACGCAACGGAAGAAAGTGCTTTGGATGAAATTCGACAGCTCATTGATCTAATCTATTCAAAGCCTGAAACTGCGAAAAATATCTGCTGGAAGATTTACCGGTTCTTTGTCTACGCACCACACACACCTGCGACAGCGTTAGCTATTGATGGTCCTATCATTACTGAAATGGCAAATACACTGGTGGCAAATGGTTACAAGATTCAGCCGGTGATCGAGAATCTTCTCAGAAGCCAACATTTTTACGAGGCAAGTGCGGGTGATGTGAAGGATGATAACTTTGGTGGCATTATCAAATCACCGCTTGACCTCGTCCTGGGTACACTGCGCGCATTTTCTATTTCGCTGCCGTCTATGACTACGCAGACCGAACAGTTTTACATGGCTACAGAAGAAATCCAGGGGGCAATCGGGAATCTCGGGATGAATTTCTATGAACCTTACGATGTCGCAGGTTATGAAGCGTATCATCAATATCCGATTTATCATCGCAGCTGGATCACACCGAACTACCTCGCAAGACGCTATGAGTTCGTAAGGAACGTTGTGACGCGGGCGAATGCACAGATGTTCTCGGTGAACGTTTACGATTATGTTGATACAAACTTTCCAACGCAGGCGCCAGACGCAAGAGCGCTGATCATCGCGTTAGCCAGCTACTTTTTACCCATGGCGGACAATCTGTCTTTCGATGATGCCACCGATGACACAGCATCGCTGACTTACCAGCGTCTCAACTATTTCCGAAGCCGGTTCTTACAACAGTTTGACGAAGCCTACTGGACCACGCGATGGAACGAAGGCGCAATTGACCTTCGCGATCAGCTCGAATTTTTATTCAACGCATTACTTCAGTCACCGGAATACCAACTTGCATAACCCATGAAGAATTCAAGAAGAGATTTTTTGAAAAGTTTACCGGTGGCGATGAGTGTGCCGTTCACTATTGCCGGCATTCCGGTAAACCTGATGCGCGATAATGCGCTGACGAGGATGGCAAAAGAAAGTCTTAGCAACGATCGAGTGCTGGTGATTTTGCAAATGCACGGTGGAAATGATGGCCTTAACAGCGTCATCCCGGTTGACGACTACGAACTTTATTATAGTAAGCGCGCCAACATCGCCATTCCCGCAAAGAACAGTCTTCGGAAAATGATTCCACTTGACGCGACACTTGCTCCTGAAAAACAAGTCGGGCTTCATCCGGACATGCAGGCAATGAAAGATCTATATGATCGCGGCCGCCTCTCAATTGTGCAAGGCGTCTCGTACAAAAACAACAATGGCTCACACTTTCGTGGAAGGGATATCTGGTTCATGGGCGGATCGTTTGAAGATTACTATCAGTCCGGATGGGTCGGCCGTTATTTGCAGCAGGAAATTGCTCCGAAACAGTATCCGCAGGAATTTCCAAATGCAGAAATGCCTGATCCGCTTGCCATTGAGATGGGAAGTGATGTGTCGCTGATTTTCCATCAGCAGGGAAATATTCCAACCTCCATTTCAATCGATAATCCCGAAGCGTTCGCAAACCTGGTGAAAGAGCTCGAGGGATTTATTGATGAGGAAGTCGATCCTCGCGGTATACCACCACAGTTTTTGGAAAACTCTCCTTATTATAATGAGTTGGATTGGATACTCAGCCTGGAAGACAAATCGAAAGATTATGCTGAACGACTGGCGCAGGTTTATGCTGCCGGCAATTTGATAACAGGGCATACCAGTTACCCGGAAAAATATCCGTTCAATGCACCGGAGGGCAGTTATAAAAACCATTTAACACCACAGCTTCAAATCATTGCAAAACTCCTGTCTGGTGGATGCAAAACGAAAGTTTTCCTGGTAAAGATCGGTGGCTTCGACACCCATGCAGACCAGGTCGAAAGTTACGATCCAACGATGGGGTCGCACGCAGCGCTGATGTATCACATCTCCTCCGCGATGCATGCATTTCAGGAAGACTTGCGCAAGCGCGGACTTGAAGACCGTGTGTTAACCATTACGACATCCGAATTCGGCCGCAGAATTTATTCCAACGGAAGTTTTGGAACTGACCACGGAACAGGTGGACCTATGTTCATATTCGGAAAAGGTGTAAAGCCGGGTGTAGTAGGAAATGTTCCCGATCTGACAAAGGCAAACGTTGAGATGCAGTACGACTATCGATTGATTTACGGAAACATTGTGAAGGATTGGCTGCTGGTGGATGATGCGCGTCTTAACGAAATTTTTCCCGGACTGATGACCGCCCAGGGAACGAGCGATGGTGTAAAGTTCGAATCGATTCCGCTCGCGCAGCAAGTTATTACGGGCCTTGATAGTTTTATTGGTGATCGGTTTGCGCTGGAAGACTGCTACCCAAATCCTGCAAAAGACAAAACGAAAGTTTCGTTTAGGATCAACAGCACTACGCTGGTGCGCATCGACTTGTTCGACAAACAAGGAAAGAAAATGAGTGAGTGGGTGAATGATACCTACACGCCAGGAACGCATTCGAAAGAAATCGATCTTCAGAATTTACCAGCAGGAAATTATATTTATCAAATGAAAGCCGGCTTTTTCCAACAATCGAAGAAATTGGTAATCGCACAATAACCCCATGGAATCCCAACAGACAAAACCCAAAAGAGATAGCATCGCTATCCTGCATTGTTCATCTGTTTCGAAAATAAAACCTGCAGGCAGATGAAAAACTTTGTAATACCGTTGTTGTGCCTGATAGCAACTGTAGCGGCATACGCACAGCCAAGGCCGCAGAAACTTCCCAAGTTCAATAAGAATAAAGAGAAGGAAGTTTTTTTAAAGAAACAGTGGTTCCTTGGGTTTAAAGCCGGGGCAAACGTTTCAGGTGCTGACGTAACCAAACAATACTCCGTGCTGTCACCATCCAATTACGATCTGACCGAAATTGAAAAGAAGTACAAAAACTACCGGAATCTTGGGGCGCATGCTGTCATCGAAGCAACATTCTACTTCAGCGGTCTATCGTTGAGCTTTCAACCCACCTTCCGCCATAACAGCTTCGAGTATTCCAATTCGTACGCATGGATCGATACCGAAAATCCAGGCAATGCGCTTGAATTGATCTATACCCAGACGCAAAACCTCGACTATTTCGATTTTCCTGTTCTTGCCAAGTACGAAAAAATGTTCAATAAGCTGAGCCCGTACGTACAAGCAGGCATTTATTCATCCATACGTGTAAACGCTACGAAGTCCGTTGACATCCAGGGAACTGATTTTGCTTCCGGAGGGGCGAACCAATTCAAAGATGAGACCATCATTGTTGGCGCTAAGGATCTGTACGCAAAAAATCATTGGGGATTACTCGGTGGCGTGGGCGTATACTATAATCTCGGAAACGTCCGGCTTAACCTTGACATCCAGTATCGTAAGGGAATGAGCAACATTGCTTCCACTGAAAATCGCTATAGCAATAACCAGCTTTCAGGTGTGGGTGATACCCTCGATGACATGCGACTGAATTCCATACTGATCAGCGCGGGATCCATTTTTCCACTGCGATTCCTGGCTAAAAATTTCCGATCAACCGATAACCGTAAGTAGTTCCATGAAAAAAGTAAGCCTGCTTTGTCTTTTGATTTCCGGTTTCATCTTTTCATGTACGGAAAAGTCAGACCCCTCCTTCGATCAGGCGAATTTCACGTCTGTTATCGATAATAAAATATTCTCGTCTGGTATTTATCCAATCGCTCTGCGTCAGACGACCGATGATGGATACCTGATTCTGGCCGAGCGCACTATTGCCGAATCAACTTTTCGTGGCGTTTATGTCATGAAGGCCGATAAATATGGAAAGTTCGTCAAGGAAACGCTTCTCGATGACAACTTTGTCAACCCGATCGGGCCGATCATCACCTCCGGGAATACACTTTCATTTATTTGTATGGATGCATTCAGCCTCCAGGCGCAGCTTATTTCAATTGATGAGAACGCAGAAAATCCAACCATAACACCCATCGGTGGAATCACCTATCCAGCTGCTGTTGATGTGGATGGTACCTCGGGCTTCGTTCTGCTTAGCTATAATCAGGAAGAGAAGAATACGATCGTCTCACGCCATTCGATCACGGGCGCGTTCGTTGGCAATTCGCTCGCACTCACGATTGGTGCTGGTGAAGATGTAGAGGAACCAATCATCAATCACTTCCTCAGAACGGGGAAGAGACTTCCATTCCAGGTTGGAAAAATTCCTGATGGCGGATATTTCTTCAATGGATTCTACAACTACACGTTGTCCTTGATGTTTTCGAACCTTTCACAGAATCCAACCCTGGGTGTAGTGCAGGGCCAACAGGATGACGGAGGGTTTAGCGCTGTACATCCCCTCGGAGGAAGCAAGTTTGCCGCGTCACGTTTCAACTTTGGGGACAATTTCTTTCTGCCGAACGTAAACCTGGCTACTAACGGAACGACAACAGCAGTTGACCTGGGGGGATTCTCCTTTCCGGAATTAGTGACCAATGCTCCGGTGAAAATCATGAGCAAGCCGATCAACGGTGCCAACACCTTGATCTTCGCGACCGACACCAAATCAAAACAGATCGGACTTTTCTTTTACAACGAGTCCACCGGAATGTTTCTCAGTAGCCGTTACCTCGGATTTTCGAATCCATTTGAAGTCGCCAGCATTACAAGCACTCGTGATGAAGGGCTGATTGTCTGCGGAACAACGTATCTCGCGGGCCGATTTCCAAGAATATGCCTCTTAAAACTTTCCAAGGAAGAACTCGCCAAGCAACTTTAGAATCTTTCCAGATCAGAGCAGCCTATGGAATAGCATTTTTACATCCATAGAGTGCTCTGCTTTGTCCATACCGTGATCATGTGAGTGACACGATTTCGAGAATTGACACCATCAATCGGAGTTTGCACGAAATTTATCACCTTTGAATGTTCAACTATCATGATGACACGATGGAAATAACGGAAAATGTAGATCTCCTCCCCTTCAATACCTTTCACTTACGCGCGAACGCGCGATATTTTACCATCATCCGAACAGTTTCTGACGCTCAGCGATTATTTCAGTCTGATATTTTCAAAAAAAATCCTGTCTTGATACTCGGTGGCGGCAGCAATATGCTGTTGACGCGCGATTTTGACGGCCTTGTTGTGAAAAATGAGCTTAATGGAATTGAAATCGTCAGTGAAAGCGATGAGAAAGTGGTGATGAGGGTACAATCCGGGGAAAGCTGGCATGGTTTGGTGATGCATTGTGTCGAACGAGACCTCGGTGGAATTGAAAACTTGTCGTTGATACCGGGCACAGTAGGCGCTGCACCCATGCAAAACATCGGAGCTTACGGTGTGGAGATTGAAAAAGTTATCCACAATGTCGAAGCAATCGAGTTGAAGACCGGTAATGTTCGTGTGTTTAGGAAAGAGGAATGTCTGTTCGGATATCGCGAAAGTATTTTCAAACAAGAATTGAAAAATCAGTATTTCATTTCAAGTATTACTTTAACTCTGACCAAAAAAAATCATCAATTCAATGTCAGCTACGGAGCGATCCAGGATGTGCTGAAAGAGAAAAATGTCGAAAAGTTGACAGTTCGAGCCGTTAGTGACGCAATTATTTTTATTCGAAAAAGTAAGCTCCCGGATCCCGATTTTATCGGAAATGCAGGAAGTTTTTTCAAAAATCCTTCGATCGATTTTCATCTTTTTTCAGCGCTCAAAAAAAATTTTCCGAACGTTCCATCCTTTCCGGGAGAAAATAATCTGATAAAAATTCCTGCTGCGTGGCTCATCGAAAATTGTGGGTGGAAGGGCAAAACCCTTGAAAACATTGGGGTTCACAAGCATCAGGCTCTTGTGCTCGTCAACTACGGTGGTGGTGATGGAAAAAAAATCTGGCAACTCGCGCAAGACATTCAGCGCAGCGTGAAAGAAAAATTTCAGATTGATCTTCACGCAGAAGTGAACGTGATATGATGATGATGAACGATGCGATCACGTATTTTTCAGTTCATGAAAAATCTTCACCAAAAAAAATTTTTTGCGAAAAATTTTTGCGAATAAAAATTTTGTTATAACTTTTCGTATCGTTTAATAAATTTTTAAACTTAAATTCAAAAACGCTATGGCAAAATCAGCGAAGAAAGCAGCAAAGAAGACTGCAAAGAAGTCTGCAAAGAAGGCTGCTAAGAAGAAGAAGTAATTAGGTAAAACCTAAGACTTTTGCGAAGGGAAGTAATTTGGAATTACTTCCCTTTCGTTTTTT
>DASWTM010000328.1:0-5780 GCA_036402115.1 Chryseosolibacter sp.
ATTGCGCCACCCGTTACAACGGCCAGGATGAGCGCAAGGGCATTGATCTTGATTTTACTTCCCACGATGAATGGCATCAGGACGTTATTGTCAATGATCTGCACGGCAGTGAGTACTCCGGCAACATACAGCACATTGAAGCTTGGATCTGCAGAGATCAGTGTGATAACTACACAAAGCACATTGGCGATCAACATGCCGATATACGGAACAATATTCAGCAACGCTGATATAAGTGCCAGGAAGATTGGATACTTGATACCCAGGATCAAGAAGCCGACAGAGTTTAGAACGAACACGATAAAAGTTTCAATCATCAAACCGGTGATGTATTGCTGGGTAATGGATTGGCCCTCGATTAATACTTCGACAACTTTGTCTTCCTCACCCTTTTTAAAAAGTTCTGTGAGGAAACGTATGATTAATGTTTTATGGTATAAAATCAGGAATGTGTACACCGGAAGAAAAATAGTGTACGATATCAATTCAGTAATCGTAATGAACGTGCGTTGCACAATGGATGGCTGCCCAGATGCATTAGCCATTTTATCAGTGGTTTCTTTGAAGTACCTGTCTTGTTCGCGAAAACCGATATTAAAATTTTCACGCACCCAGATTTTTACCTGAACAACAACCTCGGCAAAGCGCTCTTTCAGTATCGGAATATCTTCCAGAAATGCGCCTATCTGTGTTGATAGAAAATAGAGGATGCCGAAAATTATCCCGAGGGCCGAGACAAGGCACAGCATGATCGATACAACTCGGTCAATCTTTCGTCTGTTCAGAAAATTAACGGCCGGGTTAAGCACCGTGGCCAGGAGGCACGCGAAGAAAAATGGGATTAATATACCCCGTCCCAGATACAACCCCGTTAATATCAGCGCAATGGTAAGCAGCGTGAGGCTGATACGCAAAAACGGTGGATATGTCTGAGTTGTCATCAGGACCAGCAGTTTAAAATGCTGTGCCAGACGGCTTTGGGATGCAGGAATTATTTTTTAACGCATGTAAATAAATTGTTTCGTTACATGTTAGAAGGTCTTTTCACCACAGAAGGTATCGTTAGTCTGCTCACGCTTACGTTTCTTGAGATTGTATTGGGTATTGACAATATCGTCTTCATTTCGATCACCGCAGGACGGCTACCACAAGTTGATCAGAAGAAGGCAAGAAATATTGGGATTCTGCTCGCGCTGTTGGTGCGTATAGCATTGCTTCTAGGTGTAAGCTGGATCATCGGTTTAAAAGACCCCATTCTTACCATCCGCACGTTCGAGCTCAGCATGCGCGATGTAATTCTGATCATCGGTGGATTATTCCTCTTGGGCAAAAGCAGCAGTGAAATCCACGCAAAACTCGAAGGTGAAAACGAAGATCCCCGCAGCGTCAAGGTCCTGTCGCTCCGAGGCGCGATCATCCAGATCATTCTTCTCGACATCGTTTTTTCATTGGACTCGATACTCACCGCGGTCGGACTTGTGGAAAACGTACTCATTATTGTCATTGCGATACTTATTTCATTGGTGGTGATGCTTGTGTTCGCTAAGAAGATTAGTGACTTCATTCATAAACATCCTGCGATGAAGCTACTGGCAATTTCTTTCCTCATGATGATCGGGCTTGTACTCGTTGTCGAAGGGTTGCACGTGCATGTGCCGAAGGGATACATCTACTTCTCAATGGCGTTCGCGTTACTCATCGAAATCCTGAACATGAAGATTAGAAAGAAGACAAAATCGCGAGAAATCAATCAACCCCGCATGGATAAACCGATTACAAACTAAAATGCATTCTAAAATAATAGTAAGATGAAAAATATAATTGCGTGTTGTTTCGTGCTGATGTTGCTGATGATGACCAGCTGCGAATTGATCGGAGATATCTTCAGTGCTGGCTTTTATGCCGGCATATTCGTAGTGATTCTGGTGGTTGTCATTATCATATGGCTGCTTCGTAAAATGGGTGGTCGCTGAGTTGCCGGTTAAGCCAGGTTGGTATCGTATTTTTCGCCTGAGCGTGATCAACAGTAACTAAAAGATGAGGAGGTATTATGAGAACTTTCGAAAAAACTTTTGAGGCTGACAACCGGACTGGTAGTAATCAGGAAGGTCCGGATGCCAACCGACCATTGGAAAGATTGACAGCCACTTCGATCATTGGTGACAAGGTTGAAAACCCACAAGGTGACGATCTGGGCACCATCGATAACCTCATGATTAATGTCCATACGGGACGGATTGAATATGCCGTTTTGGAATATGGATCATTCTTGGGAATCGGGGGCAAGCTGTTCGCTATTCCATTCGAAGAACTTCGCGTATCTCCGGGGCGACATGTTTTTATCCTAAATCGGGATAAAGAGTATCTCCGGATGTCTCCCGGCTTTGACAAAAATCACTGGCCGGATACGAACGACCACACGTACTATGGTGATGTTGATTCGTACTGGGGCTACGCAGCCGCACCATAAAAATCTTGCCGGGTGTTCTACGGGATGCCCGGCAATTTTAATGAATCGTGGAGCCGCAGCCTGAAGGAGTTCATGGCGGTGTTGCCAAGCTTTTCCGTCAGCCGGTGATTAACGACAGCTCCAACTGCTGCGCCAATGCCGGGTACGAGCTGTAGCAATTTTGCGATGTCAATATAGTCGCGGTACTCTTGTTGGAATGTCCGCCAATCAAAAGTATTTACATTCTCTGGAAGCTTTCGCGCATAAGCATCCCAATTCTCGATTGTATCGAATACAGCCGCTCGGTTTTTGGCGCTGGAGAAGGTGAGCTCGAATATGTGGAGCAGAAAAAGTCGCTCTTTGTATTGGCTTACGTCACGTCCGTACAAGGCTGCGATCTCAAAAAGCATTTTCATTTTGATTCCAAGCCAGATCGGAAAATCAGCAAGCCCTAGCAATATGCCACCGGCTCCGGTAATTGCACCCTCGGCTGTTGCCGTGTTGCGATAGAATTTGATGCGCTCGCGCACTAAAGCTTCACGTTGTTCTAACGTGACCTCGGTTGTGGGCGGAGGCGAAGTGTATTCCGCACCGAGGCAAACCGCCTCAGTCATGTTCTTGATCGCTTCAGTGAAAAAGCGATGGACTTTCTCCGGGAGCATCGTGTTAATGCGTGTTTGGAGCCTCTTTGCTAGTGCTCCCGTAATCGATGGCGATCGTTTCATCTTGCGTTTCCACATGACGAGTTCCGTTAATACAATGTCTTCGTATTCCATCAATAGAGAAAATTAGCGGTTACACGTGCTTATTGTTGCCTCATCCTCAAGACAATAACAAGGAACAGTATTTTTCGTTACTAGCACAAGTAAAGAAAAGTATGCCGGATAAAACGAAGGGATGGAGCTCACGTGTACGAGAATTTTTTAGCCGACCGAATTTTTGGAGCCGATTTTTTAGACTTGCCGCGTGGGGTGCTGCCGCACTGTTTGCCTTCATTGCCACATTCGTGCTACTGGTTTGGATGGGGATGTTCGGAAAGATACCTACCAAAAAAGATCTGAAAGAAATTCAAAATCCGATCGCGAGTGAAGTCTATTCGGCTGACAGCGTTCTGCTCGGACGTTACTTTCAACAGGATCGAAGCCCGGTAGAAGCGAAGGATGTTCCGGAAACACTAAAGCGCGCGCTGATCGCTACGGAAGATGTTCGCTTTTATGACCACGATGGAATTGACTACCGAAGTTTATTCCGTGTGCTATTCAAGAGCTTGCTTTTGCAGGATGAAGGTTCAGGAGGCGGAAGCACCATTACTCAACAGTTGGCGAAGAACCTGTTTCCACGAAAATCATACGTGATGATGTCCTTGCCGATCAATAAGGTACGTGAGTTTCTTATTGCCAAGCGAATTGAGAATGTCTATACAAAAGATGAGATTCTTGTCTTATATCTGAATACAATTCCTTTTGCCGACAACACCTACGGGATTAAGACAGCGGCTGACCGATTCTTCTCTAAGAACGTGAAAGATCTTTCGGTGGAGCAGTCCGCTATGTTGGTGGGTATGCTTAAAGCTACTCATTATTATAATCCAAGGTTGTTTCCTGAACGTGCTAAAAGAAGACGCGATGTGGTGATTAGTCAGATGGCGAAATACGGATTCATCAAAGACGATCAAAAGACCCAATTTCAGAAACGGCCACTCCAGCTAAAATACAATCCCACAACCTACAACGCAGGAATGGCGCCCTATTTCAGAGCTTACATTCAACGGGAACTTCTCGAGTGGTGCAAGGATAATGAAAAGGAGGACGGCAGTGCCTACAATCTCTACACCGATGGATTGAAGATCTACACAACCATCGATTCACGCATGCAAAAGTATGCCGAAGAAGCGATGCGGTCGCATATGAAAACATTGCAGAAGAGATTTCAGGATCAGTTAAACAAGAAGAAGATCGAATCCCTCGCACAGGCGAAGATCAAACAACTTCCGCAGTATAAGAAACTGGTAGCTTCCGGCATGTCCCATCAGGCTGCTATCAAGGCACTCAAAAAGAAGCTGAAGACGCGCATCTTTACCTGGGAAGGAGAGAAGGCAGTGGAAATGAGCACCTATGACTCACTCAAGCATCATCTGCAGTTTTTGCAAACCGGAATTCTCGCGATGGAGCCGCAGACAGGACAGATCAAAGTTTGGGTCGGTGGGATTGACAACAAATATTTTAAGTATGATCACGTACGCGAAAGTACTAAACGACAGGTAGGCTCTACGTTGAAACCGTTGTTGTATGCGGCAGCGCTGGAGAAGGGTGTTAACCCGTGTTCCTATATATCGGCTCGCCAGGAGTCTTACACCAACCTCGATGGATGGACACCCGGGAATACCGATGAGGAAACCTACGAACAGAAGTATTCGATGGAGGGAGGGTTAGCCGGGTCGGTAAATACGGTATCGGTCAAATTGCTGGAGAAGACGGGTATCAACAACGCTATCGCTATGGTACGGAGGATGGGAATAAAAAGTGAACTTCCGGCAGTGCCTTCGTTAGCGTTGGGAACACCTGCGATATCAGTGCTTGAAATGGTGAACGCCTATTCCGTGCTGGCGAACCAGGGCATGCACCACGAGCCATCATACCTGATCTCGATCACGGACAGAAAAGGAAAATTGCTGCAAAAATTTAAGGCTGACGACAAGCCGGAACGAGCGCTTTCGAAGGAGAGTACTCAAATGATGATTCAGATGCTGAAGAGTGTGGTTGCCGAAGGAACCGGAGCTTCACTTCGCTCTCGTTATGGCATTACGAATGATGTTGCTGGCAAAACCGGGACCACGCAATCCAATGTTGATGGGTGGTTCATCGCAGTCATGCCGAAGCTTGTAATTGGAACGTGGGTGGGCGCTGATGACCCAGCCATGCATTTCCGATCAACAGCCCTCGGTCAGGGTTCCGCCACCGCGCTACCGATCGTAGCAAAGTTCATCGAGCGATCCAATAAAGATAAAGGGCTTAACGAGGTTATGCGCGCAAGATTCCCTGCGTTGCCCGGACATCTCATGTCTGAGCTTGACTGCAAACGATCGAAGTCCAATAAGAATTTCTTTGAAAAAATATTCGCCCCCAAAAAGAAGAAGGGAATAAAAGTGACCAAGTACAAAGGTAGGCGCGGTAGGAACGGGTAAGTCCGGAAATGAAAAATCCTTTACACATCGCTGCGTAAAGGATCAATTCACCTTAACCTAAACCTTGTCTTTATTACGATGCTTCGCGATAAACGGAAGCCTGAATTTCTGCCAGTAATGCTCTTTCCTCAGCCGTAAAATCCGTTG
>DASWTM010000329.1:0-32452 GCA_036402115.1 Chryseosolibacter sp.
ACTTCATCAATATCTTACTCCGATAACTACACGTGTACCCGAGGGGCCGTTTTCATCAGTAAGGTCGTGCACCTCGAGTGCAACGTTATGATGTTCATTGATCAGCTTTAAGCGGTCTTCGGTTATTTTCATTCCCATGGATTTGTGAACGGAATCGTTTTGACCTTTCAGTTTTGCTGAGGCTGCTCTTCCGATCCCATCATCAATGATTTCAAACATTACTGAATGATCCTGGTCTTTTAGATTTATGGTAAGTGTTCCAGGGGATTGCTTGTTGTAAAGACCATGCAGGATAGCATTCTCCACAAAAGGCTGAATTAGCAGTGAAGGAATTTCAATATTATCAACTTCCAGATCTGGATCGATATTCAAGACAAATTTGAATTTGTTTTCGAAACGCGTGAGCTCCAGTTCCACGTAGTTCCGCAGCAGCTCAATTTCATCTGCTAGTTTTATCTTGTGGTTCACGGAATGCGTCAATATACTTCGGATCAGCTTAGAAAATGTCGACAAATAATTAATCGCATTGAGTCGATCGTTCTTTGCGATGAAGAATTGGATGGAGTTCAAGACATTAAAAATGAAATGCGGATTCATTACGGAACGAAGGGCCATCAGTCGCAGTTCACCGATCTTGCGTTGTGCTTCAGCCAGGGCCCTATCGCGTTGATTGCGCTCAGTCACATTCTCTGCAAAAATGCTGACGCCAATCACTTTTGAATCTTCTATGATCGGGCTAATTGAATAATTGAAGTCTTTGCCAAAGCGTGTCTCAGCAAGCGTAACGGCTTCCCCTGATAACGCGCGAAGGTAGATCTGCGACCATTTCTTCGTCATCTCAGCGCTATCAGGCGTACGGAGGGTGTCCATTATCCGTTTGCCATGCTTCACATCAATTCCGTACTGTGCTTTCACATACTCAGCAAAGGCTTTGTTGTACGTGATCAAATTGAAATCGCGGTCAACGGACCAGATCATTATTTCCGTATTATTAATCGTTGCATTCAGATTGGCCTGGCTGATAATCAGCTCGCGTTGCGCCTGCTTGCGTTCGGTGATATCGCGGACAACGACAATCAAGTGATTCTGACCTGAAAGGACGATGCGCTGCGCTCCAACGGTTGCGAAGAAGAGCTCATCGTTTTTCCGCCTCAACTGAACTTCCTGGAATGCTGAGCCGGTAGCGTAATACTCTTTGAAAAAAGCCTCGCGTTCCTCGGGTACCGCCCACCGTTGCGCGTTGACCTCGCCAGCCGCGTGGCCAATCACTTCCTCGCGGGTAAATCCTGAAACCTTTTCGAGTTTCCGGTTTGCTTCGACCAGGGTAAAATCACTTTCTCGGTAAATTAGCATCAGGTCCGGACTTAAATCAAACGCCTGCAGAAACTTCTCTTCCGCCATCTTTCGGTCTGTGATATCCTTGATAACGGACATCATGTGCCATTCTCCCGAAATGGAAATGCGTATACTTGAAATGATTACCTGAATAATTTTTCCGTCTTTCCTTCTGAGCGGGCCTTCATAATTTCTCTGGCCACTTGCAAAATAGGCGTTGAAAAAGTTTTGACGATCCGTTTCGCTTGTGAATAGGTTCAACGAGGGCGCACGTTTACCGATCAATTCACCCCTGTCAAATCCGAGGATGTCTCCTATCCTTTCGTTTGAATCTAAAATCACCAAATCGCTTTCGCGGATAATTGTGATGAGATCCGGGTTATTGTTGAACGCCTTGAAGAATTTCTCTTCACTTGTGCGAAGCCGCTCTTCTGACTCTTTATAAAACGTAATATCGTGACAAATGCCGCGCGCTCCTGAGATGCTACTTTCTTCGTACAACGGAAATGCGTGGAGTCGTATCCATTTCTTATACCCAAAAGGCGTTCGAATACCCACGACAATATCATATGGCTGGCCGGTCTCGATCAGATTACGCATCGCAAAATTCATGCGTGGGCGCTCTTCGACCAAAAGGATATCGATCAAGGTAGATAAGGTTATCTCCAGATTCTTGTTCAGTCCGAAGATGTTGTACATTTCTTCTGACCAGAACATCCTCTTGTCGTTGAGTTTGTATTCCCAACTACCAACGTTTGCGATCTTTTGGGACTGGTTCAAAACGAATTCCCGTTCACTTAGTTGCTTGACTTTGTCGAGTAATTGTTTGTTCAACTTACGCAGTTGTTCTGACGCTTGCTTTTGGATAAGTTCATTCTTCTCTTCCAATTCATCGATAAGCTTCTCGTTGAGCTGTTCGCTATCCTGCACAAGTTTCTTAAGGAAGTATGAACTCGCTCCGACAATCATTACGGATACGGCAACGCGCACGTTATTGAATTCGTAAGTCGAATCCGAGAGGCCAACCTGTTGATAGCCCAGTCCGAACAAATTTAGAAACGCATCGAATCCGAAAAGGCAGACCATGGGTCCCAGCAGACCAATGAAGAACAGGCTTTTCTTGTTGCTGATATCGAATACCAGGAAAGGAAAGCAACTGAATGCAATGATGAAGAAGCGAAGACCAACGTAGGTCGATGTTTCATAAACGACAGCCTCGTCTATGGCGCGACTGGCAGCATACAATTGATACAGTCCAGGGAGCCAACAAAGCGCGAGGCGACTCGCATTAAAATAGCCAAAGCGGTTGAGGATAATGGGGATAACGAAAAGCACACAACCGAGGAGTAAAGTAATTGCCACCGACAGATTTGTGAAGGCGAAGATCTCTCTCGCTATCAATAGCAGAAAAGTCGCAAACACTGCAACCAGTGAAATGTAATTGGTAAGAAGTATGTTTCGTTGTTCGGCTTTTGAAGGTGCAAATGACACACCGCTATCCGTTATCCGTTTAATGATAGACATGGTACTAAGGTCTTGAAAATTACGCTTACTTCTATGCGTTTTACACCGGGGAATGGAGTCGTTCACATACCTCCTTCGGTATGTCACTCAATGGCAGCACACGCGAGACGCCATTGAGCAATATCGCCTTTTGGGGCATTCCAAAAACTACGCATGACGCTTCATCCTGTGCAATCGTGAATGCTCCTTGTTGCGACATTGCAAGCATGCCAGTGGCGCCATCATCCCCCATGCCGGTCATAATGATTCCGATAGCATGTTTGCCTTTCGTTTCGGCTACCGATTGGAATAAAACATTGACTGAAGGCCGATGGCGATTCACCAGGTCACCGCTGAAGACTTTGATAACGGATCTCCCATTCTGATTCTGGATCGCCATATGGTGATTGCCAGGTGCGATGTAAACTGTATTAGGCAACGCTGGTTCATTGTTTACCGCTTCTTTTACCGTAAGCTTGCACAACTGGTCTAACCTTTTGGCAAATCCTGCCGTGAATTTTTCAGGCATGTGCTGCACAATCAGGATCGGGGGCATTCGATCCGGCAAGGACTCAAGAAAAGTCTTTATTGCTTCGGTCCCTCCCGTGGATGCACCAATAGCAATCAACGCGTTCGAAGGGAACGAAATATTTTCCCGTTGACCCGGTGTGTGCTCAACTACCTTTGGTGAGGTGGATGGAGTTGCAACCTTTGTCGAAGGGTTTTTGGAGTGGTATGCCGACCGGATTTTATCAGCAAGCCTGATGCGCGATTCATTAATATTGTTCTCGTCTGATAGGTTGGGCTTTGCCATGATGTCCACGGCACCTGCTTCGAGGGCCTTCATGGCAACGTCCGCTCCTTCAACAGTCTGGTTCGAGATTACGATGACGGGCATGGGTGCCTGTGTCATAATCTTTTTCAGAAAGGTCAGACCGTCCATGCGGGGCATTTCGATATCGAGCGTAATAACGTCTGGCCTCTCCTTTTGAATTTTCTGAACGGCAATGTAGGGATCGCTTGCCGTTCCAATCACGTCTATATCAGGCTGATGATCGAGAAGTGCGCTATACGTTTGCCGTACAAACGCGGAATCGTCTACGATCAAAACTTTTATCGGGCGCATGGGACTTACAGCTTTTGATAGATTGTTGGCTGAATTCCTTTGATGGGCAGGGATGTGCCAAAGGCCGTCTCGGAATGTCCAAGAAACAAATACCCTCCGGGCTTTAGCTTGTCAACCATTCGCTGCAGCACTTCACCGCGAGTTTTTGCATCGAAATATATCGTTACATTTCTGCAAAAGATAAAATCGAACAGCACCGGAAGGTTATACTGCTTGTTGTTTAGATTTAGTACACCAAGCTTGATCTTTGAGATCATTTCCGGATGCGTAAACTGAAGCTGTTGATCAAATCCATTCTGACGGCTGATAAAGTACTTTTCCCTGACATAGTCCGTCATGTTTTCGAGATCACGGGCCACAAAAATTCCTTCCGCTGCTTTCTTGAGTGACGGAACCGATATATCCGTGCCTATGATGCGATAGTCGAGAGATGGAATGGAAGCTCTTTTTTCTTCAAGCGTAATGGCGATCGAGTATACTTCTTCACCGGTAGAGCAGCCGGCACTCCACACCTGTATCGGACGTGGTGTGGAGAACGTGCTGCAATAGCGCGCAAGATTGGATTGTAAGAATTCAAACTGGTAGTTCTCGCGAAAGAACGAGGTCTTGTGGGTGGTGACCTGCTCAACAAAGTACTGGTACTCGTGATCTCCGTTTTTTGACTTGAAAAGGTACTCCAGGTATTCTTCGACTGAATTCAGCTTGAGCGCACCAATGCGGCTTGACAAACGGGACTCTAACAGGACACGCTTTTCATCGGGAATGCGCAGCCCGTATTTGTTTGAGAGATACTGCGTCAGAAACTTGAACTGCGCATCGTCAATTTTGCGACCGTGTGAAAGGGTTGTCATTGGGGTGTTTTGGAATTTTACTGTTTCAACCGGAGTGCGTTGAGAATGAGTGCCATGGTTCCATCGCCAAGAATCGATGCACCGGAGAAACATTCGACCGGATGAAGCAATTCATTCAATGGCTTGTATACTGTCTGAATCTTACCTACAATTCCATCTACTACAACAGCAATTCGTGTGTCGTTCTTCTTAATGACGATAACGGTGTCTTTCGGATTCGTAGTCTCTTTCCCGAAAAACTCGCGCAAGGATACAAACGGGGTCAGTTGACCCTCATAAACAATCTGGCGGCTCTTCTTTCCATACAGATTCTTATTTTCTTCTTCGTAACAATATTCCACCTCATTGATCGGAATCAGGTATTTATTTTCCGCGACATTCACTACGAGCGTGTCGAGAATAGTCATCGTCAGCGGAAGCCTTAACGTGAAGATTGAGCCCAAACCTTTTTCGGTGCTGACTTCAATTTCACCCCGTACTCCGGCTATCTCCTTCTTCACAACATCCATCCCGACCCCGCGTCCGCTTACAGTACTCACCTTCTCCGCTGTTGAGAAACCTGGTGTCATCATCAGATTGATCAATTCTTTCTCGGTATAGGTCTGGTTGGGTTTTAGCAATCCTTTTTCGATGCCTTTCTTTTGGATTTTTTCGAAATCAATTCCCCTCCCGTCATCCTGGAGTTGGATGAATACGTGGTCGCCACTGTTGTATGAGTAGAATTTCAACAATCCTTTTCGAGGCTTGTTATTTCGTTCGCGCTCTTCCGGAGTTTCGATTCCATGATCAATCGCGTTGCGGATGATGTGCATGAGCGGTGCTTCGAGCGCATTAATCATACTGCGGTCGAGTTCCGTATCCAGTCCTTCGGTGATAAACTCGACTTCTTTCCCAAGCTCCTGCGAGACATTCCTAATCAGTCGTTGGAGTTTTACATTAAGGATGTTAAGAGGAACGAGTCGAATGCCAAACGCTGAGTCACGCAATCGAAGGGTGTATCGCTCGAGTTTCTCCATCGCTTCCACGATGGCTGGATTTTTAACTTCGCCCATGAGGTGCTGAAGCTCCGATCGGAAAATGACAAGCTCACTCACAATGTTAATGAGCTGATCGAGCTTTTGGGTGCCTACGCTGATATGCCCATTCTTTTTGGCTCGTTTGATTGTTATCGAGTCATCTTCGGACGGGTCTGGAATCTCACCATGAACTGCAGTGGTGACCTGAGGTTTATCTTCCGCTACTGCCGGGCGAAAACGTTCGAGGATCGCTTTGCGCTTTTCCACCTCTGCCGCATCCAATGAGATGTGACGTGCATACTGTTCGGATGAGAAAGTGTCTTGCGTCAGCTCAATGATATCATACTCTTGCTGACTCATAAACATCAGAACGTCTTTTATCCCATCCACTCCCTTTGTAGTTGTGAGGATGATCTCGAACCAGGATGTGATTTGCCTGTTCGCCATTTGTGTTTGGAACGGCACGACTTCATTATGAATAATGAGTTCATGTGTTCCAAGATCGAGCAGTTCCTCAATAATCGAACTGAAGTTGATTCCCCGTTTGAAGATTTCCTTTTCCGGTTTTAGCACCACCGAAAAGACCTGGGCAGCCGTCTGCTGCCCGTGAGTCTTTGCTGCTAGAGTGGGTTCTCCTTTTGATGATGCCAGGTCAGTGATAATTTTGTTTGCAGCCTTGTTCACATCTTTGCCATCGAGTAAATCGCTGATGACGTCTGCTACGTGAAGTGTTAGATCGATGATAAAGTCGTCCTGCTGCCGGATCCCATCACGGATGTCCGAGAAAACATATTCCAGCTCGTGGGAGACCTGTTCAATTGTCTGAAACCCGAACATGCCAGCACTGCCTTTCAGCGTGTGCAGGTACCTGTAGACATTGTTTACTTCCTCAGCGCCAGCATCCTTGTCGGCCATTTGCAGCAAGGACTGCTGAAGGCTTTTCAGGATCTGCTTCGCTTCCTCAATGTACTCTTGCTGGAAATCTGTTTTCATGACAATGCGCGCTTAACGATTTTTACAAAGTCCTGTGTCTCGAAAGGCTTCTTGATAAAGGCCGTGATCCGGCCATCGAGTGCGCGTTGGATCTTCTCTTCCCGAACTTCGGTCGTTAACAGAAGGATCGGCAAATACTCATACGTCTTCATGGAGCGTACTTTCTGAATGAGTTCAGCGCCATCCATGTTTGGCATGTTGAAGTCGGTAATGAGCAGGTCAACTTTTCTTCCATCGAAAAGCTCTACTGCTTCTTTTCCGTCAACCGCTTCCATCACCGTGTATCCTTCCTTAGCAAGGGTGCTTACAATGATCTTGCGCGATACATTAAAATCTTCGGCTACTACTATACTTTTGCTCATGTTGTGTCAGGTTGAACGGTTACTCGGCAAGGACGTTGGATAATTCTTTTTCAAAAACTTTGGATGCATTCAGGATCATGTAGAAGTCTTCATCAACTTTATACATGCCGGTGAGTGTCTGGGTGTCGAAGCCCATCTTCTCCAGTGCGGGAGGTAACATCTTTGACTCATTGATCGTGATCACATCGAGCACATCATCAATGAGCACACCCACTTCAATTGTGTCTTCGTTATGGGCGACTTCCAGGATGACTACTTTTGTATTCTTCCCTATTTCAGTCACGCCCAGGTCAATTTTTTTCGCGAGGTCAACCACGGGAATGACGTTCCCTTCCAGGCTGATGGCGCCCGCAATAAAATCAGGTGCTTTTGGGATGGTGATCAACTTTTCGAGGTTGATGACGCGCAGTACATTTTCCACATTGATTCCAAACAACTCCTTACAAAGGGAGAAGAGAAGGCAAGGCATTTGATTGTTCATGGATTAGCGTTTTACAGGGTTAACAACATGAACAACTAGGAGAGACTGGTTTCAGAGTCGAAGTCATCGAGTTTGATAGACGGTCCACTGAACTCCTTTTCGACAGCCGTGTGCTTTCCGTTCGATGCAGGGGATTTCAGCCCATACACTGATACAGCCAGTTCATCTTTTTCGGTGGATGTCAATGTACGATCAGCCTGCGCCTCTGATTCATTGAGAATCGACTTCAATTGCTCGATCTGACCAATGATGCGTTCGCGGTGGTGTAATACTTCTCCTTTCTTGTCAAGCTTGAAGAACGATACGGTTTCTTTCAGCGCACCCGCCTGATTATTGAAGTTGGTAGCTGCGGATGCAAGCTCTTCGGACGAAGATGCGTTTTGCTGCGTCACCTGGTTAAGCTGCGCGAGTGCAGCATTGATTTGTTCCGCACCTGTACGCTGCTCTGTGCTGGAAGATGAAATTTCGCGCACCAGATTGAAAGACTTTTGCACATCCGGTCCGAGCTCATCAAGAAGATGTCCGGCATTTTCGGCTTCGCGAATTGTATTTTTAGAGAGGTCGATAATCTGAACAGCTGACTGTTGACTTCTTTCGGCAAGCTTGCGTACTTCGTTTGCCACTACTGCAAACCCTTTACCGTGTTCACCGGCCCGTGCAGCTTCCACCGCTGCATTAATAGCCAGCAAGTTGGTTTTGTCAGCGATCTCATTAATGATCTCAATCTTCTCAGTGATTTCACGAATGGACTGGAACGTTGCATCGGTGGCTTTTCTTACCACTTTCATTTTTTCCGCGGCCTCTTTGGTCATCACTTCTGCCTGGGATGCATTGTCAGCATTCTGATTGATATTGCTTACCATTTGTTCAACGGACGAGGAGATCTCTTCCAGCGAACTTGCCTGCTCGGTCGCACCTTGCGCAACAATTTGTGAACTTTTGCTGATCTCAAGCGATCCTAATGAAATTTCTCCGGCCCCTTTTGTGATTTCCGTAACAATCTCATGCAACTTCTTAATCATGTTCTTAAGTGCATTATCAAGCTCACCGTCTTTGAGCGTGGTCCGTGCCGATTGCTGGGCGCTGTAGATGTTTCCTTTTGAAACCAGGTTCGCAACGGCCACACTATCCTTAAGGCTTTGAATAAGATCGTTTACTGAGTTTTGTGTCTCACCAAGTTCGTCTTCCGTTGTCACGACCAGTGGCTGTGGTATAATACCTTCTGAAAGCTTCACGGCAGCCTCACGGATTGTCTTGATGTTTGCTGTCAGTTGATTGGAGAATCGTATGGCAAGTATCAAACCCAAAAGAAGTTCCACAACAAATACAATTGCGAAAGTCAATGTCGTCTGAAATGTCAACTCCTGTGTACGCTGCTCGATGGTAGCTTCAAGTTTGTCAAGGATTGGCTCCAGCTTGTAAATATTGGCTCTCATTTCGCCCATTAAACCCTCCTTCTCGGAAAATCCAATGGCTGTTTCTCCCTTGACAACCTCGTTAAAATTGGTCTCGTAGGTATTTAGCAGCGCGGTTATGGCAGCTGCATTAGCGCCACGGCTCACTTTTTTTCGCAGCTCTTCGATCTCCGCCTGGAAATTCTTTACATATGACAGCTCTTTGCGAAGGAAAAAATCCTTCTCATGCCTGCGCAGCGTCAACAGGCTGACCATATCGATTTTGTAGTTCGAAGTTTCAAGCGCTTTGATTGCAGCGCGCAGCTCACCTTCGTCCCCGTAGTTCTTAAATCCGCGCTGACGATACGCAGCAACGATCTTTTTGAAGGTATCATGGTATTCCTTCACACTTTGATTTAGTGCGATTAAGTCCGCTTCAATGTTCAGCTTCGATGACCAGTCGCTATTCAGAAGCGATCTAATCAATGAGTCCTGTTCCGCAACGAACGATGCAAGGTCGTTGGCATATTTGCTGTTACCGGTTTTCATGAACTCTTCGTTCTGTGTGTCACGCATCAGAAAGTCTTTTTCAGACTTACGCATGTTCAGCGCCAGCGTATTGATTGTTTTAAAATCTTTCTCCACGCTGCGAATTTCCATAATGCGGTTAATGGAGTAATAGCCCCATCCCGCGAGAACGCTGGACAGAAACAAAACCATTCCGAAAGCGATAAGCAGCTTCCCTTTTATTTTTTTCGATTTAAAGATGTTGAGATTCATACAGCTAGTTATTTGATGGATTCTTGAGGTTTATTGATTCATAAATTTTTATCATACAAAGGATCACGAACATGGCCGCGTCAGCGATAAAAAACGCAATTGATCTCTCCGAGAGGAAGTCAGATAAAGCATGTTTAATTGTCTTATGCATGGCTAATTACATTTTCGATTTCAGAAAAAAAGGTTTCCGCGCGGTATGGCTTCTTGATCCAGGCGTCCAGGCCGGCTTCCCTTGCTTTTGCCATTTTGTCCCCACTTAATTCGGTCGTCAGAAAAATAACCGGAACGTTAGATGTTGCTGCGTTGGTTTTGATCAGCTTCAGTAAGTCAAAGCCAGTGCAGTCGGGCATGTTGTAGTCGGTAAGTACGAGATTGACTTTGTTCGGCTTTTCGGTCAGAATTGTGTAGGCTTCGTTTCCGTTTGCAGCCCCAATCGTTTCATAACCTCTGCGCTGCAAGGTTTCGCACACAAAATTTCTAATGCTTGTAAAATCATCTACGACCAAAATTGTCTTCTTCATCTCTTTCACTGATTACTTCACGAATTTATAGTGGCTCCTGCGACATCAATAGCGGGAATGATTAGGTGGGAGGTCCTTTCGATTAGGTGGCATCAATTCCCGGTTTCAATGGAGAGGTAGATGAAGGCATCGAAGCCATGGAACGCCCCATCACTAAAATCGGCCGGAAATCCGAAAGCAGGCACGAGCTGTGTGCTGCCTGCGTTGAACGCAAAACGCACGGCTGGGCTTATGGTGAATTCACGGAAGACCCGCTTGTTATCCATAGATTGTTCCAATCCGCGGTTATAGCATTGTTCGAGCATCAAGTTAGCTTTCCTCGAAATAGAGAATACAATGCCGGACGCGACCGATAGAACTTTTTCTTCAGGCGGGCCTTGCAGCAGTGGCTCTCCCTGTGCTGACCCGCGCTGTAACATCCAGCTGCCAGCAAGATTTAAGTGCGTTGTTACATTCGTGGAAGTCCTCTTGGTCATGGCTAATTTCAAGGCTGCCCCCGGACCGTGTTTCGCACCAACACCCAAATCTGTAACGGGAAGGAGAATGGATATCGATGGTGCGAGAAGGCACCACTTGTTTCTTCCAAAAAGTAGCGGTCGGTAGGTGATCTGGAGATCTCCCACCTGAAATCCCGTAGCGCCATCGCGAGGTGTAGATTGGAAAGAGTGGATTGTAACGGGAAGGTCAAAACTCATCTGGTGTTCTTCTCCTGCGAGTGGAATCTCAACTTCGAATTGGTATTCAGCAAAGTTCTTCCTGGTCAATAGCGAGGAAACAAATTGCAATGACCCTGAATTTTGATTCAATGCCTCGTCAACGAACATCGAGTTATCTTCAATTGCTGCGGCTCCGTAGTACCGATAACTGCCTCTTACGATCGTTGTGTCGGAAAGTGCCACGCAGTTTGATGCAGCAGCGATGAAGCTTAAAAGGGAAAGTATTTTCAACACGTGTGGCGTTAATGTTGATTCCCTGAATTTTCCGGACGGGGCAGCGTGATAAGCACAACTAGCTCTGCCGGTGGAATCACAATAAATTGAATGCTTCCCTTCAATTTAAAAACGATCTTCTTAGCCGCATAGCAGTTCACAAGTTCCGGATAGCTTAAAATTTCAGAATACCCGAAGTTGACAATCTGAAGTTTCTCTGATATTCCCTGCGCAGTTTTGAACCCCTTCGCGCGAATGATGATCTCGACTGCGCTGCTATTTCCAAGGGCGTCAATTACCAATTGATTATCGCTCGTCTTCTCCAGACTACAAATGAAGTTTAGCAGATTTCTCATGAGCGAGAGGACGGTGTGCCCGTGATGCATGAGTAGGAACGGCTCCTGCATCTTATAACTGAGTCTGGCGCATTGTCCGAAAGCAGACTCCTGCATTTCCGTATGAAGAAGTTCGCATATAGTTTGGAAGCCAAGAGGACCATTCCCTGACTCGAATCCCTTGTCCGACTCAGCGAAGAGAATAAGCCGGTGAAGTTTATCATCCAGCCTTGCAGCAAACGTCTCTATCTTAGCGTTAAGCTGTTTTATTTCGTTGATGTCGTCTGACAGCCGTGTTAAGTTCAACAGTCCCTGAATTGTGGCAAGCGGGCCTCGAAGTGCATGAGACGAAAGATACACGAATCGATCCAGCTCCTCTGTTTTCGCATCGAGTTGGGCGTACATCAAATTGATTTCTTCAAGGTTCTTGAATTTGAGGACAATCATTCCGCTGAGATCAGCAATCAACCCTAGGTAGAACCCGGAAATTCCATAGGCAATTCGCGTAGAATTTTTAGACCGGATGTCAAAACGTTCTTCTTCAAAATAGCCCTTACGCAAGCGCTTTTTTATTTCTTCGTGCAAGTTGCCAATGCACGAAAAAATTGCCAACGAATGACCTCGCAGCTCATCCATGGTATACCCTGTTGCTTCAAGAATGTTCTGACTAATGGATACAAAGCGTAGTTTATTGTCAAGTATGAGGGAGTCTGGAAAAATGGCACCGATACGTTGCCTGATGGTTTCGTTTGAGATAACAGATCGTGTAATATCAGTTTCGGCCATCGTGGATGCTTTTTTGATAAGCCGAAATTAGTTCGTGCCCAACGGGAAACGAAGCACAAATGAGTGGTCGGGAGTATTGAATGAGTAGCCGGAGAATGCGGTTAATGTGATATCCGGTTGAGAAAACTCTCTTTTTTTCGTTTGGATACGTCTAACGAAACATCGTTTGCCATAATCACATATCCGCCTTCTCCCCTAACGTATTTTTTGATAGATCCCAAATTGATCAGATAGGAGTTGTGAATCCTGAAAAAGTTCTGATCAATAAGAATATCCTCATATTCCTTAAGTGTCCGGCTAACGAGGTACTTCTTTCCGTCAGCGCAAACGATATTCGTGTAGTTGCTGGAGGCCTCACAATAAATAATGTCGCTGATTTTCACGAACACGAGGCCATCGGTAGTCGGCAGCGCGAGTTTATAATTTTGTGGCTGCGCAGGTTTAAGGTTTTCAATCAATTGTTCGAGACGTTGCGAAAAACTGCCATTCAGCTTTCGTTCAACCTTACCCAGTGCTTTTTTGAGTTCTTCAATATCGATCGGCTTCAGGAGGTAATCGATGGCGGAAAATTTAAACGCCTTTATTGCATATTCTGAATACGCAGTTGTAAAAACCACTTCAAAGTTTACCGATTTAATTTTTGCCAAGAGGTCAAATCCGGTTTCACGCTGCATCTGGATATCAAGAAAAACGACATCCGGTTTATGTTCGGCAATGGCCGCGAGCCCTTCTTCTACATTCTGACAAAGGGCTTTGACTTCAACATTGTCGCAGAAATCCTCGAGTAGAATTTTTAAACTCTCTCGACTCTTTAATTCATCGTCAACAATTATGCTTCGGATCATGGGGTATTACAAAACTACATCTTTTACGAAATAATCGTTATGCGCTAATAGATAAATTCGCTTTGTATATGTAAGGTTTGCGCCCGCGCGAAATAAAAAAAGACTGCCCTTTCGAACAGCCTTTTAACCTAACCCCCAAGAATCTTAAATTCCGGCTTCAATCTGGAATCGACACATCCAGGCGTGATCCACACGCGATTGCGGTCGATACGAGCTCTGCAGGGTAATGTCTCCCTGTAGTTTCACGCGATGACCCTTGATGTATTTATTAATACCGAGTGTATATTCTTCCTTGTATTTTTCTTTTGAAAGGATTGCCTGAGTCGGGATAACCGAAGAATAACGGCCTACAACCTCAACATTATTTTTAAAGACGTACCCTCCCTGATAGTTCTGACCTTCGCCCGTGTAAACGTAGCGCTCGTCACCGTCTTCGTTAGTCGTTATCGGGTTGTTCGTTTCTCGTAGAATGTATTCGCCTGCCAGTGAAAATCCTTTATACTTGAAGAGCGCATCAACCATGTTGGTCTTGATATCGCGGCCTTCATAAAGGTACGTGCCCAGCTGGCCAGCAGTACGCGCAGCATTTTCGTTAAAGCTTGATACAAAACCAATCGACAACTTCGGCTTTGATTCACGAACGAGGTCGCCTTCAAAGTAGTCGCCCCCGTTTGTAAATGCACCGAACGGCAACAGCTCGAATCTTCCAGTGTAGGCTAACCCTTTGTCTGATGACGTAATGTTCCGCCCCTCACCACTTGAGATCGCTCCGCGCAAAACATAAAAGCTTGTTTTATAAATAAATTGAGCACCGAAGTCACGATCTATATTGAAAGTGCTGTTAACAATCGAGCGGTCCGCCAACTGAAGGTCGCCTGACGAGTTTACGCGCTGTCTGTTGCCCGGGAGCTTTGTTTGACCAAGTCCTACCGCCAACTGCTTGCTGACCGCATACTGCACGTACGCATCACGGATCACGTTAGGAAAATTCAAGCTTTCATAATCCATATCCCCTCGCGAGAACGATAGCTGAAGCACATATGTAAGTTTTGGAGAATGAACAAAGCCGTCAAATCGCAAACGCATTCTGCGCACGCGAGCCTCAACTTCTGAAATGTTCAGGTCGGTGCCGCTTTCTGTCTTGAACGCAAATCTGTTTTGAATGCGGAATCGCAAATTCAAGGAGAACGTGCTATCAGGCGCGATAATGCCAAGACCTTTTCCAAACGTAAAATACGGCACGGGAGATGGTTTCACCTGCGCCTGTGTTGACGCGCTGAGCATCATGGTGATTGCAATAACAAAAAGTGTTCTCATGGGGTTGAACGTTAATTTGTGCGTTTTGTGAATGCAAAATTAACTGCGCCTTAGAGTCGTGGGAGTCTGAATGAGCAGACGGGAAGTATTAGTTATTGGACGGAAGCCACAAGCTATTTGGAATTAAGGAAACGAGTGACCAATGAGAAAAACAATTAAGACAAAGGCGAAGGCATGGTGCTCACATATTAATCTTATCGATCGGCCAATTGATATATCGAGAACGTGGAGAAGCCTCCATGACCTCCCACATTCCGACATCACTTCTTCTTTTTCAGGAAAAAAGGGCGCCCAAATCCCGTGAGCGCATTTGTCAACTCATCCTTCGCGAGCTCATTGCCGTTTCGAAAAAATCGAATAGCATTATTTTGTGAGCTAACCGAAACGCTGTCGCCCTTCATAATAGGTTTTGCACTGGGAAAAAGGAACGTGATGGTATCCTTCGACCGCTCGTAAATTAAGTATAACATGTCGTGCTCTTTGAAATGTGCCTTCAGGCTGTCTTCACGATATTCCTTTGGATCGCCCGACAAGAGCAAACACCGAAGCCGTCCCATGTTTTCATTAAGCATTTGAACGCTGTCTACCCTTGCCGTGAATTCATATGCCACACCCTTCACAAACCATTCACGCTCTTCATCCATCCGTGTCTTTTGGCGATAAAAGCTCCGCACAATCAAAAGGAAACATAACAACGCAATTCCACCAAGGATTAAGAGTATTTTTTTCATATCTGCGAAGATATAAGATCGAATTTTTCGGGCAAACCGCTAGCATGAAAGCATAGATAAAGAAAATGAAGGGGACGTTTGTCAAAAGCGACACCGTCACCAATCTAGTTTTGTTTGTGCTTGCGCGAATCGTGTCTATGCTTTTCCTTCATCGATTTACGAATCGTCTTCCACGTATTGAATTGTTCATCTGTTAGAATCGATTGAATTGTTGCTTCGTGTTCCTGCCTGGCTTTCTTTAATTCATCCTTGTTGCCCGACTTCTCTCGTATTGCACTCAGCTTTTCGATCAATAACCTGTTCGCATCCGTTACCTTTTTTGCTTGATCATCATTCAACGAAAGTTCTTTGATCATGATTTCCTGGCGTTTTTCCGTTCGTGACCTCATGATTTTTCTTCGCTGTTCCACCCTCGCCTTTTGCAGGACTTCAAGCTTTGTTTTTTGTTCAGCTGAAAGCACCGCATCAATTTCCTTTTTACGGTCGTCACGGAGCTTTTGCAGTGCAAGGTGCTTCTGAGTTCGTTCCTGTAAGGAGTCCCTTCTCAGTTCGGAAAATTCTGCTCGATACTTTTGATTAATAGATTTAATACTCCCGTATTGCGCGTCAGTCAACGCTAACTCCGATTTCAGCTTTTCGAGATGCCCCTCACCATGCTGACGCTGCTTTTCAGTTGTCTGAGCAAATACTGCTGAGCCCATGATCATCAAGGCACTCAGCACGATCATACTTTTTTTCATAGTTTTTATTGTATGACGTTTAGATTCAAAAAAAGGTCCAGCGTTTAATGACGGTCACATAGATTAGACTTTTGCCTCCGTTTTTTATACCAATACGCCAATGGGATCGACCTTTCGGTGGAAAAAATAAGCCCGAACCTAAATGTCCGGGCTTACCTTGTTAAATGCTATTTTGCTGTTTCTTCGTTGTGTTCTTTTCTGACCCACCGGACTCATCCTTCTCATGCTTGCCCGCCTCCCTTCGGCTCATAGCGGGTGATCCTTTCTGATGATTTTGTTGAATCTGTCCTTTGTTTGGCTTCGCCTCATGCTTCGGGTCTCCGCCTGTATGCAATTTTTTCGTGCTCATAACTTCATTTATTTAGATAATGGGTTCGGGTAAAAATTGTGATGCCCGAAATTTTTCACGCCCGACTGCTCCACGTCCAAGGCATAATTTTCATGCACCGCCTAGCAAACGCGAAACTACAATGGACAACAATAAATCTGGAAACACAAGAGGTTACAACCGGCCTGCGTATTACAGGCATAACGAACGGCTTGGCAACGAACGCACACGCAATCAGGACGAGCAAAGCGACACCACGGATAACGAATATGATGATTTGAATACCGGCAAGACTGAAAATTATAAAGGCGGTGGATATTACGGCAGCAACTATGGAGCCGTCAATGAATTGAATCGCGGCCGGGATTATGAACAAAATGCAGGTTACCGCGACAATTACAACAATCTAACTACTGGTCAGTGGCCGGAGATTGAAGAAGCCGCACGTAGACGTGGGTTTGATCCGAACGAGATTCAGCGGATGAAGCCCGGCTATCATCGTGGAAAAGGCCCACGCACGTATCAACGCTCTGACGTCCGCATTTTAGATGATGTACACGACATTCTTCTTGAAGATCCTTACGTTGACGCTTCAGAAGTTGAGATTGATGTTCAGAAGGGTGAGGTAATTCTTACCGGCTGGGTTGAAGACCGCAACATGAAAAGACGTGTGGATGACATCGTGGGCAATGTTTCAGGGATAACCCATTTTGAGAATCGTCTGCGCGTCAGAAAGCAAACGCAAATCGTAAACATCTCGAATAGTGAAAAGTAATGCACACACAGTTACTGAAGTAATGTAAAGCTAAGGAGTTTATCCCTTAGCTTTACGTTTACAACAGAGACGTTAACGCGTCAAAATTTTGGCCGTTTGCACTACGATCCGCCCTGTATCCTTATCTTTACGCGTGAAAAGAATTGACTTATGAAGACGATGACATGCAAGGAATTAGGTGGTGCGTGCAACCAAACCTTTACAGCAAACACATTTGACGAAATCGCCATGATGGTAAGTAAACACGCCCGCGAAATGGTTCAACAAGGAGATGCGGCACACATTGAAGCCATGAACGAGATGCGCAGAAGCATGACATCCCCTGAGGCTGCCAATGCATGGATGGAAGAAAAACGCCAAGCCTTCAACGCCCTATAATGTATTCAATCAAAACTCCCGCAAATCGCTTTCGCGGCTTTTTGATATTTGATCATTGTTCATTGGAATTTCTTTATCGTTATGTTTGAAGGACACGATTTCCCAAAATCACTTGATGAGCAGGTCTTCAACTCCTGGCTTGAAAATGGAAGACTCAGCAAGATTGGCTATAAATATCTCCTGGTCATCTGGGATGCTTATGAGTCAGCTTATCAGCCAGTCTATGCCGAAAACCGCAGTGAGATCGGTCAGTACGATACATCACGAATCAGCCGTGAAAGACTCGTTGCTGCGTATGACCTCTACTCTGAATCGAGGATTGTTTGACTGATTCCTTTTGACCTTCAGAAGTCCTCCGTTGCAAGCTCTCGATTCACAGCAGCACCTGCCATGTTACCGGTAGCCACAGCGTTAGCAACGGACCGCATCATGCTCGAATTGTCTCCACATGCGTAGACACCCTCCACCGTAGTCTTCTGCATCGCATCCACTTTGACATAGCCTTGCTCAGTCAGCTCTGCGCCCAACTGCTCCGGTATGTTTGTATGTTGCTTGAAAGGCGGTCTGAAATACAGCGCGTCAAAAGAAAACTTCTTTCCTCCTTTTAGAACAACATTTTTCAGGCTCCCCTTGGTATGGTCGATTTCTATTACCGGTGACTCATCGATTTGAATGTTGTGTTTCTTAAGTTTCTCCAGTTGTTCTTGCGTAAACTCAGGCTTGCCATTCGTAAACACGTGTAGATCGCTCGTTAGATTTCCGACAAGCATGGCATAATGCATCGCTCCTTCCCCATTCGCCAAGACTGCTGTCCTTTTTCCGCGATACTCATAGCCATGACAATAGGGACAATGGATCACAGAAATACCCCAGCATTCCGCGAAGCCTTTAATATCAGGAAGCTGATCTTTAATTCCGGTAGCGAGTATCAGTTTCTTTGCAAATTCCTGCTGACCTGATTGAAGCGTGATCGAAAAACCATTCAACGTCTTTTCAGCTGCGGTAGCAATGCCTGTTACCAATGAAACTGAATCATATGCTGAAACCTGTTTTCGTGCGAGGGCTGAAATTTCCGCGGGTGTTTTTCCGTCCTGTGTGAGGAAATTGTGCGAATGAGGTGTCTGCGCATTGCAGGGTTTTCCCGCATCGATAACGAGTACCTTTCTGAGTGATCTGCCCAAGGCCATGGCAGCACTGAGGCCAGCAAAACTTCCACCGATGATGATGACATCAAATTTTGTATTCATTCAGGATTATCTACTTAGGGTGATTGCTTCTTCCGATAAGGATTTATCGGCAGCATAAGTTCCTTCGCGGAAAAGATTTCTGTCAAGAACCACCCGGGTGTAACATTGCACAGATTCGGTCGACTCATTGTCAACAAACTGATCCATGAAAGCCATTGTCTGCACGGCCTATGGGCCGCCCGAAGTACTCCGCCTTGTTGAATTGGAAAAGCCTTCACCCAAAGCAAATGAGGTTTTGGTAAAGGTAAAGGTCTCCACTACTACGTTCGGTGACTGCGAAATACGAAACTTGACGCTGCCAATGTGGACACGAGTACCGGTCAGGCTGATCATGGGCTATCGCAAGCCAAGGCGATTAACACCTGGGATGGAATTCGCGGGTGTTGTCGAGGCAGTTGGAAGCAAAGTTTCCACGCTAAACGTTGGAGACGAAATCTTTGGTACCACCGGGATGACGATGGGTGGCAATGCCGAATTTATTTGCCGATCAGTTAATCCCATGCCTGGGATAAAACCCAAGAATGTTTCATTCGAGGATGTCGCAACGATTCCGGTAGGTGGCATCAATGCATTGCACTTTTTGCGCATGGCGAATATTCAGCCACAACAAAAAGTGTTGGTGATCGGAGCTGGGGGAAGTATTGGAACGTGGGGCGTTTTGCTTGCGAAGTACTATGGCGCTGAAGTTACCGCTGTTGATCACGGTGGCAAAACTGACATGCTGAGATTTATCGGAGCAGACCATGTTATAGATTACACTACGCAGGACTTTTCGGAAGGCAACATTAAGTACGATGTGATTTTTGACAATGTTTACAAGTCATCATTCCGAAAGTGTATCGCTTCGTTAACGCCTACAGGATATTACCTTATGGCTAATACCGGGCCACTGCGCATGCTCCGCGGCTTGTGGGTTGAAATGACCACGAGGAAGAGGGTAAAATTTTCACTCGCTGCAGATAATCCTAACGATCTGAATTTTTTAGCGAGCCTTATCGAGGCAAAGAAAATTAAACCAGTAATCGACCGGGTCTTTTCATTGGAAGAGACGATCGATGCGCACCGCTATGTCGAGCAGGGCCTGAAAAAGGGCAGCGTGATTATTCAGATCTCGTGAGCGGAACCTGCTCACTCATCTTTTAATGTATCAATCGGATTCATCGTAGCCACGCTATAAAGCTTACGTGCGATGGTTAGAATTGAAACAGTAAATACCAAACCAATCGCAATCACAAATGTCCAAACGTTAACAGGCTGGTAATATTTCCAAATGCTGCTCATGATGATGCTGCACCAATTATAACTTGCGAGCGAGCCTAATACCGAGGCGAGTACCAGGATAATGGCAAACTCAGTATTTACTACGCGTGTGATATGCGAAACGGAGGCACCAACAATTTTGCGAATTCCAATCTCCTTGGTTCTTTTTATGATGTTCAATGAAAGTAGGGAGTATAATCCCGTTGCGGATAGAATCATAGCAATAAGTCCAAGGAAACCGTAGCCATACATAATGCTGTTGTTAAGCGAAGCAACGGCTTGCAACGAGGAGCCTAACATGTATCCATTATAAAGTCGATTTGGGAAAATCGAGCTCCAGGCTTGGGCCATTGATGCATTAACGCTGGATATCTTTTCGGGCTCTGTAGCCACCACGATCTGACGATATTCAGATGGCTTGACGCAACGAATCATCAGCGGATCCATTTCGCGCCACAGGCCTTGCGTATATATATCCTTTACAACACCAACCACAAACAACTTTATCGAGTCGCGCCAAATGATTTCTTTTCCGATTGGATTTTCCAGACGGAAAAGCCTTGCCATTTTCGAAGTGATAATTACCGACTCACGGAAGTCTGTTTCCGAGTCCTTGATGAAATTGCGCCCCTCGAGCAACTTAACGTCCATCGTCTGCAAATAGTCACTACCCACTTCAATGATGTCGACCTCCGCCTGCGAAGACTCATGTTTCACCGGTTCATGCATGCGGTTCGAGAACAGCCCTGTCTTTGCACCAGCGATCGAGGTGATGTCAGAATTTTGCTCTAAAGCATTGCGATAAGTTTCAAACTCCTGCTCGTTACTCACAGACGCGACAACAGTACCATGTGCTTCGTAGCCTAGATCGTAATTCTTCTGATAGTGGGCATTCTGCATGAATGCGATTGAACTTACAATGGCAATCAATGAGATCGCAAACTGAAGTCCAAGAAGTGTTCTTGTAAAGTAATTGGTCCCACCGAACCTCACCTTCCCCTTCAGGATGCTGACAGGTTTAAACTTACTGATATAAAAGGCAGGATAACTTCCCGCGATCAGCGCTGTTGCGAACAACACCGCGACTACGAAAAACAGGAACCCGGGTGAGTTGAGGTAATAGGGTTCCAGGTGTATATTATTATTGGTCATTAGGTTCCAGCCTTCGACCATGAAGTCAGACAACGCCAGGCCTACTGCCAGGGCCACAAAACAGATGACTGCTGTTTCACCGATAAATTGAATGATCAGTTGAATGCGCAAACTTCCCATCACCTTCCGGATGCCAATTTCCTTAAGACGTGAAGATGAAATAGCAATGGCGGTGTTCGTCAGATTAAAACAGGCAATCAAAAGAATCAACATACTCATGATGACAGAGCCGATGATTGCCGCAACTGGTGGAGCTGGCCATGTGATCGCCTGAACATTATTGTCACGATCTGAGTGAGCGAGTTCACTGAATGCATCGAGCGTGAAGTTTTTGATTTTGAAGTCTTCGCGAATCCGATTATTATTTGCGGTGAACTCCTGCAGTTGCTTTCGAACGCTTTGCACGCGATTGGGATCGCTCACCTCTAAAAAGATCGTGCTGCTCGTTCTCCAGTCGTCTGGCTCTACATCAGTAAATTCATCCTGGAAATTATCAGCATGCATAAACGCGGAACCATCACGCTTAAAAAAACTGGAATTCATCGGTTGTTCGCGGAACACGGCAGCAACCTTTAATTCCTTCAGCTCATTTCCGTAAACCTGCGTGATCGTTTTGCCAAGCGCTTCTTTTGCATCTGCAAAAAACCGAACCGCGACTGTCTCGCTGATGAATACATCTGTTCGTGTCAGCGATTTTCCGTCTCCTGCAATAAAGTCAAAGGAAAACATCTCAAAAAACTCCGGACTGACATAACTCAGGTCTGCCGCGAAGAGATCATTGTCAACTTTAAAGTTGGATTGTGAACTCAGGTAAGGCGATGATAGGTCAACATCACTAACGGTTTTGTCTGCGATTTCCGACATCGCGTATGGCGCATAGCCAAACCGTGTTTCTTTGCCTTCGAATTCGCGTATTGAACCAATTCGATATATGCTCTGACCATTTTTGTGAACGGCATCGAAGGTCGCATCGTATTGGTAAGCCAGATATGTGACGATGGCAATGGCGAGCGCGATGCCCATTCCGAAAACATTCGTGATGATGAACACTTTGTTCTTCATCATGCTGCGGAGCGTAATCAGGAGGTAATTGGTAATCATGCCGATCCGCCTTGCGATAAGTGTGCCATATGATGAAGGATGTCCAATTGCGCTCAGACCCAACTATTAGTATTAAAGCCTGAGCGCAGATGAACGCTTACGTACCAGATACGGACACACCGTGAGGTTGCCGCTTCTTTACTTCACTTGTGTGACGGGTTGATTTATGTTCTTCCCTCGCGTCTTCAGATTCTCAACCAGGTAAGCGCCAATAGATTTTCCCATCGATAATCCGACCTGATTTGCAGGCAGGTAATGGATTCCTCCATAGAGACGACTGATCGCAGCTTCTTCGGCTGCTGCAGCAAATGAGGGGAATTGCCGAACGCCCAGGCCGAATTCTACTTCCGTTGAGTCGGTGAATGAAAAGTTGTCACCATAAATGTGCGTTAACGCAGTGGATGCGGCACCGGAGATTGTGCTGTGACCGCTAACGTATTCCGGGAACGGAGGCGTTTGCAACAGCGGTACCCAATCTTCATCAATGTATTGATTAATATACGACTCGGGGCGAATGAGCAGGCTTCTGTACTTCTCATCCCAGCAGGCAATAAACGCATCTGCCAACGCGATCGCTACATGCACATACGCCTCAGCCGACTTAGCAAAATCCGCTTTCGCTTTGACGCTCGCAACATGGACGATATTCATCCAGTGCCCTCCTGGCGATATTTTCTTGGTGGCAAACATCACGTGTCCCTTTACATTCATGACAAAGGGATTACAATCCCAGAAGCTGGCGATAGCTCGTTGTTCATCGCTCAGGTTTTTTCCGGTTTCGTAAACCTGATACGCGAACTTGTAGAATTCACTCTTCGGGTCTGTGGAGAATGCTGGTGGTGGTGCACATTTAAATTGTGACGCGGAGTCTATAGCAAAGGTCCTGATCTTGCTCCAGTGTGGCTCAACGGCATCCATATACGCAGGAGGTGTCGGCTTCCAGGTCGCAGGATTGTTGTCAATGGAGTATTTCGGGAATGAACGTGTCTGCTTGTAGTTGTCTTTGGAAGACCAGGCTACAATGTGCTGCGATACTTTTTGCCCGTATTCGAGCGACCGCTCTAAAACCTCGTCAGGAATTCCCGCCTCACGATATGAATTCATCGTCTGCTCGTAAAAGGCGTCCAGCTTGTCTTCCGAAAACAGGAAAACCCGTGCCGTTTTAAGTGTAGCTTCTACCGCGGCCAATGGAAAACAATACTCCAGGTTCGGATCCGGTTGCGGCACATCGGCCAGACCGTTAAGTTGTCCACCAAGCGTTTGCAACGCAGGGTCCATGTGTCGCGCGGTCTCGTATGCGGCAACGCTCACATAGGCGTAGATACGTGTAGCAACCGGTGGGGAGAAAATGTCATGTACGATAATGTCTGTCACCTTTTTGATTGAGCGGTGAAGCTGATCAGGGTCTTTCACCTTCTCTTTGTATTCACCGTTTTCTGAACATGAAGTGACGAATAAAAACGCAAGAAATAATGCAGTATATTTTTTCATTTTAGTAATTCAAAGTGGAGTTAAAGGACGTTACAAAAAGAGCAACGTACCGTTTGCCGGATAGCTGGCGGACGTCAAAGTCGCAGCAGTAATAAAAGCATCAGGAAATCACTCGGGGTGGCTGGAAGACTGGAATTACAAGCTCCTGTGGCGGTGACACAACGTATTCACCATACGCATGCTCCGAAACCCAGGCATTCTGAACAGACTGGAGCGTGTGACTTACCGGGAAGTAATATTTAGCGAAACTGGAAATAAGTCGGATGGTATTCCCCTGCGAGTCTTCATCTCCCGCAAAGGATTTGGCAAAATCTGAGAGTTGATGATCAGCCTGCGTGGTTTGGTCATCGTGAATGCAGATGAGGTACAGCGTATCTTTGTAAAGCCTCTGCTTGAGCGTGCGGTACACTTTGCCTTCATGGGTAAAGTGGCTGTCTGAAAGATTATCGATCTCGGACTCCGCCTGGTATGGGACACTTAACGGGACTTTTATAATAAGATTCGCACCGGGCTCATTCTGGTTAGATTTGATTTTGCGAACCGAGGCAATGGCAACCTGGTCTCGGACGACCACAAGAAGCCCATAGTACCCCACGGTATTCATTACCATGAGTACAACAAGAAGGCATGCGATGGTACGTTTCGTCTTCAACGGGCCAGGTAAGGGGTTTCAACCGGTAATTTTATGCATTTGTCAGCATAGAAACAACAACTGTATGTGGTCTCATTCGAACTTTTTGATCTACAAGATCGGACGGCTGTTTATCCTCCGATTAGTCGATAAGCCCCAACCCTATATCAAACTATCGGGTGTATATTTCGAGCACAATCCATAATGAGTTATGTTTAAAAACCTCTTCAGCAGTATCCTGTTGGTCTTTACTCTTTCAACAACACTTCCAGGCCAAGTCGCAACAAGCAGTTTCGTCAGCCCGGAGTGGACCCAGCCCTATGAGCCATTTCGTATTGCAGGTGATGTCTACTATGTGGGGTCTTACGATCTGGCGTGCTACCTCATCACTACGTCTGCAGGAAATATTCTGATCAACACCGGACTTGCTGATTCTCCCAAAATGCTTCGCACGAATATTGAGAAGCTCGGTTTCCGATATGATGATATCAAGATCCTGCTGAATACCCAGGCACATTTCGATCACGTTGCCGGTATGGCAGAAATCAAAAGAGATACTAAGGCTACGGTCATGGTACACGAAGCCGATGTGCAGGTGATGTCGGATGGAGGGAATTCTGATTTCCTTTTTGGAGGATCGAGTTCGTTCGAAGCCGTGACCGTTGATCGGGTTCTGCACGATGGTGATACAATTTCCCTAGGGAAAACAAAACTGATCGCTCTTCATCATCCTGGTCATACAAAAGGAGCTACAAGTTTTATGCTCGATACCCGGGATGAGACGCGCACGTGGCGGGTACTCATTGTTAATATTCCCAGCATACTTCCGCAAACCAGAATTTCCGGTATGCCCTCCTATCCAAACGTTGGACAAGAATATGCACTCACCCTTGAAAAGTTGAAGACATTAAACTTTGACGTGTGGGTTGCTTCACACGCAAGCCAGTTCAACCTGCATGATAAACGAAAGCCTGGCGCAGCTTATAATCCTTCAGCATTCAACGACAGGCCAGGCTATGAGGCATCCATTAACAGCATTAAACGGGAATACGATAAACGGATGAAGCGAGAGACGAAGTGATGTACTTGGGTTGGTTTTTGCGCCCTATCGAAATAACGAATGACGAATGTCCGTGTTATTTGTTTCCATATTTTCTACCTCGATTAAAATCTAAAGTCCTGGCCATCAAAACTCACTCACTTCGTAATGACGATACCGGATTCACTAGTGCCGCTTTTACGGATTGATAAGTGATGGTGAGCAGCGCGATCAACACGGCTGATGCACCTGCTAATACAAATGTCCATGGGCTGATTTCCATCCGATAGGCAAATCCTTCGAGCCAGCGCGTCATCGCGTACCAGGCAACGGGAGTAGCAATCCCGATGGAAATCAAGACAAGCACAACGAAATCACGCGACAATAGTCCTACAATGCTTTTCATATCTGCACCAAGCACTTTACGAATGCCAATCTCTTTGGTGCGCTGCTGAGCCGTATATGTCGCCAGCCCCAGGAGGCCAAGACATGCAATGAAGATCGCCAGACATGAAAATGTTGTGAACAATCTCCTGAAAATAAAGTCAGCTTTGTACTGGCGATTGAATGTGTCATCGAGAAAACTATAAAGGAAAGGTCGTTGCGGCACAATCTGTTTCCAAACGTGTTCAAGTGATGCGATGGTCTCGTTGACATTTTCGGGCCTGATCTTTACTGTGACGTAACGGCTTGAGTAGGCTTCGAACGGCAACGTCAACGGTTCAATGTTCCGGTGCAACGAAGTGAAATGGAAGTCCCGTACTACTCCAATTACTTCCCCTTCCCTTCCCCACTGACTGAACTTCTTACCTATAATATCTGCGGGATTTGTATAACCGTACTGTTTGGCAGCAGCTTCGTTTACAACCAATGCGCGTGCCGAGTCGGTTGGATACTTTCGGGAATACGATCTTCCCGCCACGAGCTTCATGTTAAAATGGTCTATAAAATCCAGTCCTACCTGAAAAATTGGTTGAGCTTTCCCCTCCACCTTACCTTCTGGATTTTCAATCTCCGTATACGCATGCGGATAATAACTACCCGGAACACTTCGTGAAAAGGCAACCGAGACTACACCAGGGTTTCTTTCCATTTCGGACTTCAACGCTTCCGATTTATCAGTAACAGATCCGTCATAATTGTAATCCAGAACGACCATCTGCTCGCGATCGAATCCTAAATCTTTATCGAGAAGAAAATTCATTTGAAAATAAACGATGATCGTACCGGCAATCAACGCGATCGACAACGTAAATTGAAAAACAACGAGCGCACGTCTCAGGTTTACTCCTCCCGAGTGCGAACGCTTGATTCCTTTTAGGATCAACACCGGATTGAAACTTGAAAGTACAAACGCTGGGTACGAGCCTGCGATCAGTCCCACCACAACCATTGCGCAGACGAATGTAAGCACGCCCTTCCATGTTAATACGCTCTCAAGTCCTAACTCTTTACCAGTGAAATTTACCATGTACGGCAATGTTGCATACGCGATAATGACTGCAACAATTACCGAAAAGAAGACGATTACAAAAGATTCACCCAAGAATTGCGAGATGAGACTTCCCCGATCTGCACCGATTGATTTCCGTATTCCGACTTCTTTTCCGCGCTCCATTGACCTTGCCGTTGAAAGGTTCATAAAGTTGATAATCGCGATGACGAGAATGAACAAGCCAACAATTGAGAATACGTAGAGATTAGGCAAACTTCCCGTTTCGCCAGGCTGTCGTTCTGCAGTTGTCCTTAAATAGGCATCTTTCAACGGCTCTACCTCCAATACATAATGTTTGTCTTTGTTCACACGTTCGGCAAAATCCGGTAACTTTTTTCGGAATGAAGCCTCATCAAAATTTTCGTTTACGAGGAAGTAGGTGTAAAAATCAACATAACCCCACGCATCAAAAACTTCAGGAACTGATTTTCGAAACGTGTTTAACGATACGAGTACATCAAACTTGAAGTGAGAATTTGACGGTATTTCCTTCATCACTCCAGTGACGGTGTAATCCCCGGCATTGCCTCGCCCTGCGGATCCGGTGCTTTTGAATGTCTTGCCGATCGGATCTTCATCACCGAAATATTTCCTTGCAGTGCTCTCGCTCAGTACGATACTAAAAGGATCAGCAAGCGCAGTTTTAGGATTTCCTTTCAACAATGGCCAACTGAACACATCGAAGACAGTGGAGTCCATGAAGAAGATACCTTCTTCCTGATACATTTTATCTTTGTATGTCAGCAAAATATCGGCACGCCCGGAGAATTGAACCACCTTTTCAATTTCTGGAAACTCATTCTTCATCGCAGGACCTATTGGCGCATTTCCCCATACCCAATGTGGATAGGAAGATTTCGCCCCTTTCTCTTCAGACTCTTTCCATCCATGGGTCACGCGGTAGATGCGTTGACCTTTTTCGTGATAATTATCATACGAAAGCTCATCCTGAACAAAAAGAAATATCAGAAGACAACACGCAATGCCTAAGGCCAGACCAAAGATATTGATGGCTGAATACGCGGTTTTCTTAACCAGATTTCTCCACGCAATTTTGAAATAGTTTTTAAACATAGCGTATTGATTAAAGGTGGGTGATGACTTGAAATTTTTTAGCAGCACAGGTCTCAACAACTGAAGCATCTCAATTGTGTAGATCCATCTTGCTTTAGACAGTGATTTCTCTTCAACATTGAACAGAAACAATTCCTCCATATCACCTTCGATTTCCTCGAGGTATTCATCTTTGACGAATCTCCGCAGTACCTTGACTGGCCATTGCGGGGGCTGGATAGAATTCCTGTTGCTCATATTAATTTAAGCTCGTGCGACAGCGTAGGGATTGAACTCCAAAGACTCGCGCGTATCTCCTTCATCTCGTTTAAAACTTTGTGGGCGTATGAGGTGGTTGTATAAATGCGCTTTCGCTTGCCACCTCTTTTCTGCGTTGCCTCTCCAAACTCGGACGTCAGAAATCCTTTTTCCTCCATTCGCTTAAGGGCAGATTGGATGGACCCAACACTGAGTTTTTCTTTCAATCTGCTTTCCAGCTCGCGTTTGATCTCAACACCATATGCTTCGGCCTGCAGTGATGCCACCGTAAGCAACACCAACTCTTCAAACTCCCCCAACTTCGTTTTTTTCATATTGTAATATGATATTGTTCGTAATTGCAGTAAATATAATAGGAAATATATTATTCGCAATTGCAGATAATATAAATTTGTGAAGCCCGTACACTGTAATAGTTTGGTAAGTTGTTAATTACCAATAAGTTATTTTGAATGCAGATTAACCTAGTTCGAAAGCCCATCTACCAATTAGGACGAGTCTTGATAAATGAATAATAAAGGCGGAGAGCGAATTGTGACTTAGACCTACCTCACCTTCGACATTCAGTATTGAATGTTTTTCATTGAATATTCAACACAACAATCCTTTAAGCTCATTTAAAATTTCTCCCCTTATGAAATATCTTCGCATGGGTAATGTTTTTCGTTTCCGGATCTCGGGGATCGTAGGGTGGCGCTGAGGTTTCATCGGGACGTAGGCGTGGAAACGAAATGTCTTCCTGAGGTGTCGGAACAAGATTGTGTAGCAATCTTGAAAGATTATAACACCGGCTGACAATGACGTGGATTACCTCTCCTTCTATTTGCAGTTTGCCTTCCACCATCAGCAACCGCGACTGTATAATCTCTTTTCTATACTTATCAAATATGTTTTGAAAAGCAACGAGGTTTGCTGTACCAGTTTCATCTTCGATCGTAATGAAACAAACGCCTTTTGCGGTCCCTGGTCGTTGCCTTACGAGAATGAGTCCTGCAACTTTAACTGTATCTCCGTTTTTCGAATTTGCCAGGTCTGCCGTTGCTTTTACACGCAGGCTTGTAAGCTGATCGCGCACAAAACGTACAGGGTGTGCTTTAATCGACAACGAAGTAGTTGCATAGTCATGGACAACATGTTCCGATAACGTCATCTCCGGAAGGTGAATATTTTCCTCTCTGATTTCTTTTGCGCTAGATCCCGGAAACAACCTGAGAGGCTGCTCAATGGTTGATACTTCCCACAATGCTTTTCTTCTGTCCTGATCAAGCGATCGGAAACAATCTGCATCAGCCAGCTTTTCCAATGCAGCTTCGGAGATTCCGGTTTCCCGAATTTCCTGAATAGAGTTATATCTTGTTTTTCGATTTCTGAGCAACACGTGGATATCGACTTCTCGTAAACCTTTGATCTGGCGGAAGCCGAGACGAAGAGCACAATATTTCCCAGACAACTCCTCAAGTGTATTATCCCACGTTGAATGATTGACATCGATGGGGCGCACCTCAACGCCATGCTTGCGTGCATCGATTATGATCTGCGCAGGTTGATAAAATCCCATCGGCATACTGTTGAGCAGTGCGCAGGCGAATACGTCAGGATAATAACATTTGATCCATGAGGACACATAGACTAACAAGGCAAAGCTCACGGCATGACTCTCCGGAAACCCATAGCTACCAAAACCTTCGAGCTGACGAAAAACACGCTGAGCATAGTCTTCCGTATAACCCTTGTTCGTCATCCCGGTAATTAGTTTTTTCTCGAAGTTTGAAATGAGGCCCTTGGCTTTAAAGGTTGCCATGCTCCTTCGCAGCTGATCTGCTTCTGTGGGTGTAAACCCTGCCGCCACAATAGCGATCTTCATGGCCTGCTCCTGAAACAACGGTACGCCTAGTGTGCGTTTGAGGATATCTTCCAATTCTTTGGAAGGATATTCAACTTTCTCTTCACCGTTTCGTCTTCGTAAATACGGGTGCACCATATCTCCTTGTATGGGCCCTGGCCTGACAATGGCCACTTCAATCACAAGATCATAAAACTCTTTCGGCTTCAATCGGGGAAGCATAGACTGCTGTGCACGACTTTCAATCTGAAAAACTCCAATCGTGTCAGCATGCGAAACCATTTCGTAAACTGCTTTATCATCTTGCGGAATATTGGCAAGTGTGAGGTCTTTGTCATAATGCTTTTTTACAAGATCGAATCCTTTTCGAATACATGTCAGCATCCCCAGGGCGAGTACATCGATCTTCAGAAAACCGAGTGCATCGATGTCATCTTTATTCCATTCGATGTTTGTGCGATCTTCCATTCGCGCATTCAGGATCGGGCACAGGTCGGATAGTTTTCCTTCGGTGATAACAAACCCTCCTGTATGCTGACCCAACTGACGCGGAAATCCAATGAACTGTGTTGTAAGCTGTAATACTTTTTGAATTGTCGGATCTTCCGGATTCAATCCCTGGGAAAGAATTCTTTCTTTATTAAATCCTTCCTCATCAAAATCCCAAATAAGTCCCGACAACCGTGAAATGGTATCAACGGAGAGGCCCATTGCTTTGCCCACGTCACGAATAGCACCTTTATGATGTTGCTGCGTTACCGTTGCCACCACAGCTGCGCGATCACGACCATATTTTTGATAGATATACTGCATCACCTCTTCACGCCTTTCATGTTCGAAGTCGACATCGATATCCGGTGGTTCATTGCGTGCGGAAGAAAGGAATCGCTCAAAGAGGAGTTCAAATTTAGAAGGATCTACGGAAGTAATGCCAAGACAATAACAGATCGTGGAATTCGCTGCTGACCCTCTACCCTGGCATAGGATCTTTCTTTTTCGTGCGAAATCAACGATATCGTATACTGTTAAAAAATATTCTGCATAATTCATTTCTTCAATGAACTTCAACTCATATTCAATCGCATCTTTTACTTTTTGAGGAATCTGGTAGTTATAAATTTCATTGGCACCTTTCCATGCAAGAAAGGTCAATTCCTCCTGAGGCGTTCTGCGATCATCCGAGAGAATTTCTTTAGGGTACTTGTACTTTAATTCTGACAACGAAAAACGGCACGCGTCAGCAATACGTTGAGCTTCTTGCAATGCCTGTGGATATTGTCGAAAAAGTCGCTCCATTTCCTGAGCAGGTTTTAAATATCGTTCTGCATTGGGATGCAACCTGAAACCTGCAGTATGTATCGTGCATTTTTCCCTGACACAAGTGACAATGTCCTGTAACTCCCTTCGCCCGGGATGATGATAGTGTACATCATTGGTACAAACCATCGGCATCTGATTGATAGATGCGAGTTCGCCTATACGGTGCAAATACTTTGCGTCATATCCGTTATATAGTTTCGATGCGGCTATCGAAACTTCTGTTCCAAGATGAGTGCGATACTCTCTAACTTCATTTTTAAACCAGTCGTCAAAATCAAAAGATTCATTTAACGAAGTTGGAGGAACAATGACAAACTTTGATCCTTCAGCATGATTGTAAACATCTGCTTTGTAGAGATCACATTTTCCTTTTTCGGTGCGAAGGTTGCCGAGGGTGAGCAATCCAGAAAGTTTTGCATAAGCGTCTTTATCGGTTGGAAATGCAAGAAGACTAGGACCATCGATCAGATCGAGTCTACAGGCTGGAATAATTCGGATGCCACACTTCTTCGCAGCTACGTGTGCTCGAACAATTCCTGCAAAAGTATTACGGTCGGTAATAGCAATTGCCTCATACCCATACGCTGCAGCCTGCTCAACCATTTCTTCCGGATGAGAAGCTCCACGAAGGAAGCTGAAGTTGGTGGTAACTTGTAGTTCGGTGTACATCATAAAATAAATTCCAATGACAAATGATCAAATTCCAATCACCTCATAGCTCTTCTAGGGAAGGTTAATTTGTAGGGACTCGTAGTTCAGAGTTCATAGAGATAAAATCCAATTACCAATGATCAAATTCCAATCACCTCATAGTTCCTCGAGGGAAGGTGAAGTTGTGAGGATTTGTAGTTCAGTGTACATACAGATAAAATCCAATGACAAATGATCAAATTCCAATCACCTCATAGTTCCTCGAGTTAAGGTGAAGTTGTTAGGACTTGTAGTTCAGTGTTCATAGAGATAAAATCCAATTACCAATGATCAAATTCCAATCACCTCATAGTACCTCGAGGGA
>DASWTM010000330.1:0-8707 GCA_036402115.1 Chryseosolibacter sp.
CAAAGATCCCAGAGTTCCTGCTGTGCATTGAAGGATAATGGCGCGGCAAATTTTGAAGGATCGAAAGGTTCCGTTTTTAATGAAGGCATAAACTTCAATTCAGCCGTGGCCGAGGTGAATGAAGTTTTGTTGGTAACGCGAATGTTGGTGAGTGTTGCCTGAACGGGCACTTTGACTTCAATTGAAAACTCGGTCGAAGAAATGATGGTTCCTTTAACCGGTCCGAACCAGACATCCAGATTTGATGCAGATGCGCTAAAACCTGAGCCTGTTACAACGATCGTATCATTGCTGTACGCATTTAACGGAGCTACATTTTGAATCACCGGCACCTGTGCCCAGGCAGCGTTGATTGCAAAAATAAACAGTGCAATTAGGTATAGTCTCATTTCTTTATTCTGTCAATGATGTACAGTTAACAACCATGCATCTCTCAATATCAGCATCTTTCTAACGCGATCGCGTTCATTTCTTGCCAGATTGATATCCGTGGTCTGGTATAGGTAAACGTACCAGAGATTTTTTTCCGTCAGGTGACCGTAATCCGCCTTAAAGCCTAGTTTAATGAGCCCGTCTGCAAAATGCTTTGCATTCGCATCGGATTTAAACACTCCGCCAATCACATAATCAGCAACGTCAAGCTCTTCCTTGTGTGAGCCACGCTTTACAAACTCATGTCGTTCTGCATTCGGATGTGCGGACGGAGGTTCCTGGTGATGCTCCGTTGGATTGTCAGCATGCACTTCCAATCGCTTTAATGTTTCAGTCTCATCGTGCGGCAGATCTTCTACTGATATAATAGTCTCAACCATTTCTTGTCTCAGACGTGGATTATGTTTACGCGGCACGCTATCATTTTTTACAACCGGTCGTTCTGTGACTGTTGTTGTCTGTTGCGTTACCGGTGGTTTAACAACATCAGGAGTCTTTTCAGGTTGTTTTTTATTGGCCTCAGCCTGTGCAAGGGCGGCCTTACGATCAGCCTCGACTTTTGCTTTGCGATCCGCTTCAGCCTGTGCTGCAGCCTTTTTGTCGGCTTCGATTTTTGCCTGCCTGTCTGCGGCAGCTTTTGCCTGTTCTTGCTGTTTGCGTTTAGCCTCTTCTTCGCGCGCCTTGGCCTGGGCTTCCAATTGTTTTTTGCGCTCTGCTTCTTCTAATTTGCGTTTTTCCGCGATGGCTTCACTCGCAGATTTTCCGGTAGCCTTTTTCTCTTTCTCTTTAACCGTGTTTACAAACGAGTATGCGTGAACGCCTTTTTTGCGCTGGCCAAGAAGCAATGTCAAACTTACTTCGAATGTCGGACTATTCAACTCATTGATGCCGGAATTTGCAAGGCTATAGGAAGCCCCGATGGCAAACAAGTTGTTAAGCTTAATTCCGCCCAGTGCCGATATACCGAAATCCTGCTTGTAAGACCCGCCTAACCATATCGTGTGATTCAGATGGACAATCCCTGCAAATTCAAATTGAGAAGGCAGGTCCGTATTCATCCGATAGATTGCGTACGGTTCAAATACGTTTTTATTGTTATTGAAATAGAACCGATTGCTGGCGTTGACAATGATCGATTGGAAAGGTTTTACTTCCGTTATGGTAAATGCATCTGTACTCACGTAAGACGGGGAGAAGATGGTTGGCATCGATGCACCGAAATGAAAGGTTTTATGATGGAATGAAATGCCTGCATTTCCCGTAATGGAAGCGTGATTATCGAGGACATTCGCGATGGCGGGATCATTTTGGTTAAGTGCCTGTAAATCAAGCGAGTTCCAGCTTCCGCCACCAGATAGCCCAAGCCTTATCGAGGTATGATCGCCAAGCAAAGCGTTGTATGCAAAGGAGATTCGCAGCGCAGAATTCGTCAAAAGACCTTTCTTGTCATTCGTAACACTGAGTCCAAAGCCTGCCGAAGGTCCGATCGGGCCCTGCAGTGAAAAATTTGCAATTGAAGGTCCTCCGTCAATATTCATCCACTGCCTCCTGTAAATCACAGAAAGCGCAGATTGGCCATCAATTCCGGCATACGAAGGGTTGATCAGGTACGGGTTAAGGTAAAACTGCGTGAAATTAGCCTGATCTTGCGCCCTTAAACCAGTTGCGGAGGTGATGTAAAGCAGACAAGACAACCAAAAAATATGCTTCATCAAAAAAGTAAATTCTAGCAATAAAACGACAAATATTTGATGTCATCAAACTTTTTAAGGCCTGCAATCAAATTTAACCTTTAATTTACCATTATTTTTTGAACCGTTACCTAGCCGTTCGACAGAACGATGGATTTAGGCCGCCAAATCATGCGTCATGAAAAGACACTTTTTTGCATTTTTTTCGATGATTGTTTTTACATCATCACTCTGCGTGGTGGGAAATGTCTATGGGCAGAAGTTCAGCTTTGGCTTTAAGGGAAGTGTTGGCATGGGGTGGGCAGGGTTTGGAGACAAAGACCAGAAGGACACTTTTGCCACGAAGCCCATCTTGAACTATGGTGCAGGCTTTCAGATCGGTTTTCCGCTAAAGAACGAGTTCCAACTGAAGCTTGAAGGCGGATATTCTCGTGAGGGGAGAAGGCTCTTATTTAATGACAAACAGTGGGACAATCGCACGGTGTATAACTTTGTTGAAGCGCAGATGCTTCTGCAGCGGAAATTCAAGTTTTACCTTCAAAAAAATGTCCCTTCGGAGGTCTACTTCAGCATTGGTCCCGACATTAATTACTGGCTGAATGGATCGGGGCGGATCGTTGTCAATCGCAATAAGCCTGGAGTCGAGTATGATGTGATCTTTGATGAGACACCTTCATCCGATTTTTCTAAAATGTATTACAACAACATGAACCGCTGGCTCTTTGGGCTGGTGTTGGGGGTGGGGATCAAGGCTCCGTTAAAAAAGAACAGTGCGCTAAGTACCGATCTGCGTTTTGTGTCAGGTCATACCTTCCTGGGAAAACGCAACAGTTCTTATATTGAAATCCTCGGATACGAAGACACGCAATTCACCAACCTCAAATCAATCAACCTGGTGGTGACATACCTGTGGGAAGTTGACGTGAAGGAGGGAAGAAAGGGAAAGAGTACGCTGAATAAAAAGTTGAAGAAAAGTCGCTGATCAGAAATCGATTTTTTGCTGCTGCGTATTCTTCTCATACAGATGTAACATAATCCCGTCTTTCAAACCCACCTCAGGTACGAGTATGCTGCTGGCGTTGCCCCATTCCATGACTTTTGTGTAAATGTCTGCCGCAGGAACGATGACATCAGCACGGTCAGGATTCATCTGAAGTTGATAGATCCGCTGCTCGATCGTATAACTCTCAATCATCGTGCGAATTTCCTTCACGCGTTTTATCGAAAGCGTCTTGCCCGCTTTTTGTCTGGCCAATTCAAAAATCTTGCTGATGTTACCACCCGTTCCGACTGCAGTCACTTTGCCGTATTCTTTGCGAACGTTCTCTTTTACCCACTTCTCCATGTCTTCCCACATCAATGGTGAATCATGATGTTCAAGAACACGAACTGATCCGATTTTGAACGAGCGTGTCTTTATTTTTTTTCCACCCACATAGAGGTTGAGTTCGGTGCTACCACCACCTACATCAATATGTAAGTACGTCTTTTCAGTAAGAAACGAACTGATTGCCTTGTTAATGAGTTCGGCTTCACGATTTCCATCGATGATGTTGATGGTTACACCCAATTCGTCTTCCACCTCCTGCGCCAGTTGTGATCCGTTTTCGGATTCACGCATAGCCGAGGTCGCGCAAAACATGTAATCTGTTACCTCATATAATTCAACAAGTAATTTGAATGCGCGCATCAGTTTTTTGAATTTCTCAATACTCTTCGCGCTGATTTTACCCGTGGAGAAAACATCGTGGCCGAGACGTAGTGGAAATCGAACGTATTCCAATTTTTTGAAAAGGAGGACCGGACTGTTGTCCAGCACCGTGGATACCTGGAAACGGATGGCGTTTGAGCCTATATCAATTGCTGCAAGTTTCAGTGCCTATTAATTTAATGTTAACGCTTACAACTTCCCGAACGAAACAAGTGTCTGTAGTACAGGGATCGTAAAAATATCAAACTTTCAGGAACGAAAGAATTAACAACCCATGAATCCAAAAAAATACCTTCTCGTAGTGCTGCTGCTCGCGTTGCTCAGTTGCACTGGTGACCCTGACCTTGATCAGCCACGGTCCGAGGATTTTGGCTACCGCCCAGTCTATGGTTCAAGTGAGTCCGCCCAAATTGCCTGGACTTCCCCGCAGTCAATTGCGAGCCCCGGCAAGATTTACGTCTACGGAAAATATTTACTTGTAAATGAAGCACGGGAAGGTATTCACGTCTTCGATAATTCAAATCCTCAATTTCCGATCGCTCTTGGCTTCCTGCGAATCATCGGCAATTCAGACATGGCAATCAAAGACAATATTCTCTATGCGGACTACATGGGTAACCTTGTTGCACTGACGATTGATGACTTCACAAACGTCCAACAGAAAGGAAAGCTCGAACTTGCCAATTGGGAAAAAGGCGTGCCACCACCCGTGGGCTACCGGTTTGAGTGTGCAGACCCCGCGATGGGAATTGTAGTTGCCTGGAAAAAAGTTAAGAACGAAAACTTGAAATGCTATGCGATCCGGTAAACTTCTTCAATACTTTTTTATCTTTTGTGTGGTGGTTTCCTGTGATTCCGATACTTCGCTAAGTTCGGCTGATGGAGGTGGAACGGGGCAGGGAGGTTCGATGACACGCTTTTCGATTCAGGGTAATCGAATGTACATTGTTGATCACACATCGGTGAGTGTATTCGACATAGCCAACAATAACTTTGCGAAGATTAACCAGGTTGAAGTGAACATGGGAATCGAGACCATTTTTGCAAAGGGCGAATATCTTTACCTCGGTGCTAATGATGCGATGTATATCTATTCAATTGCTAATCCTGACCAGCCTGCGTTCGTCTTCCGATATGCACACATCGTCTCATGCGACCCTGTGGTTGTGCAAGGCGATCGCGCTTATGTTACGATGCGCGGGGGCACACGATGCAATTTGGGAACAAATGCACTGGAGATCATCGATATCTCCGATCCGAATGCGCCAACGCTTATTGCGAATTACCCGATGACGTCTCCACACGGCCTTGCTGTAGACGGAAATGTGCTTTTTATCTGCGAGGGTGAATCGGGACTCAAGATGTTTGACATTTCCAATGAGCGTGATATACAACTCAAATCGCACCTCACAGACTTCTTCGCTTATGACGTTATCGCGCGTTCAGGCGTAGCAACCATTACGGGAGAAGATGGCATCTTCCAGTATGCGTACAACCCTGAAAAGCTGAATCTACTTAGCAAAATTATGGTCTCGCGTGAAGCTCTGTAGTATAGGCCTGTCGTTGTTGGCCGCGACAGTCGTATCGCTTTCTGGTTATTCGCAAGGCGGCAGCGACTCGTTGACGATGGCCGAGCTGGTTCCGCAGCAAGCTGTGAAGCTAAGTCCGCTGCATCTCATCAATTTTTATCCAACCATTCAAATGTCTTTCGAGCAAAAGGTTGCCTCTCACGTGACCATGCAGGTTGAGGGTGGGTACGTACTAAATTATAATAACGATTTGGATGGTGACTACTTCAACAAACGAGGTGGGAAAGCAAAGCTGGAAGGGCGCTATTACTTTTTTGGAAGGACTGACAAGCAGAAAATGTATTACGTAGCCGGTGAAGTGTATTACAACTTTGTAAACTTCAATCGCAACGCCACGCAGCGGGAATGCTTCGATATTGAATGCGAGCATGAGTTCATTCGCACCATCACGGGGAAAATGGCGTACCGGGAGAAAGGGTTTACCATTAAGGCCGGGCTCTTCAAATACTTCGGGAAATTCTTCTTTGATCTTAGTTCTGGCTGGACGATTCGCGCTGTAAATTACCAAGAGTTGACAAACGTTCTACCGGCAGACGAAGAGTGGCAAATTTGGGAGATTCCGAACGAAGAGGATCGCGTGGTTCCCGGGCCCTACGTTGGTGGAAGATTAGGCTATCGAATACGGTAGCCGCATATGTGCGATTTTCGGAGCAAAAGAGATTAAGCCAATTCGAAAACTGCAATTTTCGTCTTCTTACATGATTTGCTTTTTGAAAACGTTTCTCCTTTCTTTGCAGTGCTTATCCAGAAAGACCGAGGGAATGGGCCCTTTGACGTCTTAGCATCCTATCTTCTGCTCATGCAGCGGTGTTGTGCTAAATCCCACATAACTGAAATTTTCAGCTGTGAAAAGATAAGTAACCCATCTTAACCGGGGCTCTCTGGATAATTTACCGAACATTATTTTTTGTGAGGGAGACCTATGAAAATCGAAGACATTTTAAAACAACGAATTCTCATCCTTGATGGAGCGATGGGAACAATGATTCAACGTCACAAGCTTGAGGAAAAGGACTTTCGCGGAGAAATTCTGAAAGATCACCCACACCCCTTGAAAGGCAATAATGATCTATTGAGCATCACGCGGCCTGACATCATCAAAGACATCCACCGTCAGTATTTTGATGCGGGTGCCGATATGGTTGAGACTAACACGTTCGGCAGTACTACCGTGGCTCAGGCCGATTATCATCTTGAGCATCTTGTGTACGATATCAACTTTCATGCTGCGAAGATTGCAAGGGAGGTGGCGGATGAAGTTACAGCAAAGGATCCGGGCAAGCCGCGGTTTGTTGCTGGGTCCATGGGGCCGACAACTAAGTTATCATCGATGTCTCCCGATGTGAACAATCCGGGGTACAGAGCCATCACATTTGATGAACTCGTAGTGGCATTTAAGCAGCAGGCAAAAGGGCTGATCGATGGCGGCTCTGATGTGTTGCTACTGGAAACTATTACGGATACACTGAACGTAAAGGCCGCACTTTTCGGAATTCAGGAATTATTTGAGGAATTAGGCAAGACAATTCCGGTGATGGTTTCAGGAACGATCACCGATGCCAGTGGAAGAATTCTTTCCGGTCAGACTGCTGAGGCGTTTCTAATCTCTGTTTCTCATGTTCCGCTGTTAAGTATCGGATTGAATTGTGCGATGGGAGCTGCTGCGCTTCGTCCGTATCTGCAAGTGTTGAATGAAAGGTCACCGTTCTTTGTCAGCGCTTATCCAAATGCCGGTCTTCCAAATGAATTTGGCCACTACGATCAAACGCCCGATCAGATGGCTGCTGAGGTGGAGGAATATCTGAAAGAAGGTCTTGTCAATATTGTTGGAGGATGTTGCGGGTCAACTCCTGATCACATCCGCAAGATCGCGGAAGTGGCAAAGAAATATAAACCAAGAGAGGTAATACTGGAAAATGTCTAAGTATCTGCAGTTAAGCGGTCTTGAAGCCGTAACCATTACACCGAACTCCAATTTTGTAAACGTAGGTGAGCGTACCAACGTCACAGGCTCTGCAAAATTTCTTAAGCTGATCAAAGAAGACAAATTTGAGGAAGCCCTCGAAGTTGCTCTCGATCAGGTTCGGGGTGGCGCACAGGTCATCGATGTAAACATGGACGAGGGTATGCTCGACTCAAAGGCTGCCATGGTTAAATTTCTTAATCTGATGGCTGCTGAGCCGGAAATTGCCATTGTTCCAGTGATGGTTGACTCATCGAAGTGGGAGGTAATTGAGGCTGGATTGAAATGTCTTCAGGGTAAGGGAATCGTTAACTCGATAAGTTTGAAAGCGGGTGAAGAAGAATTCATCCGCCAGGCGAAGCTTGTGAAACGCTATGGCGCTGCCGTTGTGGTGATGGCGTTTGATGAAGCCGGACAGGCCGATACCTACGAACGCAGAATATCCATCTGCAAGAGAGCTTACGATATTCTTGTCGACCAGGTGAAATTTCCGCCACAGGATATCATCTTCGACCCGAATATTTTCCCGGTGGCAACTGGCATTGAAGAACATCGCAATTACGCGCTGGATTTCTTCAAGGCGGCCAAGTGGATCCGGGAGAACCTTCCGTATGCGCACGTCAGCGGAGGAGTGAGTAACGTGTCGTTCAGCTTCCGGGGAAATCAAAAAGTACGCGAGGCGATGCACGCAGCCTTCCTGTACCACGCCATTCAACACGGTATGGACATGGGCATCGTGAACCCGACCATGCTCGAGGTGTATGACGAAATCAACAAAGAATTACTCGAAAGGGTTGAAGACGTTCTTCTCAACAGGAGAGATGACGCAACGGAACGGCTATTGGAATATGCATAGACGGTAAAAGGCTCCGCAAAGAAAAAAGAAGTAGACGATGAGTGGAGAAAGGGAAGTGTTGAAGAACGCATCACCCATGCTCTTGTCAAAGGTATAATTGATTTTATCGATCAGGATACCGAAGAGGCACGGGTAAAATATGGTAAACCACTTAACGTCATTGAAGGTCCACTCATGTCCGGAATGAACGTAGTGGGTGATTTGTTCGGTGCCGGAAAGATGTTTTTGCCTCAGGTCGTGAAGAGCGCCCGGGTGATGAAAAAATCGGTAGCGTACCTGACACCTTACCTCGAAGAAGAGAAAAAGCGAAGTGGCACTACCGCGAAACCTGCCGCCAAGATTTTGCTGGCAACGGTAAAGGGAGATGTGCATGACATCGGTAAGAACATTGTTGGTGTTGTACTCGCCTGCAACAACTACGACATCGTTGATCTTGGCGTGATGGTGCCGACCGAAAAGATTATC
>DASWTM010000331.1:0-5518 GCA_036402115.1 Chryseosolibacter sp.
GTGATCTGGTGGTGACACTCACGATCAAAAACATCGTACTTGGACTAGGTGTGTCATCAGTTATCGGACTCGTCTCAGGCATTGTCCCCGCAGCCATGGCAGCGAGACTGGATCCGGTAGTGGCGATACGCGCGACCTGATGCTCAAAAAAAGCTCCAATAACCAATAACCAAAATTCAAAGGGATTTTGCTATATGGGGCTATTGGTACTCACGAGAAGAAACTCAAGATCAAACGATAATCGAATCGGATACACGGAGATCGCTTAGTATCATCGAATCTTCTTATGTTTTTTTATAATTTTTAATTGATACCCAATAGTCATCAAGAACGCGACTCTATTTGAGATTTGATTATTGGTTATTGGTTATTGCAGCTTTACGCACGAATCCTATATAAAAGAAAAAAGTGAGAACTCTTGTCCTCACTTTTTTATTGTTAAACCTGTATTGATCTATTCTTTCTCTTCGGCTACGGCAACTTTCACATCGCCACCGATTTTTTCTTTGATCTTCTTCTCGAGTTCTTCCATTAATTCCGGATTGTCTTCGATCAGTTGTTTTACAGCATCGCGGCCCTGGCCAAGTTTGTTTCCATTATAGGAGAACCATGATCCGGATTTCTGGATCACTTCTACTTCAACGCCAAGGTCAACGATCTCGCCCGATTTCGAAATTCCCTTTCCATACATGATGTCGAATTCAACAACTTTGAATGGAGGCGCTACTTTGTTCTTCACTACTTTCACTTTCACACGGTTACCGGTGATATCGTCAGCAGCTTCTTTGATCTGGCCAATTCTGCGGATATCAAGACGAACGGAAGCATAGAATTTCAGGGCGTTACCGCCCGTGGTTGTTTCAGGGTTACCGAACATCACGCCAATCTTCTCGCGAAGCTGGTTGATGAAGATACAGCAGCATCCTGTTTTGCTGATCGTACCGGTTAGTTTTCTCAACGCCTGGGACATCAAACGCGCCTGCAAGCCCATTTTGCTTTCACCCATCTCGCCTTCCAATTCACCTTTCGGTACAAGGGCTGCAACGGAGTCAATGACAATAATATCTATCGCGCCTGAACGGATAAGGTGATCGGCAATTTCCAGCGCTTGTTCACCATTGTCAGGCTGGGAGATGAGGAGGTTTTCAGTATCGATGCCGAGTCGCTCAGCATAGCTCTTATCGAACGCGTGTTCCGCATCGATGAAGGCAGCGAGGCCACCGCGTTTCTGTGCTTCGGCAATACAATGCATGGTAAGCGTTGTTTTACCTGAAGATTCCGGGCCATAGATCTCAATTACACGACCACGCGGAATTCCACCAATACCAAGAGCGATATCAAGACCAAGCGAACCTGTTGGAATCGCAGGAATGTCCTGCACCTTCTCGTCACTCAGTTTCATGACGGTTCCTTTTCCGTAGGTCTTCTCCAGTTTGTCGATTGTCAGCTGAAGTGCTTTTAATTTTTCTTTTGCATCGTTCATGAGGCTCGTGTGTTATTGGTTTTTCAAAGATATTACAAAACTAATATAATTAGTATTAAAAGCTAATATTTTTAGCTTTCTGTTGCGAAAGAGGGCTTCCTAAAGTGCAATGTACCACGGGAATTACCATTTCAGTCTCAAATTAAAAGCGAAGTTTTGTCAATTGCTGACACTGTTTTCGGGGGTCGGGAATTTTATGCTTTAACTCGGTGATTCTAATTTCAAAACAGTCAGTCAGTTGGCGTGTAAGACAACTTCGCAGATTTCTTTAAACAATTATATTGCAGATTGCATTTCCATTTAAAACACAAGCAACGGGATAGTATTAGCGTGAAGCCAGGCAAAATCATCAAACGAATTCTACTCGCAATCTTATTGATTGTTGCTGTACTGACGGTTGCCTACTGGGACCTCTTGGTCTATGGAATCCGGCAAGGGAAGGGTCAGCTCAACATCATCTGGAACGCGAGGCCAGTGGAGGAGTTTCTGAATAATCCCGACTTCCCGGATTCGCTCAAGCAAAAACTTGTATTGATCAATCAAGTGCGTAGGTATGCCATCGACTCACTTGGCCTAAAGGACACTAAAAACTATAAAACACTTTTCGATCAGAAAGGTGAGGAGATCATGTGGGTCGTGACGGCTAGTGAGCCTTTTAAATTGAAGGCGAAGGAATGGGAGTTTCCGGTCCTCGGCTCTGTTCCCTATAAAGGATTCTTTAATAAAGAGCTTGCACTTAAGCTCCGAGAAGAGTTGATCAAAGAAGGCTGGGACGTCAGCATTCGCAATCCAGGCGGGTGGTCAACACTCGGCTGGTTCACCGATCCGATCCTTAGCAAAATGCTGGAACGTTCGGAAGGCGATCTTGCAAACCTGATCATTCATGAGATGTCGCACGCTACAATCTTCGTGAAAGACAGCATCGACTTCAATGAAAATCTCGCCACCTTCATCGGTGATCGCGGAGCCGAAAAATTTCTGGCGTATAAGTATGGAGTAGATTCGAAGGAGTACAAACAATACTTTACGGATGACGAAGACTACCTGAAGTTTGCCGATCACATGCTCCGCGGATCAGAGGCGCTCGATAGCCTTTACGCAACAATGACCGAAGACCAGCCAGTGGATGAAAAGAAAACGCTGAAGGAAAAGATGATCCGTCAAATTGTTGAGTCGCTGGATACATTGACGCTGACCGACAACACCAATCCATCCGCGCGTTATACAAAAGTGCTTCCGAACAATGCCTACTTCATGAACTTCCGCAGATATCAATCGAAACAGGATGCCTTCTGGGAGGAGTATCGCTCGAAGTTTAATGAGGATCTGAAGGCATACATTGCGTTTCTGAGCGAAAAGCATCCTTTTTTATGAAATCGTTTCCGATGAACACTTTGGCGCTCAGCGATGTTAAGATGCATATGACCGCTTTATTAAGGAATTGTTAAGATCGATCTGATCGTTTTTTTACCATCGCTGGGCAGGCTAATTTTGAATCAAATCCGAAACTATGGCAAACAAGCCGATGCAAAAAGTTTTAGTTGTTGATGACGAAGAACCCATTCTCGAATTGCTGAAATACAATCTTGAGAAAGGCGGTTATGATGTGAAGACAGCCGAAAACGGAATGAAGGCCGTAGAGATTGCCAAAAAGTTTACGCCCGACCTTGTACTTCTCGACATCATGATGCCCAAGATGGATGGCGTGGAGACGTGTCGCCAGATCCGCGAGATCCCCGAAATGCAAAAGTCGTTCGTTGTGTTTCTTACCGCGCGTTCAGAAGAATATTCGGAAGTAGCCGCCTTTGATGTCGGTGCCGATGACTATATCACAAAACCAATCAAGCCACGTGCACTGATGAGCCGGATCAGCGCATTGTTTCGGAGAGACTCGAAGAAAGAAGCGCCTCAATCGCTCATTACTATTGGTGATCTGATCATCGATCGCACCAGCTATACGATTAAGCTCAAAAACCGCGAGATCAATCTTCCTAAAAAGGAGTTCGAATTGCTGTTCTTCCTCGCCCAGAACCCCAATAAGGTTTTCAGCCGAGAAGATCTGCTTCATAACATCTGGGGAACCGATGTATACGTGCTGGCGAGAACCGTTGACGTTCATATCCGCAAAGTCCGGGAGAAAATCGGTGACGACTATATCGCTACCGTGAAAGGCGTGGGGTATAAGTTCAATCTTGCGTAGAGTTTACTGTCGACTGTCGACCGTGCACTGTCGACTTTAGTGTCGACTCTTCACATTTCCCTATCTTGCAGCATGTTGTATAGTTCCAGGTCTCTTGCGCTACTGCTGGCGGTTTGCATCGCAGTCATTACAACGCTTTTCCTTTCCTTGTTCGAAAATGTCGACTTCAATGCACTTGTCGTCACGTTCTTTATCAGCTTCTCGGTATCCTATCTTCTGACGTTCGTCATACTTGAATTCCTGATCTTTCGTGAGATCAAAGAAATCTATAAACTGTTCGACAAGCTGAAGAAACGAGAACTCAACGTTGGGCAAACAAAATCCTCCAAACTCAATCCGCTCAAAAATATCACAGAAGAGATTTTTGATTTTGCTGATACCAAGCAAAAGGAAATCGAAGACCTGAAAAAGCTCGAGGCCTTTCGCAGGGAATTTATTGCAGACGTTTCACACGAATTGAAAACGCCCATCTTCGCAGCACAAGGATTTGTTCACACGCTGCTGGATGGAGCCGTGAATGACAAAGCGGTTAGAAACAAATTCCTGAAGAAGGCTGCACGCAGTCTCGATGGCCTCGACATGCTTGTTCAGGATTTGCTGACGCTATCGCAAATCGAAACCGGTCAGATCAAGATGCGATTCGATACGGTGGATATGATTCAGCTAACGGAGGAAGTATTCGAACAATTCGAAACAAAAGCAGACAAGAAAGACGTGAGTTGTCGGATCGATTCAAAATCCCGTAAGGTGCTGGTACATGCCGATCGCCAGCGGATAGGGCAGGTGATGACGAATCTCATATCAAATGCGATAAAGCACTCACATGATGGAGGCGAAGTTGTCGTGTCGTTTGAGACGGGTAAGAAAAATGTCACTACTATTGTGACCGATTTTGGCGAAGGAATCGCTGAGGAACACCAGAGCCGCATCTTCGAACGCTTCTATCGTGTTGACAAAAGCCGCAGCCGCGAGAAGGGTGGAACCGGATTAGGGCTGGCGATTGTTAAACACATTCTCGAAGGTCATCACTCGAAAGCTGAGGTCGAAAGTAAAGCGGGAAAGGGATCATCCTTTAGCTTTAAACTTCCCAAAGCGAAGAATGAAAAGTCGGACGAGCAGGAAAATGATTTGAAATTTGAAATTTGACATTTTGAAATTTGGGGATCGGCAGTGAAGACCGCAAAGCTTAGAATAGAAGATAGGATACTTTTTGAGGACAACGACTACGTGTTCATCAACAAGCCGCCTTTTGTCTCGACCCTGGAGGATCGTCACGAGAAAGTAAATATTCTCGCGCTGGCAAGGGATTATGCAGGCGATGCGCAAGTATGTCATCGGCTGGATAAAGACACGTCAGGCGTATTGGCGATCGCTAAGAATCCGGACGCCTATCGCCATTTAAGCATGCAGTTTGAGCACCGCGAGGTCGAAAAGATTTATCATGCGGTGGTTGATGGGATCCATGGTTTTCAGAATGTATTGGTGGATTTGCCGATTCTGAAGGCTGATGATGGTGTTGTAAAGATCAGCAAGCGGGATGGCAAACCGGCCCAGACATATTTTAATGCCATTCAGTCGTTTAAAGCCCACACCCTGGTAGAATGCCGCCCGGTAACGGGCCGGATGCACCAGATCCGTATCCACTTGGCCACCCTGAAAGCGTCTATTACCGGTGACGAAACCTATGGCGGAAAACCATTCCTCCTTTCCGAAATAAAACGCGGTTTTAACCTCAAAAAAGACACCGAGGAGGCCACTTTTATGAAACGAATGGCCCTGCATGCCTTTTCCCTCGAATTCAATGACCTGTCGGGCACGCGTAGGACGGTGGAGGC
>DASWTM010000332.1:0-2473 GCA_036402115.1 Chryseosolibacter sp.
AATTGCTTTCGGATCTTTTGGATTGAAAGCCCTTGAAGGTGGATGGATCACTGCGCGTCAGCTCGAAGCGGCTCGTATTGCAGTAACGCGTGAAATGAAACGCGAAGGTCAGGTGTGGATCCGCATTTTCCCTGACAAGCCAATTACCAGAAAGCCTGCAGAGGTTCGTATGGGTAAAGGTAAAGGTGCGCCTGAGTACTGGGTAGCTGTAATTAAGCCAGGTACTATCCTGTTCGAAGCAGGTGGTGTTAACCTAGCGATGGCGAAGAAGGCCCTTGAGCTTGCGGAAGGTAAACTTCCGATCAAGACTAAGTTCACAGTTAGAAGAGACTACGTAGAATCATAATAAAATGAAGAATTCTGAAATCAAGGCTCTGAGCGTAGCCGAATTAAAAGAGAAAATCTCTGCGGAAAGAGAAGGACTTCGCAAGCTTCAGTTTGCGCACAAGATCTCTTCTATTGAAAATCCAATGAGGATCAGCCAGTCACGTAAGTTGATTGCCAGATTGAACACTGAACTCAGAGCTAAAGAACTTCAAAAATAATTCCTATGGAAGAAAGGAACGAACGCAAAGAAAGAATCGGGAAAGTGGTGAGCAATAAAATGCAAAAGACCATCACCGTTGCTGTAGACAGAAAAGTAAAGCACCCGATCTACGGAAAATTCGTGAACAGAACTACGAAGTTCAAAGCACACGATGAGACCAACAGTGCAGGCATCGGAGATACTGTGCGCATTTCAGAAACTCGTCCCCTGAGCAAATTGAAGCGCTGGAGACTGGTGGAGATCGTTGAAAAGGCGAAATAATGTGTTTATGTGTTCAGGTGTTCATGTGCTCATGTTACCTGACTCAAAGCTTGCAGCTTGAAGCCTGAAGCGTGCAGCCCGAAATAGAAAGCAGGCAACAAGAAAGTTTAAAAGGAATAAGTAAATAGCGATATGATACGTACCGAATCCAGACTTACCGTAGCCGACAACAGTGGAGCAAAGGAAGTTCTTTGTATGCACGTGCTCGGTGGAACTCGCAGAGGCTCAGCTTCTGTTGGTGACAAGATTGTAGTTACTGTGAAGTCTGCTTTGCCAACAAGCCAGGTAAAGAAAGGAACTGTTTCCAAAGCGGTTATAGTTAGAACTACGAAAGAAGTTAGGAGAAAAGACGGATCATACATCCGCTTTGAAGATAACGCTGCTGTTCTGTTGAACGCTCAGGACGAACCACGCGGAACCCGTATTTTCGGTCCCGTAGCGCGTGAGCTCAGAGAGAAGCAGTTCATGAAAATCGTTTCATTGGCCCCAGAAGTAATATAAGCCATGGAGAGAAAATTTAACAAGCAACCAAAGTTGCACATTAAGAAAGGCGATACTGTGAAAGTTATCGCGGGTGACGACAAGAGCACAGCTCAGCGCGAGAGAACCGGAAAAGTTCTTGAAGTGTTCCCTGAGAAAAACCGTGCAATTGTTGAAGGTATCAACATGGTTACCAAGCACTCTAAACCATCTGCTGGTAAGCCTGAAGGTGGTATCACCAAAAAAGAAGCTCCAGTTCACATCAGCAACCTGATGTTGATCGACCCTGCAACGGGTAAACCAACCCGCGTTGGAAGAAAAGCTAACGACAAGGGCCAGCTTCAGCGTTATTCAAAGAAAACCGGAGAATTTATTAAGTAATGGCAACTCCTAGATTAAAAGAAAAATACTCGAAAGAGGTTGTACCTGCACTTCAAAAGAAGTTCAATTACAAATCTGTTATGCAGGTTCCGAAGATCGAGAAGATCTGCATCAACAAGGGTATGGGTGTGGCAGTAACCGACAAGAAGCTGATCGATGTGGCGATTGAAGAAATTACCAACATCACCGGTCAGAAAGCGGTTTCTACAAAATCCAAGAAAGCGATCTCTAACTTTAAGTTGAGAGAGAACATGCCGATCGGTGTTCGTGTAACACTTCGCGGTAACAAAATGTACGAGTTCCTCGATCGCTTGATGAACATCGCTCTTCCACGCGTGCGTGACTTCCGTGGTGTTAGCAACAAAGGCTTTGACGGCCGTGGAAACTACACACTCGGTGTAAAGGAGCAGATCATCTTCCCTGAGATCTCTATCGAAAAAGTAAGCAAGATCAGCGGTATGGACATTACGTTCGTAACCACTGCGAAATCAGATGAAGAAAGCTTCGAGCTGCTGAAGGAATTCGGTATGCCGTTCGTCAATAAAAATCAAAACTAAGCATGGCTAAATTAGCGGTAATTGCTCGTCAAGCAAAAAGGGAAAGACTTGTAGCTGTGAAAGCAGCTAAGAGAAAAGCTTTGAAGGAAGCGGGTGACTATGTAGCGCTGGACAAACTTCCACGCAATGCATCACCTGTTCGTTTGAAGAATCGTTGCAAGTTGACTGGTCGTCCAAGAGGTTATCTGAGAAAGTTCGGTGTTTGCCGTAACGTGTTCCGTCAGATGGCATCGGATGGTAAGATCCC
>DASWTM010000333.1:0-24824 GCA_036402115.1 Chryseosolibacter sp.
AGCTGCCTACGCTCACTACCTGGCTACGGGCAAGAAATCCCTTCTCAATATCGCGCTCGACAACGCGAATCTCATTGAATCTGTATTCGGTCCTACGAAAAGGCATGTAGCTCCCGGGCATCAGGTAATTGAAATGGGACTGGTGAAGCTTTACCGGATCACCGGTGAGGAAAAGTACCTCAATCTCGCAAAGTATTTCCTTGATGAACGTGGTCGTGTCAAATATGACAGTTTGAGCAAAGATGTTTTTAAGAACGGGATGTATTGGCAGGATCACAAACCGGTTACCTCACAAACGGAAGCTGTAGGTCATGCGGTTCGCGCGGTGTACATGTATGCGGGTATGGCAGACGTTGCAGCGCTCACAGGCGACAAGTCATACATCGATGCGATCGATAAGATTTGGGCCAATGCCGTCAATAAAAAATTGTATGTGACGGGTGGGATCGGTGCAGCAGGAGATGGAGAACGGTTTGGAAACGACTATGAGCTTCCGAACGCCACAGCCTATTGCGAGACATGCGCATCCATTGGAAATGTGTACTGGAATCATCGAATGTTCCTCCTTCACGGAGACAGCAAATACATCGATGTACTTGAGAAGTCTTTGTACAATAGTCTCCTCTCCGGCATTGGTATGGATGGAAAAACCTTTTTTTACACGAACACGCTCCAGATTAAAGATCATTTCCGCCACCCGGATATTGAGACAAAACGTTCAACATGGTTTTCATGCTCATGCTGCCCAACCAACGTGACGCGCATTCTGCCATCGGTGCCGGGCTATGCGTATGCGCAGCGCGGTGATGATGTGTATGTCAATCTTTTCATTAGCGGAAGTGCACAGATGAAAACGTCAAAAGGCACTGCACTTGTGTTAAAACAGGAAAGCAATTACCCGTGGGATGGGAATATCAAGGTCACCGTTGAGCCCGCACGTACTTCGAAGCTGAAAATGCTTGTGCGTGTTCCAGGATGGGCAACCAACCAGGCCATCCCGGGAGATCTTTATCATTTTAATTCAAAAGATCAGCCTTCCATCCAGGCTAAAATAAACGGAAAGATTATCCAAGCGAAAATAGAAAAAGGCTACCTGGCCATTGAACGCGACTGGAAGAAGGGCGATGTGCTAGAATTAATGCTTCCCATGGAAGTCGAGAAAGTTTATTCGAACAATCTTCTTGTGGAAAATAGCGGGAAGGTTGCTTTGCAACGTGGGCCGCTCATGTATTGTGCCGAGGCAATCGACAATAGTGGAAAAACAAGTACACTTGTCCTTCCTACCAGCGCTACGTTCACCACCGAGTTGAGAAAGGACTTATTGAATGGCGTTATTATTTTAAGAGGTGAAGCAGCCGTTCCGACAATCCACGGTGATGGAATTTCCGTTTCAACCGAAGCGAAACCGTTTGTAGCAGTGCCTTATTATTCGTGGGCGCATCGGGGCGAAGGGGAAATGACAGTCTGGTTTCCCGAAAAGATCAAGGCAATTGATCTGATCTCCAAATAGAATAGCTGCTTAAAATTTTCTGAACTACCGACTCATCAAATCGGCAGTATGGAACGACTTTTTATAAAAGCTTTACGAGCTTGAAATTGTGCAGAATGTACTTTTATAAAAACCCGTCCTGGATCGACAAACGTTTATTACACGTTACCAAGATCGAAGACTTACCCGAATCAATCTTTTACGAAATCAACAAGAACCTCGCGGCAATTCAATCCGAAGAGCCAATAGTTTCCATTGTGATTCCCGTACACAACGAGGAAGTAAATATTGTGAGAACAATCTATTCGCTTTCGCGGAACAAGACATCATTTCCCGTAGAGATCATTGTTGTCAATAACAATTCCACCGATCGCACTGCTGATGTACTCAGGCGGATGAACGTGAGATCGTTCCTCCAAACCAAGGTAGGTTGTGGTCCTGCGCGGCAGATGGGACAACAAAATGCCAGAGGAAAGTATATCCTTATGGCTGACGGTGATTGCTTCTATCCACCAGCGTGGATTCAAAAAATGACGGAAGCACTCCAACAACCAAACACGCCTTGTATCTACGGACGTTATTCGTTCCTCGGGACAGCAGATAAGCCAAGATGGCAACTCTTCTTGTATGAAACCTTCCGCGATCGAATAGGAGATTTGCGCCACATCAAACGTCCTTGCATAAACGCGCTGGGCATGAGCATGGGCTATGTGAAAGACCTTGGACTCAAAGTAGGATTTGTCGATCGCAAGATCCGTGGTGAAGACGGACGCATGTGTTTCCAGCTTCAGCAATATGGAAAGATCTTCCAGGTGAAAGACCGCTCTGTCAGAGTATGGACATTACCGCGGACGCTTGATAAAGAAGGTGGATTGCTGTATTCGTTCATGGCACGGGCAGCCATCGAGTTGTCACGAATCACACACTACTTCTATCCGCAGAAGCGTCATGATGTTAACAAGACGGAAAACTATACACCGTCATCGCTGAAATATTTCAAGCGCTTTACACAGCTCCACAAAACGAGTGACGCTGTTGAGACCGCAGAAAAGAAATAAGAAATTACTTTTTGGATTTTTTAGAGGCGGTTTTTTTAACTGCCTTTTTTACTTTTTTGGCTGGCGCTGCCTTTTTCTTTGCTACTGGTTCTTTTTTGACTGATGTCTTTTTTGGCGCGACTTTCTTTGTTACGACCTCTACTCGTGAAGGAGTGCCGTTCTTCAGAATTTGCGCAGCGTGGTTTTTCGTATCAACCTTGCCGATGATTTCTTCAATCTTCCCACTCTCATCGATTACAAACGTCACGCGGGCAGTTCCCATGTAGCTTCTGCCATACATCGATTTCTCAACCCAGGTACCATACGCTTCATGCATCACCTTGTTCGTGTCGGCAAGGAGGCGGAATGGGAGCTTTTCTTTTTCAATAAACTTTCGGTGAGACTTCTCATTGTCAGTGCTGACGCCCAGCACCTCGAAGCCTTGCTTCTGCATCAGCCGGTAGTTGTCGCGCAGATTACAAGCCTCGGCCGTACAGCCTGGCGTCATGTCTTTCGGGTAGAAATAAAGGATAACCTTTTTGCCTTTAAGGTCTGATAACTTGACAGGATTTCCGTCCTGATCGTTTACGGTGAAATCAGGTGCTTTGTCGCCTACTTGGAGTGCCATGGGTTAGAAAAGTTTGTGTGTATAAGTGGTTTCGTTTCCGGCTTCATCCGAAACTACCAACTTAAACTCACCTTTCAAAGGCTCACCCTTATTCAACTTCTCCGACCAGATGGTAGCGGACTTAGCGTCATAGTGCATTAACAACCACTTACCATTAATGTTTGCCTCGTAGCTCTTAATTCCGGAAAGATTATCCCGAATCTTAAAACGAACTGCAGTGGAATTCACCGAGACAGGCTTAATTGTTGGAGGAACAGTGTCTCTTAAAATTGTAAATTCTCCAAACTCGCGGGTAACAAAATGAACACCACCGTTCTCCCATCCACCGCCAAGGTACGTTGCTGCTCTGCCATTCATCCGATAGATGGCATAGCTTGGATCCCAGGTTGTAATGGTGGTTGGTCTTACCGTAACCTTGATAGTCTTATCAAGCGGAACAGTGCGCGGACCGATGATAAATTTCTCTGAGCTGTCTGCACTCACCTCATGGCGGACGTTCAAATAAACAGTATCATAAAGCGCCTTGTCAGGAAATTCGATGTCAACAGGCTGGCTGTAGTAGTTATACTCTCTTCCCGATGGTACGCTTACTTTGATGTGAGGCGTAACCTTTTGACCACAGGCTACAACAGAATCCGGAATCTGCTTACGCATGTCGATCAAATAGACAGCTCTCAAACTGTTCGCATAGTCAGGCTTGAGATCTTGTGCAACGCCACGGCTATACAGTTTTGCTCCAACGCTGTCCGTTGAGCATGGCTGCACGGAAACCACCATCACATTTTCAAGGATGTCATACTCGATCGGATTTTTCATCGCCTCCAGGAATTTTGCATCCTTAGTCAGCGGAGTCGGCATCAGCGTGAGCGACAGGTTGCTGGCATTACCATGGCTATCACGCATCGTAACTTTCACGCTTGACTTCTGATTTGGTTTTACTTTGATCTTTCCTGAGCTCGGAGACTTTCCATAGAAATCAAGCGTGTTGCCATCATCCTGGTAAAGTTTATAGAAACGGGTTCCATTCATCCGCAAGGTTTTGAAATCCATCAGCGTATAGATACCACGCGTCTCAGCAATGTTGATCTTATCAATGGATTGATTGAAAATCAGCTGGCTGTCCAAACGCATTTCGATGTAGTTTACGCCACCCCAGAATCGGCTTCCGGGTGCGAGTTTGTCCTTGGCAAGGATTTCTACACCAATGTTTCCGGTTGCCAGGATAGGTGCCGGGAGGATGAAGTTGTTCCCAACGCGCTGTGCGTGGAATTCAAATCGTCCAAACTTGTCATTGATCCTAGAATTGATATCGAGCGTCTTAAGGGCAATCTTTTCAATCGTAGGAGGGAGGTTATCCACGATCTCGGCAAACTCCTCGACCATCAAGGGATTCAACGCATAATTGTTTGCATCGCGGATGTCGAAATGAAGGTGTGGTCCACCGCTCGATCCGGAATTTCCTGAAAGGGCAACGGTATCGCCACGCGTTACTTTAAACTCATTGGGTTGGAAGAAGAGATCGACATTTGCTGTCTTCCGCTTGTATTGCTCTTCAAGGACATGTTTGGCGAGCGCGCCACTGAACTTGTCAAGATGAGCATACAAGGTCGTGTGTCCATTTGGATGAGTGATGTATAAAACGTTACCGTACCCAGACGGGCTCACTGTAACGCGTGAAATGTATCCACTCTTGGAGGCAAGCACAGGTAAGCCGATAATGTTGTCCGTGCGGATATCAATGCCCGAGTGAAAATGCGTTGTCCGCAATTCACCCATTGTTCCCGCTAAGGAGCCGGGCAACCCTGGACGAATAGGGTAGAGATATTTCTCTTCGCCATTGAATTTTACTTCTGGCTTGCTGAATTGTGCTGAGGAAAAAAATGGACAAACCGCTGCTATAACCGCAACGGCTCTACTTAACATCAAACTCCAACAATTTTTCATTTTCAATATATGCAGCTAGTCTATCACCAACCTTAACTGGGCCAACCCCTTTTGGAGTTCCCGTAAAAATCAAATCTCCGGTGCGCAGGGTAAAAAATTTAGACAAATACGAAATTATGTAATCGAAGTTGAATAACATAAGACTCGTGTTACCCTGTTGCCGAACTTCACCGTTAATCGACAAACTGAAGTTTATATTCTTAAGGTCCTTAAAATCTGATACCAGCAGGAACTTATCCGAGACTGGAGCGGATCCGTTGAACCCTTTGGCGATGTCCCACGGTAAGCCTTTCTCTTTTGCTTTCTGTTGCAAATCGCGTGCTGTAAAATCGATTCCCACACCAATAGCATCGTAGTATTTCGATGCAAACTTGTCCTGGATGTTCTTACCTTCTTTGCTAATCCTTAACACAAGCTCTACTTCGTGATGGATGTCCTTCGAAAACTCGGGGTAATAAAAAGGTCCGTTATTGCGGATGACTGCAGTATCGGGTTTTGTGAAAATTACCGGTTCGTCAGGCCGCTCATTGTTTAGTTCTTTGATGTGTTCAGCGTAGTTTCTGCCGATAGCAAAGATTCTCATCGAATAAGTTTATTTTGGTAAATAATTTGGCACAAATCTAGTAAAGTATACTTTCGCGATATGAGCACTTTAACCATAAAAATAACATTATGATACGATACGCGGTAGTTTTCACATTTATCGGCTTCCTGTTTTACGCCTGTTCGCAGGTGGCAGTGACAGGGCGAAACCAGCTTAGCCTGGTCTCTAATGCCGAGATAATCCCTGTTGTCAATCAACAATATGATTCATTGATGCGTGTTTCAAAACTTTCCACGAATGCACAACAGACGGCACAGGTAAAGGATGTGGGCCGGAAAATTCAAAAAGCGGTTGAACAGTACATGGCGCAAAACAACGCTTCTTCCGAACTTCAGGGATTTGACTGGGAGTTTAACCTGATCGATGATCCTAAGACTGTCAACGCATGGTGTATGCCGGGGGGTAAAGTTGCGTTCTATACGGGGATTATGCCGATCTGCCAGGATGAAGCCGGTGTTGCTGTAGTAATGGGCCATGAGGTAGCGCACGCGATTGCAAACCATGGTCGCGAACGTATGAGCCAGGGCATGGTAGCAAACGGATTATTAGGAACATTCGGAGCTGCACTCGGCCAGAATCCCGGCTTGACTAAACAACTGCTTTTCCAGGCAGTAGGTATTGGCGCACAAGTTGGAATGTTGAAGTTTTCGAGACAGCATGAGTCGGAAGCCGATAAGATCGGGTTGATTTTCATGGCGATGGCTGGCTACGATCCGAAAGAAGCTCCGAAGTTCTGGGAGCGCATGTCCACAATGAGTGGTGGAGGCGAGCCGCCAGAGTGGTTGTCAACCCACCCGTCACACGCAACTCGCATTAACGATCTGAACGCAGCGATTCCGGAGGCGGAGAAATATTATAAAAAATAGTATTTTTCGTTCATGATCGAACGAATGAAATCAGCGAAGTCAGGAGTGTTATCAATGCTTCTGACTTTTTGCATTTTAACAAGCTACGCACAGGACGATGTGCTCGCCAAGAATGAGATAGAAGCCCATCGCAAGAAGCAGGAGAGCGAGATGCGAGACAAAGAAAAATCGCCACTCGATCCGAAAGACAGGAAACGCTTCAAACACCTCAACTATTTTCCAATCGATCTGAAATACCGCGTAAAGGCTAAATTCGTTCGTACGGAAAACGAACCGCTGTTCAAGATGAAAACAACGACCACGCGACTTCCTGAATACGTGAAGTACGGTGAAGTTCACTTTCAACTTGACGGGATGGATTATAAGCTCAATGTTTATCAGAGTCCGGAGATCACCAAAAGGCCTGGCTACGAGGATTATCTTTTCATCCCATTCACCGACATCACGAATGGAAACGAAACATATGAAGTTGGTCGCTATCTGGAGTTCAGGATTCCAACATCCGAAGATGTGATCGTTGATTTCAACCAATGCTACAATCCATACTGCAGTTACAGCCCAAGATTTTCATGCCCAATCCCGCCATCTGAAAATGATCTAGCGATTGCGATTCCTGCTGGCGAAAAGAAGTTTAAAGACAGTAGCCACTAAGGAACTAAGAACACTAAGGAACACTAAGAACTTGGCGCAAAATTCTTAGTGTTCCTTGGAGTCTTGGTGCCTTGGTGGCTACAAAAGACAGTTCCGATACACTTTGTTATTTTTTGAAACCGCGCAGCTTGATCTCCGTCAGCTTCCGCTTTGTATCCTGAGGGAAGTCCCCGTTCATCATCCAGTCGTAATAGGCTGGCTCCTGCTGAAACACCTGTGTGACCTTCTTTCCCTTGTGTTTTCCGAAGTTGAATATCTCTTCGCCTTTTTCGTTTTTTGCCATGCGACCCGCAAGGTCAACCATGTCGGCAGCGATCATCTTGCCCAACACTTCCATGTCGTTCCGTATCTCACCGACTTTCTTGCCTGTTGTATCGGTCACATCCTGGCCATCGTACATCTCGAGCTGCTTGGTGAAGATTTCCATGGAGGCTTCCGTATCCGCTTCGGCTGTGTGTGAATCCGAAAGTTCTTTTTGAATATAGAAGCGATACGCTGCAGCTAAGGTTCTTTTTTCCATCAGGTGGAAAATCTTTTGCGCATCGATGATTTTCTTTCGCTGATAATCGAAGTCCACACCGGCTCGTAAAAATTCTTCCACCAGCATCGGTACATCCATTTTAAGAATAGCGAAGCCACACAGGTCAGCACCTTCGAAGAACTTAGCGTAGTCTTTTGCTACTTCTTTAAATGTAGGCTTGTCTTTTACGTCTTCATCGTATATGCCGTGAAACGCAGAGCTCTCGGGAGGAATCGGAATTCCGGGGTTAAGCAGATTTGTCTTGCGAAGCACTTCTCCGTTCGGCATCACCTTGATCACAGCAATTTCGATAATGCGATCATGCGTGATATTTATTCCTGTGCTTTCAAGATCAAAAAAGCAAAGCGGATTCCTGAGATTCAGTTTCATTCTGTCTGGCTAAAAATTAAAATACGAGAACTATCAGGCAACGATCTTTTCAGACAGTTTGCTGATGTCAATACCTCCGAAATTTCCTGAACTCATCATGAGAAGATTTTTGTTCTTCCAGTTCTGTTCGAGGATGAACTTTTGGAGCTGATCGGAATTGTCAAACACACGGACGTTCGGATTGGCAAACGCAGTTTTTACATCCGCCTCTGACAGGGACTCAAGTTTCTTCGCTTTCACCTTGTCGGGATTGAAATACACGACAGGGATCTGCGCATTTTTGAGACTGTCTTTATATTGAGGTAGAAACTTCTTGTTCAAACTGCTGAACGTGTGCAACTCAACGCATGCAAACAAGTCACGGGACGGGTGGATTTCTTTCACGGCCTTCACTGTAGCTTTCACCTTTGATGGAGCGTGAGCAAAATCTTTGTAGATCGTGGTGGTTCCATTTTCCTTGACAACTTCAAGCCTCCCGGACGCGCCTTCGAAGCTTTGAATCGCTTTGAAGAATTCAGCATCCGTAACGCCAATGCGTTTCAGAATTTCTTTTGCTCCTGCGATGTTCTGATAGTTATGCGATCCAAAAACCTTGATCGGAAATTTCTCCTTACCATCCGTGAGGTAAAATTGACCATTATTATCAGACGTATGGGTATGGCTCTTGTAAGGAATTTCAATAACGTCAGCCCGCTCTTTTTTTCCGATTATCAGCGCCATGGAATCGAGCTCACAATAAACGAGGATTCCTCCTTTTGGAGTCTGATCAGCGAACAAGTCGAACTGGCGCACATACTCTTCCTCGGTTGGGAAGACATTGGCGTGATCCCAGGCGATACCGCTGATTAATCCAACGTGATGCTGATACTTTAAGAATTTAGGAGTCGGATCAAGCGGAGACGACAGATACTCATCACCCTCTATTATAATTAGCGGAGCGCTTGATAGCTTTACTGTGTTTTCAATCCCGCGAACCCGTGCACCAATCACATAGTCAAACTTGCGCTTGCAATGGTTGAGAACGTGAATAATGATGGCAGTGATCGTTGTCTTTCCATGACTGCCCGCGATAACTATGCGTTGCTTATCCCTCGACTGTTCAAAAATGTAATCGGGAAAGGAAAAGATCTTTAATCCAAGACTTTGAGCTTTAACAAGTTCGGGGTTGTCTTTCGAGGCATGCATTCCGAGAATGACAACATCGATGTCTTTCGACAACGCATCCGGATTCCATCCGTCTTTGGCAGGCAAGAGGCCGTGCTTTGCCAGCGTTGATCTTGACGGTTCGAAAATTTCATCATCCGACCCGGTAACTTCGTGACCCGCCTGCTTGAGCGCGATCGCCAGGTTGTGCATAACACTTCCGCCAATCGCTATAAAATGTATCTTCTGTTTTTTCTGCATGGGCAGTAAATGAGGGTTAAAGTAAAGGAAAAATCTTGTCGGCACAAAGAGGGGCGATGGCTTTTGGCTATCGCTATGGCTTGGTAGTGCGGTATTAATCCGAAGCATGCTGCTGAATGATAGCGCAGATGGCAATGGCTTATGGCTATGGCTATGGCTTGTGCGTGCGATATTGAATGGAAGCATTCTTTCAAATCCTAAGAAAATACGGATAGCGGTGACATTGCAAGATGAAGTACAAAGATGGAAGCGAGAGATGAGCGTTAAGCAGCACAGACTAGCCATAGCCATAGCCATAGCCAAAAGCCATAGCCTCTCCCCGATACAAAATTTTTGACACTTATTGTCACGTCTTTCAAGTTACTTGTAAACAATTTTCGTGTGAATTCTTTGTGAACAAGTTGTAGACAGACTAAAAATTGTTGTGTGTACGTTTGTCTCCCTTAAAAAAAGCAAACACGTCCAACAACCACTGTATGGAGCAAGGCCGATCAACGTCACTGAGGTTTAGTAAGTCTAACAAATTGATTCCGAGAGATATCTCTGAAAGTTTGGGCAAACTGCCGCCTCAGGCGCTTGATCTGGAAGAGGCAGTGCTGGGTGCGCTGATGCTGGAAAAGAACGCGCTCAACGCTGTCGTTGAGTTTCTCAAGCCCGAACATTTTTATGACGATCGTCATAAAGAAATTTATACGGCCATCATCGACCTGTTTAAGGAAACGGAGCCGGTCGATATGCGAACTGTTGTTAACCAACTTCGCAAGAATGGCAAGATCGAACTGATCGGTGGCGCGTACTACATTGCTGAACTCACATCCAAAGTAAGCTCGGCAGCCAACATCGAGTACCACGCCCGGGTGATCATGGAGATGGCGATCAAAAGAACGCTTATCGAAGTAGCCTCTCAGATCCATCATGATGCCTACGAAGACACCACTGACGTTTTCGAACTCCTCGACAAGACTGAGCAATCGGTTTTCGAGATTTCCGATTCGAACCTTCGCAAGAACTACGACAACATGAAGAACTTGATGGCACGCGCCATCCAGGAACTTCAGGTGTTGAAAGACCATAAAGACGGACTGACCGGTGTTCCGAGTGGATTCACGGCATTGGATCGCATCACATCAGGATGGCAACGCTCTGACCTTGTTATCATTGCAGCTCGTCCTGGTATGGGTAAGACCGCCTTCGTGGTTTCCGCACTTCGCAATGCTGCCGTGGATTTCAAAATGCCAGTCGCAATTTTCTCACTTGAAATGGCTTCTATCCAGCTTGTTAATCGTATGATTTCTGCGGAGGCAGAACTGGAAGGGGAGAAGATCAAAAAAGGACAACTTGCTGATCATGAGTGGGCGCAGCTCGTTCACAAAACAAGCAAACTCTCGGCAGCGCCAATTTTTATTGATGATACACCAGCGCTTTCCGTTCTGGAATTGCGTGCGAAGTGTCGCAGGCTCAAGGCGGAAAATAATATTCAGCTTGTCGTGATCGACTACCTGCAGCTGATGCGTGGTGATCAGGGTGGTAACCGCGAACAGGAAATTGCATCGATCTCGCGTGCGTTGAAAGGTATCGCCAAAGAATTGAATGTTCCGGTGCTGGCGCTCTCGCAGTTGAGTCGTAGTGTGGAAACGCGCGGTGGCGATAAGCGTCCTCAGCTTTCTGACTTGCGTGAATCCGGTTCCATCGAACAGGATGCGGATATCGTAATGTTCCTCTATCGTGCGGAGTATTACAAGATTACCGTGGATGAAGATGGCATGCCAACACAGGGCGTGGGTGAAGCCATTATCGCTAAGCACAGAAACGGTTCAACCGGAACTGCGAAACTGAAATTCATCGGTAAGTTTACGAAGTTCGGTGACCTAGATGGCCCTGCATCATACGACAATCCATTCTCCGGAATGATCACCCGCGAAAGCCGACTGAACACCTTCAACGATGATCCAGGAGAAAGACAAGCTCCGCCTCCGGGAGATGATGAAACACCGTTCTAATTAGCTGTTCGCCCCCAAGCACCAATTACCAATGATCAAAAGTCAAACGGAGTAGCGATATCTTCACTCGTCCGTCTTTGGAGTTTGATCCCGATAGCAATCGGGATGGTATTTGATCATTTTTCTGCTGTATTTTGCAGTATGCTGCGGATTTTCTGCATTCTATTGATCGCGAGTGCTTCATGCGTAAGTCATGATCTCAACAATCTCACCGCCCCGGAGCCCGAGCCGTATGTTTGTGATCCATCGATCAGCTGGCAAGATGATATTCTTCCTACCATGGAGACATCGTGTGCAACTGTCGGATGTCATGATGGAATCTCGCGCAGAGACTGGACAGACTACAATGAAGTGAAGCGCTATGCAGCATCCATTAAGCAACGCACCGTTGATCGCAGCATGCCCTTCGATGGACCGCCTCTTTCGCAAGATGAAATTAATCTGATAGCGTGTTGGGTGGATGCGGGAGCGCCCGAGTGAATTAATAATTGGCAGTAGGCAATTGACAGTTGGCAATGAAAGGCCAAAAGCCAAAGACCAAATTCAAAAAAAATTAAATCCCGTCAACCAAAAAAAAGTAGCACCGGATCCTGAGCCATCCCGCTCCGCGGGATGAGCGAAGGACCCTTACGTTAATAAGCAAGACCGCACGCGTTCGATCAACTAAATAAAGTACCGGTGATTTCAAAGCCGTACTCTTTGTCGCAATGAGAAATCCAACGCGCTCTATTAACTAGATAGTTGTTAACTAAGCGCGTGCAAAATTGACCGGGGTCCTTCGCTCAAGCTGATAAATCAGCTTGGCTCAGGAGCAGTGCTCTTTAACATAGAAAACTCAAAACATCAACTCATCATACGCAGACTTTAACTCCCGTGCGGCCTTCGTATCATTTTGTGACTTCGCTACTTCAATTCCTTTTTCATAGGTGTTTATTGCACGATCGGTGTCTCCGGTTTCCTGGTAAAGTTTTGCAGCGTGGTAGTAGGTGGGTATGTAGTGTGGATATTCGTTCAGCAACTTTTCGAAATATTGTCGCGCTTTCGGCAGATCAGACTTCTGATATTCGATGGCAAGCGCATAAATGTTGAAGGGATCATTCGGATCGTCATCGTAAAATTTCAGGAGTATGTCTAAACGGGTACTCATTCGGAACCTGATAGAAGTTTTTCGGGTAAGGTATAATTTTTTATCAACCTCGGTACGAAAATGAGCCTCACGTTAAAAATTTCGACAATTCTGAGCATGGCTATGAGATTTTTGTATCTTGAGCCCTGTTTCAAAGCAAAACACCTATAATTCATTGATTTAGAACGAGATGAAGATTTTAGTTTGCATTACTCACGTCCCGGACACGACTTCCAAAATCAATTTCAAAGACAACAACACCAAGTTCGATCCTACTGGGGTTCAGTTCATTATCGGCCCGTACGATGACTACGCGTTGGCGCGTGCAATTGAGATCAAGGAGGCAACGCCTGGAACTACAGTGACGGTGTTGAACGTGGGACTTGCAGAAACAGAACCTACTATTCGCAAAGCACTTGCGATAGGTGCCGATGATGCCATTCGCGTGAACGCAGATCCAAGTGATTCATTCTTTGTTGCATCGCAGATTGCTGACCAGGCGAAAGCAGGTGGTTATGATTTGATTCTAATGGGTCGTGAATCCATCGACTATAATAGTGGAGTGGTGCACAGCATTGTAGGAGAGATGTTGGGAATTCCTTCGGTGTCTCCCGTGATGAAGCTTGAGCTTTCCGGTAACAACGCTAAACTCGCGCGTGAAATCGAAGGAGGAAAAGAGTATCTCGAGGTAAGTCTTCCGTTCGTGGCAGGATGTCAGGAGCCGATTGCAGAATGGAAGATTCCAAACATGCGCGGTATCATGTCGGCACGCACAAAACCTTTGAAAGTTGTCGAAGCGAAAGCCGTGAACAGTGGAGTCGCCAATCAGAAATTTGAACTTCCGCCTCCAAAAGGATCCGTTAAGATGATCCCGGCCGACAATGTGAAAGAGCTCGTGAACCTGTTGAAGAACGAAGCGAAAGTGTTGTAAAATTTGACGCGTAGAAATTAACCGTATGGCAATATTAGTTTTTGTAGAGACTGCAGAAGGAAAAGTTAAGAAGACTTCACTTGAAGCCGTTGCGTATGCAAAAGCGATGGGCGATTCTGTGACTGCCATCGCGCTGGGTGAAGCTGACAAGGCTGAGCTGGGTGCGCTTGGAAAAGTTGGTGCCCAGAAAGTTTTGCATGCTGACGATAAAAAATTAAACGAAGGAGTGATCCAGGCGTATGCTGAAGTATTGTTGAAAGCCATGGATGATGAAAAGGCAGACACACTTGTGCTGGCGAACTCATCGTTAGGAACTCCCGTTGCGGCCCGCGTTGCTGCACGCATTGGTGCAAGTCTCGCATCGAATGTCGTTGATCTTCCAAACACCTCTTCAGGATTTGTTGTAAAGAAAAGCATCTATACGGGGAAGGCTTTCGCGTATGTTGAGCTGAAAAATCCGAAGAAGGTGATTGCGTTGAAGAAAAACGCAGCAGAAGTAAAAGAGTCAGGCAGCGATGTTGCTGTAACTCCATATAGTGTTGCCGTTCCAGATACTGCTTTCAAGGTTAAGATCACTTCATCGGAAAAAGCTACCGGAGAAATCTTGTTACCGGAAGCTAATATTGTCGTGTCGGGTGGACGCGGCATGAAAGGTCCGGAACACTGGGGCATCCTGGAAGAACTTGCCAAGACGTTACACGCAGCAACCGGTTGCAGTAAGCCGGTTTCAGATATGGGCTGGAGGCCACACCATGAACATGTTGGTCAGACAGGCGTTAAGGTTGCTCCCCAACTGTACATTGCAGTGGGAATTTCCGGAGCCATCCAGCATTTAGCGGGTGTAAATTCATCCAAGTGTATTGTCGTAATTAACAAAGACGCTGAGGCACCATTTTTTAAGGCAGCCGACTACGGTATCGTTGGTGATGCTTTCGAAATTATTCCTAAATTGTCCGAAGCGATCAAAGCTGCGAAGTAAGTGAAGAAGATCAAACTAGAAATATTAGGCCTCTCGTCTAGCCAGTCACAAACCGGATCGTTCGCGCTTGTGCTGGGTGAAACGGAAGGCAACCGCAGACTTCCGATCATCATCGGAATGTTCGAAGCCCAGGCGATAGCAATCGAAATCGAAAAGATTGTTCCGAACAGACCCATGACACATGATCTGTTCAAGTCGTTCGCCAATAATTTTCATTTTACAGTCGAGGAAATTGTTATCTCTGATCTTAAGGAAGGCGTGTTCTTCGCGAAGATCGTATGCTCGGATGGACTGAAGAAATCAGAAGTCGATGCAAGACCATCCGATGCTATTGCGATTGGTTTGCGTTTCGATTCTCCAATCTATACATACGAAAGCATTCTCGCAGAAGCCGGCATCGTATTGACCGATGAAGCCGAAGAAGAAAAGGTCGAGCCGAAAGCAGAAGCCAAGGTGAAGACCAAAAAAGAAAGCAGCGCCAAAAAAGACGACTTCAAAAATTACTCCGTTGAAAAACTCAACGATCTTTTGAAAGACGCCATCGACAAAGAGGATTACGAGCGCGCTGCGAAGATCCGTGACGAGCTGAGCAAAAGGAATTAGCGAAGAGCATAAAGCATAAAGCAGGCGGTGGGGAGACTTATCGCCTCTTTTTTTGGCATACGCTTTCTTTTTGGATACAACGGGATTTCTCTAAAGTTGACGAAATTGAAACGCATCAACACAAAGCTTTCTGCTTTATGCTTTAAGCTCCCTATGCGAGACGATCGAGATCTGCGATTTAAGCTTTTCCCCCGATGCCGCAATATTCCGTCAACTCAGGGAGGTACATGCGCGAATTTTTTCCTAACTTATAGGACCAATCAACGCTTATGAGATCCTTCACTTCCACCCTCGTTTTTTGCGCTCTTTCGATTGGCGTATTCGCACAGAAAGACGTACAGAAAAAATTTCAAACGCAGTTTATTGACATCACCAATGGCGGAACGATTGAACTACCTGCAGGTACGTTTCAGTTGGATGCAAGTCTCTGGCTCGATGAAAAGAAAAATGTCACCATCAAAGGTGCGGGGATTGACAAGACAATTCTGAATTTTAAAGGACAAATCTCCGGGGCGGAAGGAATCAAGATCACTAACTCGTCAGCAATCACGTTGCAGGATCTCGCAGTTCAGGATACGAAAGGCGATGCCATCAAAACGCAGATGGTAGACGGCATCACATTCAAAAATGTCAAAGCCGAATGGACGAACGGTGGTGAGAAAGACAATGGTGCCTATGGGTTGTACCCGGTTCAGTGCACAAACGTGTTGATTGATGGCTGTGTGGCGATAGGAGCGAGCGATGCAGGGATTTATGTTGGTCAGTCGAAATACATTGTTGTGAAGAATTCAAGAGCCTATCAGAATGTGGCCGGAATTGAAATCGAAAATTCGTTGTATGCCGATGTGTTCGACAACGAGGCATACAACAACACCGGAGGGATTCTGGTGTTCGATCTCCCGGACCTGATCCAGAAAGAAGGCGGATTTGTACGTGTTTTCAAGAACAACATACACGATAACAATCACATTAACTTTGCTCCAAAAGGCAACACCGTTGGGAAAGTACCTCAAGGCACCGGATTGATGATCCTGGCTACGCGCAACGTGGAGGCGTTCGAAAACAAGATTGTGAACAATATCTCTGCCGGAACCGCCATCGTTAGCTATTACATTACTGAGAATCCCATCAACGACAACAGTTACAAGCCGTATCCAAGCAACATCTACATTCACGACAATTACTACGAACGCCCAAATGTAAAAGCGACAAGCAAAGGACGTTTGGGCAAAATGTATAAGTATAAGTTGCGCTTCGGAAAAAATGTTCCCCACATTCTTTATGATGGTATCGTAGATAAAGAGAATCCGAACCGGAACATCTGCATCAAGAACAATACGAATGCTTCGTTTGTGAATATCGATGCCGAGAATGGATTCAAAAACAAATCACGCGATATGTCACCGCACGACTGCGTGCAGACACCTATAGCTCCTGTTTCCCTGACCGCGCGATCGAACTAGCATGAAAAAGCTGATTCTTGTTGGTGTTGTGGTGTTGGCGACACTCTTTTCTTCCTGGACAGATGTGAAAAGTTTTAAAAGGGAGGATAACTTATCGTCCTATGGCTTCTTTGTTGGAAAGCTGGCGGACCTGAAGCCTGCTCCCGGTGTATATCAATACGAGTTGAATACGCCACTGTTCAGCAACTACGCGGAGAAACTGAGATTCGTAAAGTTTCCCGAAAGCACACAGGCCAAATACAACGACACTGCGGTATTCGACCTCCCGGTAGGGACTATCCTCATCAAAAATTTTTACTATTTGAGTGATTTTCGCAAGCCGGAAAAAGGAAGGAGAATTCTGGAGACGCGTTTACTCGTGCACGAAGATGAAGGATGGCAGGCTTATCCTTACATCTGGAATGACGAACAAACAGAAGCTGTATACGATCCGGCAGGTGAGACCAGGAACGTGACCTACGTAAATCAATCCGGCAAGAAAATTTCAACACCGTATGTGATCCCGAACAAAAACCAGTGTAAGGGATGTCATATCCGCAATTCAAAAATGGTTCCAATTGGTCCGACCGCACGTCAGCTGAATCGTGAGGTTTCGTTCACGGCAAAGAGTGAAAATCAGCTAGCTTATTGGCAGACGCTCAACTTGTTAGATAAGATGGATCTTTCAAACGCACCAACGCTTGCGAAATGGGATAATGAGTCGGCAATGTTAAATGATCGTGCGAGAGCTTACCTCGATGCAAACTGTGGTCACTGTCACTCGAAAGGTGGCCCGGCCAGTACTTCCGGCCTCTTCCTTGACATCCATGAGCAGGATTTGAATCGATTGGGAGTGAATAAAGCTCCCGTTGCCGCGGGCAGAGGAACGGGAGAATTGAAGTTCGATATTATTCCCGGAGATCCCGATCATTCAATTTTGGTTTACCGGATGAAAACCAATGATCCTGGAATAGCCATGCCGGAAATTGGGCGTGAACAAATTCACAAAGAAGGTGTAGCTTTGATCGAAGAGTGGATTCGAAAAAACACCTTCGCCAGCCATGACTGACAAAGAAATTCTACTGACCAATCACCTTTCTCAGTTTGTTTCCGATCATAAGAAAGAATTTGTCGATCGCGTGTTGAACGAACGGACGCGGTATGTCACGATCGTCCTTGAAAATATCTATCAGTCACAGAACGCGAGCGCAACACTTCGCACTTCCGAATGCATGGGGTTGCAGGGTGTCCATATTGTGGAGAATACAGCAAAATATCAATTGAACATTCGCGTTCTTAAAGGTGCGGACAAATGGCTCGAGCTTCATCGGTATCGAACACGCGGCATCAACAATACGGAAGTCTGTTTTTCCAGACTTAAATCAGAGGGGTATAAAATTTACGTTGCCGATCCCGCAGAAGGCGGTGTTCCGGTTGATGAGTTACGAATCGATAACAAGATTGCGCTTGTGTTCGGAAACGAATTGCGAGGTGTCTCTGATTATGCAATTGAGAATGCAGACGGAAAGATGCGAATTCCAATGTATGGCTTTACGGAGAGTCTGAACATCTCCGTGAGCGTTGCTATTAGCTTGAATACGATTATGAAAAAGCTTCGTGCATCCGATGTTGATTTTCGTTTGACCGAAGAAGAGAAGCGCCTGATCCGGCTGGAGTGGTTCAAAAAAATCGTGAAACGATCAGACTTGCTTGAACGCGAGTTTCTGCGAACAATTCAGTAACTTTACGATGGCTTAATCCGGTTGTTGTCTATAATGTATATGCGTTGGGTGAAGAGAATATTGGTGTCCCTCATAATTCTGGCAGTGTCATTGTTGGTGGTGTGTAACGTGTGGATCGTCAGTAGTACTGAATCCAAAGTGTATTCCGACCAATCGAAATTGCCCGACCATCGTGTTGCGCTGGTGTTAGGCACGAGTCATCGAAGTGTTGATGGAGGACCAAACCCGTTCTTTGAATACCGGATCAAGACAGCAGCAGAACTATACAAGCTTGGAAAGATCGATCACTTTATTCTGAGCGGTGACAATCGAACGGTGTTTTACAATGAACCGAATCAGATGAAGAAAGCGCTCATAAAAGCAGGCGTTCCTGCAACAGCCATCACGCTTGACTTTGCAGGCTTACGAACGCTGGACTCGGTTGTCCGCAGTAAAGAAATTTTCGGTCAGAGCAAGATTACAATCATTACGCAGTCGTTTCACAGCTACCGCGCTTTGTTTATCAGTGATTATTATCACATCGATGCCGTAGCAATGGTGGCCGAGGATCCCGAACTAGATCGGACTTTTAAGGTTTTGTTGCGGGAATATCTTGCCAGAACAAGGGCAGTACTTGATCTGTACGTATTCAAAACGGCTCCCAAACATCTTGGGGAGAAAGAAAAGATAAATATTGCCGTTTAATGAAACCTGGAACGGTTATTAACGGTTAAATAGAAATTAAATAGACTAGTTTGTGCGCATTGCCCTTAGCGGATCTCCCTCTCGAAGTATAATCCTTCCCGCACTCCTGTTACTGGTAAGCTTGCCCTTCTCACTTGTCGCTCAATCGATTGTTAAAGGCAAAGTAACAGATGCAAACTCGGGTGATCCGATTCCTTTTGTAAACATTACGCTCGTTGGCTCGATGAGCGGAACAACCACTGACTTTGATGGTAATTTTACGTTACGCGTCCCTGCGAAGATAGACACCATTGTTGCTTCGTATATCGGCTACAAAACCAAAAAGAAGAAGCTTGATAAAGGCGCTAATGTTGTAGCTAATTTTCAATTAGAGGAAGAAGTAACAACGCTGAAAGAAATTGTCGTGGATGCCGGTGAAAACCCCGCGTACGAGATACTCCGAAATGTTGTTCGCAACAAAGACAAGAATGATAAGCGAAAACTCACGGCCTACGAGTACGATACCTATACAAAGGTGGAGATCGATGTCGATAACATGACCGACAAATTCCGAAAGCGGAAAATTGTCAAGAAGATTACGCAGGTTCTCGATAGTGTCGAGCGCATTGCAGGCGAGGATGGAAAACCGATTCTCCCGCTTTTTATTTCTGAAAGCGTTTCAAAATTCTACTTCCGCGATAACCCAAGGCTGCGTTATGAGAATATCCTGAAGTCGAAGATCAATGGGGTGGGTATCCAGGATGGAACGCTGATCACCCAGTTTATTGGAAGTTCGTTTCAGGAATATAATTTCTATCAAAACTGGTTGAATATTGTCAGCAAAGATTTTGTTTCACCCATCGCGGATGGATGGCGGTTATACTACAACTATGATCTGACCGACAGTCTTTACGTGGGCGATGATTATTGCTACCGTTTGGATTTTTTCCCAAAGAGCCCACAAGACCTTGCCTTTACCGGAACGATCTGGATTACAAAAGACGGCTGGGCGCTGAAGCAGGTGGACGCGTCAGTGGGGAAGACAGCGAACTTAAACTTTATTGAGAAAATACGAATTCAACAAGAGCTTGAACCAACCTTTGAAGGCGCGTGGGTTCCCATCAAGAACCGCGTGCTTGTCGATGTGAGTGAACTGACCAATTTCTCCGCGGGTATGCTCGCGAAGTTCTACACCTCAAACAAGAATATTGTTGTGAATAAGCCATACGAGCCGTCATTCTATGAACAGGAGATCGTAATGGCGGAAGATGCACGGCAGTATGAAGACGAAACCTATTGGGATACTCTTCGGCATGAGCCGCTATCGGAGACCGAAAAGAACGTGTACCGCATGATCGATACACTTCAGAACATTCCAGTGGTAAAGACGTACACGGACATCATCAAGATCGCAGTGAATGGGTATTATAATGCAGGCAAGATCCAACTTGGTCCCTACAATTCCCTCGTTGCCGTCAATAATATTGAAGGTGTTCGCGTGCAGGGGGGATTTAAAACCAGCTACGATTTCAGCAAACGTTGGGTGTTTGGAGGCAGCGTAGGTTATGGATTCGATGATGACAAAGTGAAATATTCGGGGTTCGTTCAGCATATTCTCTCGCGGGAAAACTGGACAACCATGAACCTCCGTGTGCGCAGCGATCTCGGTCGAGTAGGGATTGACGATGAGGCGCTTGCCGATAATTATCTGTTCCTCGCGGCCCAACGATTCGGCACCTTCCGCAGAGGGTATTATTTCAATGAATCGCGTTTCAATTTCCAGCGTCAGTTGTTTAAAGGATTTCAACAGCGATTTGCGCTTCGCTACACCACGTTTAAGCCGGTGTTTGATTTTGGTTACTATCAATCGCCCGGAGATGAAAGTTCAGTCACTTCTACCTTCCAAAATGCAGAAGCCATTATCGAGAGTCGTTGGGCAAGAGATGAACTGTTTATTATCAACGACAACGAACGATACAGTTTAGGCGCTTCAAAATGGCCGGAGATTACTATCCGATATACGCATGGGTTTAAGGGCGCGTTCGGAAGTGACTTCGATTACGATAAGCTGAGAATCATGGTATACAAGCGTATCAAATTTGGTCCGCTTGGGTACGGCTATGCCAACGTTACGGGCGAGTATGTTTTCGATAAGTTGCCTTATCCGCTTTTGTCACTTCATCTCGGTAACCAGACCCCGATTCGTTCCTGGGTTACGTACAACATGATGGGCATTGGTGAGTTTATCAGCGATCGTTTTGCATCGCTGCAATACAGTCATCATTTTGAAGGCTTTCTGCTGAACCGTATCCCTCTGATGCGGAAGCTCAAGTGGCGCCTGGTGGGAACAACCAACGTCATTTTCGGAGGAATGAGTCAAATGAACCGTGAGCTGATTGCCCCGATTACTGATGAAACAACAGGCCAGCAAATCATGCCCGTAGGATTTTTGTCGTACGGAAGACCATACATCGAAATGGGCTATGGTGTGGAGAACATTTTTAAGTTCATCCGTGTCGATTTCATCCACCGCCTGTCATATCTTGAACAGGTGCCAGACCAGCGCAAGCCGAGACCTTTTGGGGTGTTTGTCAGCTTCCAGTTCTCTTTGTAAAATTGGCAATTGGCAAAAAGCAATTGGCAATTGGGCAATGCCCCGCCAAATTAATTTTACATCATTAGCTACCTCAGTTTGCCAACCGCCAACTGTCAATTGCCAACTATTTTGCGTACTGCCTACTATTCCACATCTTTGCGTCCTGAATTTTACTAACGATCATGAATGTTAAAATTTCCCTTCCGGACGGCAGCGTTCGGGACTTCCCAAAAGGGGTTAAAGGTTACGATATCGCGCTAAGCATCAGCGAAGGGCTGGCGCGTAACTCGCTGGCGATTGAAGTAAACGGAGAAATCTGGGATTTGTCACGCCCTATCAATACCGATGCATCAATTAAGATCCTGACGTGGAACGATAAGGGAGGAAAAAGTACGTTCTGGCATTCGTCAGCGCACTTGTTGGCCGAAGCATTGGAAGCATTGTATCCAGGCGTAAAATTCGGAGCTGGTCCGGCCATTGAAAACGGTTTTTACTATGATGTGGATCTGGGTGGACGTCCGTTCGGTGAAGACGACCTCGCGAAAGTAGAAGCGAAAATGAAAGAGCTGGCCAAGAAGGATAGCCAATACGTTAGATCCGAAGTTTCGAAGGCAGATGCTTTAAAATATTTTACTGAAAAAGGTGATGAGTACAAAGTTGAGTTGATCAATGATCTTCAGGATGGTACCATTACTTTTTACAAGCAAGGCAATTTCACTGATCTCTGTCGTGGACCTCATATTCCTAACACCGGATTTCTTAAGGCGGTGAAGTTGTTGAATGTTGCGGGTGCTTACTGGCGTAATAACCAGAATAACAAAATGCTCACCCGTATCTACGGCATCACTTTCCCGAAGCAGAAAGAGTTGGATGAATACCTTCACGTTTTGGAGGAGGCGAAGAAGCGTGACCACCGTAAGCTTGGCAAAGAACTAGAACTTTTTGCCTTCTCTGAGAAAGTCGGAATGGGCTTACCGCTCTGGTTGCCGAAAGGAACAATCCTTCGCGAGCGCCTCGAGCAATTTATGCGTAAAGCGCAAGTGAAAGCAGGATACGATCCAGTAGTAACACCACACATCGGTTCAAAACAACTGTATGTCACTTCAGGTCACTATGAAAAGTATGGGAAGGACTCCTTCCAGCCGATTCACACACCCGATGAGAACGAAGAGTTCTTATTGAAGCCGATGAATTGTCCGCACCATTGCGAGATTTATAAAACTAAGCCACGATCATATCGAGACCTTCCGGTACGCCTCGCGGAATTCGGAACCGTGTATCGTTATGAGATGAGTGGCGAACTACACGGGTTGACTCGCGTTCGCGGGTTTACTCAGGATGACGCCCACATCTTCTGTCGGCCGGATCAGGTGAAGGCGGAGTTTGTGAAAGTTATCGACCTCGTGCTTCATGTTTTCAACTCTCTCGGGTTTGAAAATTATACTGCGCAGGTCTCACTGCGCGATCCTGACAATAAGCAGAAGTATATCGGTGAAGATCACCTTTGGGATAAAGCAGAGCGTGAAATCCAGGAAGCTGCCGATGAACGCGGCCTGAAAACGGTAGCCGTGAAAGGCGAAGCAGCGTTTTACGGACCGAAGCTTGACTTTATGGTTCGTGATGCCCTCGGAAGAAGCTGGCAGCTTGGTACGATCCAGGTGGATTACCAGCTGCCGCAGCGTTTTGAACTGGAATACGTAGGTTCCGATAATCAGAGACATCGTCCCGTGATGATTCACCGCGCGCCATTCGGATCGCTTGAACGCTTCGTGGCCGTGTTGATCGAGCATTGTGCCGGGAACTTCCCGCTTTGGCTGGCACCGGATCAAATAGCAGTGCTGCCGATCTCCGAGCGCTTCAATGATTATGCGACTAAGGTATACGACATGCTGAAGGCGCAGGACATCCGAGGAATTTTAGATGACCGGGACGAAAAGATTGGTCGCAAAATTCGCGATGCAGAAACGAAGAAGATTCCATTCATGCTGATCGTAGGGGAGAAGGAAGCTTCCGACAACAAGGTCGCGGTAAGAAAGCATGGACAAGGGGATCAGGGAAGCGTATCACTGGATGAGTTTGTTAACAACTTCAAAGTGGAGTGTGCTGCACCATGAAAGAGCTTCAAGCTACAAGCCACAAGCTTCAAGCCAAGGAGTGCGACTACATGAGTTGTTGCCAGTCTGTGAAACGGGCTTAAACCTTGCAGCTTGTAGCTTGAAGCTTGAAGCCTATTCATCCGATTGATTAGCAGTCACTTAGATTCTGTATAATCAGTTTTAAACAGTTATTGGAAATGCAAATAAAAGATTGGATATTTGCACCCTGTTTTTTTGTAGAATTTAAACATTAAAGAGTATTAACACTAACAGCAGTAGACCAGGTGGCACAGGCCGGCCAATGCGCAGAGGGCCTCAGCGACCTGAAGAGCCTTACAAAGTCAATGAGCGGATTACAGCTCCACGCGTAAGGGTAGTAGGTGAGAACATCAAAGTAGATGTGTACCCAATCCAACAGGCTATCCGGCTTGCACAGGAGCAGGGACTTGATCTTGTTGAAATTTCACCGAATGCTGATCCTCCGGTGTGCAAGGTGGTTGATTACTCGAAGTTTAAGTACGAGCAAAAGAAGAAGCAGAAAGAGATCAAGGCAAAGACTCAAAAAGTGGTGATCAAGGAAATTCGCTTTGGTCCAAACACTGAAGAGCATGATTTCAACTTCAAGGTAAAGCATGCTGAAGCGTTCCTAAAAGAGGGTTCTAAGGTGAAGGCGACAGTAACGTTCTTCGGAAGATCGATCGTGTACAAGGAAAGAGGCGAGATCCTGTTGCTGAAATTTGCTCAGGCACTTGAAGAAGTAGGTAAGGTGGAAGCCATGCCAAAGCTTGAAGGAAAGCGAATGGGCATGCTGATCATGCCGAAGGTTGGAAAGAAATGATTCTAATAAATTATATACAATGCCTAAGTTAAAAACGAAGTCCGGTGCGAAGAAGAGATTTAAGATCACCGGAACAGGAAAAATTAAGCATAAGCGTGCTTTCAAGAATCATATCCTGACTAAAAAGGAAACCAAGCAAAAAAGAAGACTTAGCAATAAGTCATTGGTGAAGAAGTCAGATATGGCGAACGTGAAAGCAATGCTCGTTCTTTAATTCTTCCAATTGGTTAAATGTTTCACCCGATTTTTGGCTTAAAGATTTCCGCGTGACGGAA
>DASWTM010000334.1:0-57014 GCA_036402115.1 Chryseosolibacter sp.
CTGCAACAAACGGAGGTCTTGTTGTTCCCCGACTCTATTCACTTTCAAATTCTGTTAACCCGATTGCATTTACGAATGCCAATGAAGAATTTGAGCGCATCGGCGTGGACGGAGTTTTTGCCAACGCAAACTTTGGTTTCAAGGAACTTGTATTTGTAGAACTCGGTGCCCGGCAGGATAAATCAACGACGTTGCCTTCAAATGACAACTCGTATTTTTATCCGTCTGTCGGAACAAACTTCGTGTTCTCGAACTTGCTGAAAGCACCGTTCCTGAGTCATGCTAAGCTCAGAGCGAACTATGCTGAAGTTGGTAACGACGCACCGGCACTCGCTTTATTCGATGTCTATGATAAGCCGGCCGGGCTCGGCACCAATCCAATATTTTCGCTCCCGGGTATTAAAAACAATCCAACGCTCCGGTCTGAACGAACCAAAAGCTACGAAGTCGGAATCGAAGCGGAATTTTATGAAGGCCGCCTGGGTTTCGACGTGACTGCTTATAAGTCAAGTTCATTTGACCAGATTTTGCCTGTCAACGTAACGGCTTCAACGGGTTTTACGGGTAAATGGGTGAACTCGGGCGAAGTCCAGAACAAAGGTATCGAGATCTCAGCGTTTGTCACCCCGATTGAAACAAACGACTTCACATGGAAAATCAACTTCAATTATACTGTAAACAGAAATGAAGTGATTTCACTCTATGGTGAGGGCGAAAATGAAGTGCCAAACTTTGTGTTATCTGCATTCCAGGGTAACGTTTCATTAAATGCGGCTAAAGGCCAGCCTTACGGAATTATCCGCGGCACTGACTTCGTGTATACAAACGGCCAGCGCACAGTGGGTGCAAACGGATATTATCTGAGAACATCGGCGTCGGACATCATCATCGGTAATCCGAATCCGGATTGGACGGGTGGCGTCAATAACCAATTCTCATTTAAGAATGTGAGCCTGAGCTTCCTGATTGATGTACGCAGGGGGGGTGATATCTTTTCACTCGATCAGTGGTATGGCGAGGCAACCGGTCTGTATGCAAATTCAGCAGGGCTCAATGCTCGCGGCGTGTCTTCAAGATTGCCGGTTTCTGAGGGTGGCGGAATTCTGCTCGACGGTGTAAAGGCCGACGGTTCTCCAAACGACATCTATGGCGAAAACCGGGATGGTTATGGCCTGACTCCATTCGGCTATACTGCCAACGATGGTGGTGGCGCTCCGCATAAATGGTATGTGTATGACGGTAGCTACGTTAAACTGAGGGAGGCAATGCTGACCTACTCAGTTCCGGACGCTGTTATTGAAAAAATCTCTCCTTTCAAATCGATTGATATCTCGTTCATCGGACGAAATCTGTGGATCCTTAAAAAGAATATGGAGTACTCAGATCCTGAGGAAGGACTTAGTTCAGGAAACCTGAACCAGGGATATCAGAGTGGTGCTTATCCGATGGTGAGAAATTATGGCTTCAATGTTAAACTTGGTTTCTAAGAATTTATGAAAAGAATATTTGCAATAATTACAACCATGTTTCTGGTTGCTGGCTGTGTTGACAGCCTTGATGACTACAATCAGGACAGAAAACGCGCGTCCGAAGCTCCGGCAAGAACCTTCTTCACCGGAGCTGTTAAGAACCTGACTGATCTGCTAACGACGCCGAACGTTAATACAAATAACTTTCGTCTGTACTCTCAGCAGTGGGCTACAACTACGTACCTCAACGAGCCGCGCTATAATATGGTGTCGCGCACATACTCGCAGAACTTCTGGCAGGCTGCATACCGGGATGTGCTGTCAGATCTTAAAGAGGCGCGGAGACTGATTGACAACGATATCGTGATTCTGCCCGAAACAAAAGCGAATCAGCTGGCACTCATCGGGGTAATCGAAGTTTACACATGGATGGTGCTCGTTAACACGTTTGGCGACATTCCATATTCAGAAGCCCTCAATCCGGACAATTCTCTTCCAAAGTACGATGATGATGCAGCAATTTATGCTGATTTGGTTACCAGGCTTGATGCGGCGATCGCCTCGATGATCAGCGGGAAACCAAGCTTTGGTGCCGCTGATGTTATTTACGCAGGAAATGTTGATCAATGGATAAAGTTTGCCAATTCACTTAAACTTAAAATCGCTCTGATCCTGGCAGATGTGGACCCGGCGAAGGCGAAGACAATGGCAGAACAGACCGCCGGTAAAGTGCTTACTGCCAACAGTGATAATGCGAGATTCCCGTATGCAGCTTCTCCGAACAATAACCCGGTCTCACAAAACCTCAACCCGCTGTTCACCAGCCGCGAGGACTTTGTTGTGGCAAGCACGATCGTTGACCCGATGAATGCACTCAACGATCCGAGACGTCCATTCTATTTCACCACCGTAGGAGGAGCCTATATCGGTGGCAGATACGGTTTCGAAAACTCTTATGATGAAGTGTCTCATCCGAGTGACAAAGTTACCGCAACCACATTCGAAGGCTTGCTCATGGATCATGCAGAAGTGGAATTTATGCTCGCGGAAGCTGTTGAGCGCGGTTTCAATGTCGGAGGTACCGCTGCCGAACACTACGAGAACGCTATACGCTCTTCGATTTTATATTGGGGCGGAACTGCGGCAGAAGCAACTGTCTACATAAATCAGCCCGGCGTTGCTTACGCGACGGCTCCTGGTACCTTCAAGCAGAAGATAGGCTTTCAAAAATGGCTGGCGTTATATAACAGAGGGTGGGAGGCCTGGAATGAATGGAAGAGACTTGATGCGCCGGCCCTTTTACCGCCGGCTGGAGAAGGTATTACAACTGACCTGTCAATTCCTGTGCGCATGATTTATCCGGTGAGTGAGCAGACACAAAATGGCACTCAGCGCAACCTTGCAGCAAATGCAATTGGCGGAGATTTGCCTTCCGTAAAAATCTTCTGGGATAAGAATTAATCAACCTTTTTGGGGTATACTAAAAGTGCAGTCCGGCAGGACTGCACTTTTTTCTTTATTCCATTCGCAGAGGGTGTGTCACCGGGTACAGGGAAAACAATTCGCCTCACTGATTTTGTTGTGTTGCCGGATTTAAACTGCTGTAAAATTCGTAAACGTTTAAGTTTATGAATTCATTAAAGAGAAGAGTAATTGTCATTGAGGCAGATACGAAGCTGAGAATACTGATCACTTCTCTGATTGAAATGTCAGGAAAATTTCTGCTGATCAACGACTACGCTACATGTGAAGAAGCATTGAAGAATCTGAAATTGGATGGACCGGATATCATTGTGATGAATCTGGATTATGCGGGTATGAAAGGGATCGACGCAATCCGGTCATTCAAAAAAGCATTGATGCGTGTGGATATCCTCGTTGTTGCGTCATATCAGGAAACCGAAATCGCACTTGGTGCGCTTTCCGCTGGTGCCAACGGTTACATCCTTAGCAGCCAGCTCGACACCATTACTGCTGAGCTTGACGATATTGCCAGCGGTGGTTCCCCTTTGAATTCACTGATAGCGCGAAAAATAATAGAGAACCTCCAGGTAACGCATTTTTCTCCGATATCTGACCGCGAGACAGAAGTACTTCGGCTTCTGATTAAAGGCAACACCCACACAAAAGTCGCGTCTCATCTGAATATTTCATCCGAAACTGCCAAGACCCACATAAAGAACATCTATCGCAAGTTGAAAGTAAACTCAAGATCCGAGGCTGTCCGGAAGGCACTCGAGGATCGTATCATATCCCTTAGTTCAATTGACAGCCACGCAACACGAAAATATCACAGGTAGCTCAGTCATTGTGTATAAATGCTGTTGCCAGGTTTAGGCGAGCTCAACCCGATTCAAGTTGGCGGTCCATCATATTTTTTAGCGGCTGAAATTTGTTGATTTATCGGTGTCACCAATTCATGAGGTACCGGTATTGAGCTGCTTCAAGCACCGGAGACAGCTGAATCCTACATTTAAATATCCAAGCTGGGAATTGCCTTGTTAACAGGTTGAAAGTCATCGCAGGATTTTTAGTAAAAAAAATCCTATGAAAACTGATTTTGCAAGTGTAAAAAAGCTGCCCATTGAAGACTATCTCAGCGCCGCCGGCTACGAGCCTGCCTTTATAAGAGGCAAAGACTACTGGTATCATTCTCCCTTGCGTGATGAACGAACCCCTTCGTTCAAGGTAGACACGACCCTGAATTTGTGGTATGACCATGGAATAGGTGTTGGCGGTACCTTGCTCGATCTGGGGTCGAGGCTTCATCAGTGTTCGATACATGAGTTTGCCTCGCAGCAGCTCGAAAGCCTGGTCATGCCTAAAACGTCGAAGGGACCTGAAAAGCCCGATAAGGAAAGTCATGCACTCATTGTCGTTTCGGATAGTGACCTCACCTCAAAAGCGCTGCTCCAATATCTTGAAACGAGGTGCATTGATCGGGATGTTGCCGCTGAGTATTGCCGTCAGGTCAGATTTAAAGTGGGTGCCAGGGAGTATGATGCAATCGGGCTCCGCAATCAGTCAGGAGGATTTGAGTTGCGTAATTCGTGGTTTAAGGGGTCTTCATCTCCAAAGGACGTAACAGTTATCTCGAATGGAAACAACCGTCTTTACGTTACCGAGGGGTTTATGGATTTTCTTTCAATCAAGCAGATGCAGAAGCTGCAGCTTTTGGACGACGACCGAGCTGATTTTCTGATTTTAAATTCTGTCACCATGCTGAATCGCTGCAAAGATATCGTGGGTGCCTACCAGAAGGTTATAACCTTTCTCGATAACGATAAAGCTGGAAGAACTGCAACTGAAAGCTTAAGGATGGCGGAGATCGCGGTCACTGATCGGTCCGGCCTTTACCAGGGTTCAAAAGACTTGAATGAGCACCTCGTAAAGATTGCATCGAGGTCAGCCGGCGACCTTCAAGGTACTATAAACTCAACTCCTGAGGTGTCTCAGTGCCGTGCCGTTCGCAGGTGATTTAATCGGGAGAAATTATGAACATTATAATAAGATATCTGGAAAGTAAAAACGCTGTCTTTCATGGAGCGCTGATCCTGATGGCCCTTTATGTACCTCACGCAGGTGCATTGTTTGTTGACCTCGAGCATATTGATATGTCCTTTGCCGGGTATAATGTCCTTAACTGGTTTTATGGGGTTGCACTTGCTGCTGTAATAGAGTTTCTGATCCTGATCTTTATTATCAACGGCTACCGTTCGACTGGTAAATTCTATGCGATTGTCTGTTTCTTTCTCAATGTTTTCTATTACGATTACTGGTTCGTGTCCTTCCAGGATCCGACAATTAATAATCTTAAGGTAACGGTGATCAGCCTCTTTATTTGTCTGACGCATTCATTATCAGTGTGGCAGCTGAGCGAATTGTTTTTCAAGAGGCTAAAAGATGAACGCGAAGACTTGTTTTGCGAAGACTGCGATGCAGGACCTTTTCCGTCCAAACGTTCACTCGACGGGCATGTTTCACGCGTTCATAAAACCAATGTAAAGCGAGTCAGCGAAGCTTTATTAAGGAAATCGTGATCGGATTTTTGAATATCATTTAGCGAGGCTGGATATCCGTGAAAGTAATGTCATAGATGCTTGTCTTCCAGCATCAGCAAGATGTACAAATGCTAGCGCATTTGAAGGAGAAGCGCCCTCGGAACTCGGGCTTCCTGGAAATTAAACTATTACTGCTATGACGAAGAAAAGACTAATTAGTAGAGATGAGTTATTAAAACACAAGGTCGGAGTTCGCTTCGATGAGAAGACGTTCAATAAACTGAAAGCTCAAGTGCAGCAAAGTAATGCATCAACTGTGGGTGAGCTGGTCCGTAAGATCGTCACAGGTGAAAAGGTGACGTTCTTTGTGAAGGATATCTCCATGGAAGAACCGACCGCAGAGTTGATACGAATTAGAAAGGAAATCAATGCGATTGGCCGAAATATAAATCAATTAACGGAGGCGCATCATACTTCTAACACCTCGGACGAGAAGATTACACATATGCTTGAAGTAGATAAGTTGTATCGCCAGGTAGCTGACAAGGTAAGTGAGGTTTGGAAACTGGTAAGCGAAATGTCATTGAGATGGTCTGCAAAGTAAGAAGCGGAAAGAACATCAAAGGAGCACTTAACTACAACGAGCAAAAAGTAAAGGCAGGTGTAGCCGAGTGCATTGGCGCAGTCAACTTTGTTGGCGAGCCTCAGCAATTGAGGTTCTCCGACAAGCTTGCAAGGTTTGAGCATCTGATTGAAAAGAACAGCCGCGCGAAGACCAATTGCGTTCACATCTCGCTGAATTTTGATGTGAGTGAAAACCTGAACCAAAACAAGCTGAATGAAATCGCAGCAGACTACATGGCAAAAATTGGTTTTGGAAACCAACCTTATTTAGTCTATCAACACAATGATGCAGCACATCCGCACCTGCACATTGTGACGACCAACATCCAGGAAAACGGTAAGCGGATTTCTATTCATAACCTTGGCAAGAACCAATCGGAATTTGCGCGAAAGGAGATTGAGGAAAAGTATTGGCTTGTGAAAGCCGGGGCAACACCGAAGCAAAGTGTTGACATCAATCTGAATAGAGCTTTGTATGGAAAATCCGAGACTAAGAAATCGATTGACAATATCGTTGGCGAAGTGATGAGGCGCTACAAGTTTTCATCACTGACCGAATTCAATGCCGTACTTCGTCAGTATAATGTATTGGCGGATCGAGGTAAGGAAGGAATGATCATGTTCAGTAAGAAAGGATTGCTTTATTCCGTTCTCGATGCAAAAGGCAACAAGATTGGTGTGCCGATAAAAGCTAGTGCGCTTCTTTGTAAACCTACGCTGAAGAATCTGGAGGAACACTTTCAACGCGGCACAGTATTGAAGCAAGATGGAAAGGAACGACTCACCAATACTGTCAACTTGTTCTTTCACGTGCATGATCGGCATAGTCGCACAAGCTTCTGCGACTACATGGCATCGCAAGGGATTAGTGCCCTGTTTCGTGAAAATAAAGAAGGCAGGGTTTACGGGCTCACGTTCATTGACAATAAAAGTGGAGCGGTCTTTAACGGAAGGGATCTTGGAAAGCCGTACAGTGGACAAGCATTAGCGAAACGGATCGACAACACGAGCCCTGTTCAAACTGAAGTTCAACAACGATATGAATGGAATCGGCAAGCGCTTGACATTGAAAAGTCTGGTCACTCAGCGACAAATCCAGCTCAAGACCTAGCAAACATTGTTTCGACCCTGATGAAGGCGGAGAAGTCTGGACAAGAGGGTATTAATCCGGCTTTGAAAAAAGACAACAGGAAAAAGAAAAGACGTGGACTGTCTCTATAGATCTGACCTAGTCCACTTTCAAATGATTTAAATTCTCAATATTTTAGGCATTGGAGCCCATCCTTGGCTATGAAATCATGGCTATGGATGGGCTATTTTATTAACTTTCTAGCTTAAAATCCCAATCCTGGCCTCCTTTGAGTACTGAAGCAATTACTCGTAAAGAAATCATAGACCTTAAGCTAAAGGCTTCAGGATGGGATGTGACTGATTCTGCGAGAGTTACACAGGAATATTGCATCCAATTGGATGAAAAAGCCAGTGTTCAAGAGCCGATTGTTTCCTACAATGGCCTTCAGTTCTGCGACTATGTTCTTTTGGGTAAGGACGGGAAGCCTTTGGCCGTCATCGAAGCAAAAAAAACTGCAAAAGATGCCGCGGTTGGAAGAGAGCAGGCGAAGCAGTATTGCTACAATATTGTGAAGACAAAAGGCGGAGAATTACCGTTCTGCTTTTACACCAACGGACATGACATCTACTTCTGGGATTTAGAGCATCATCCGCCACGGAAAGTATACGGATTCCCCACACGTGATGACCTTGAACGTTATCAGTATTTACGAAAGAACAGAAGAGCACTCGCACACGAACTCATAAATCCATCCATCGTTGGGCGGGAATATCAAATTCAAGCCATCCGTTCTGTCCTTGAGGGAATAACAAAGAAGAAACGCAAGTTTCTTTTGGTTATGGCAACTGGCACTGGTAAGACCAGAACGTGTATTGCTTTAGTTGATGCTTTGATGAGAGCAGGATGGATCGAACGAACATTGTTTCTCGTGGACCGAATCGGCTTGAGAGACCAAACTGTTGACGAGTTCAAATTTCATTTACCGAACGAACCAAGATGGCCGAAGGAAGGTGAATACACGATATCAACAGATAGGAGGATTTATGTATCGACATATCCTACCATGCTGAACATTATTCGTTCCGAAACGAATCCTTTGTCCGCTCACTTTTTTGATCTCATTGTGGTTGATGAAAGCCACCGTTCAATCTATAACACCTATCAGGAAATACTAGAGTACTTCAATGCAATGAGGTTAGGTCTCACGGCTACACCCACCAATGTAATTGATCACAACACCTTTAAGTTATTCGATTGTGAAGACGGAGTTCCTACGTTCGCCTACACGTATGACGAGGCAGTAACTCATGTCCCGCCTTACTTGAGCAACTTCCAGGTGATGAAAATCAAATCGAAGTTCCAGCAGGACGGCATCAACAAACGAACAATATCGCTCGAGGATCAAATGACTTTGATCCAGGAGGGTAAAGAAGTTGAGGAAATCAATCACGAAGGAACAGAGCTTGAAAAGACCGTTGTCAACAAAGGAACAAATGCTCTTATCGTAAGGCAGTTCATGGAGGAGTGTATTAAAGATCCGAATGGAGTCCTGCCAGGCAAAACAATTTTCTTTTGCATGAGTAAATCGCATGCAAGGAGAATTGAGGAGATTTTCGATTCACTATTTCCAGAATACGGTGGAGAGCTTGCCAAAGTACTTGTCTCAGAAGACTCACGAGTCCATGGCAAAGGAGGATTGCTTGATCAATTTAAGAACAATGACATGCCTCGGGTCGCAATCAGTGTGGACATGTTGGACACAGGTATCGATGTTCGTGAAATTGTAAATCTGGTTTTCGCCAAGCCCGTGTATTCGTATACTAAGTTCTGGCAAATGATCGGTCGCGGAACGCGTTTGCTGGAAAAAGAGAAGATCAAGCCCTGGTGTCCTGTGAAGGATGTTTTTTTAATTCTGGATTGCTGGGATAATTTCGAGTATTTCAAACTTGAGCCGAAAGGGAAAGAACTTAGTGCACAAGTTCCGTTGCCAGTGAGGCTTTTTGGATTCCGGCTTGACAAAATTGACAAAGCACTGGAACTCGGTCGTGCTGACATAGTAGAAAATGAAAGCAAGCGATTGCAAGTACAAATCGAATCACTTCCTAAGAATTCGGTTTCTACAATGGATGCCGCTTCACATTTAGCACAGCTAAAGGAAAAGAACTTCTGGATAAAGATTGACGAAAAGAAAATTGAATTCTTAAGATCTACTATAAGACCCCTAATGCGTACGATCTCCGATGCGGATTTCAAAGCGATGCGTTTTGAGAAAAGCGTTGTTGAGGTCTCACTTGCGCATTTGAATAAGAATGAGAAAAAATTCGAAGTACTGAAGGAAAGCATCATTGAAGAGATAGCACGCCTTCCTTTGGCAATCAACATCGTTGCAAGAGAAGAAGAACTCATTCGAAAGAGCCAGACAAATCATTTCTGGGCGACCATAAACGAGCCAGCATTCAATCAGTTAATTGACAAACTTGCTCCTCTCGTTAAGCATATTGAATCCTTTGTAGTACCTCTAGGTCCCGCAAAGTATGATTTGCGTGACATCGTAGTTACCAAAGAGTATGTAGAGTTTGGGCCTCAGCATGAAGCGTTAAGTGTTGCAAAGTATCGGGAGCTTGTTGAAAGAAGAATCAAAGAGCTCGTTTACGAAAACCCGATTCTTCAAAAGATAAAAGAAGGCAAGCAAATCAATCCAATAGAAGCTGAACAATTGGCTGATCAGCTTTACGAGGATCATCCGCACATCACAATTGACCTTCTGCGAAGAGTGTATAACAATAAGCGCGCAGAATTAACGCAGTTTATTAAACATATTCTTGGTATTGAAATCCTGGCTAGCTTTCCGGAGACTGTTTCAAGGGCATTTGAAGAGTTCATTGCAAACCATACTGACTTGACAAGTCGGCAGTTGCAATTTCTCGATTTGCTTAAAGGATTTTTAATAGAGCGTGGCGAATTAACGAAAAGGGATTTAATCCAATCGCCTTTTACTATGCTTCATCCTGAAGGAATTCGTGGAGTGTTCAAACCGAAGGAAATTGACGAGATTATAAAATTTGCAGAACGACTATTAGCCGCTTAGTACATGCTTCAATCAAATCCCATATTAAAATCTCTCATAGATAAGCTTTGGAATAATTTCTGGGCTGGTGGAATCTCAAACCCTCTGACAGCAATTGAGCAGATCACCTACCTCATTTTTATGAAACGCCTTGATGACCTTGAAGCAAAGCGTGAAAGAGATGCTGACTTTACAGGCGAAGAATACATCTCGAGATTCAAAGGAAAATTTAAAATACCTGGAAGCGGTGAGAGTATTGCAAAGGAGAAGTTAAGATGGAGCCAATTCAAGAGACTTCCTGCCGAAGAAATGTTGCTTCATGTGCAAACGAAAGTATTCCCTTTTTTAAAGACGCTGAACAGTGATCTTTCACCATTCACGAAATCAATGGCCAATGCAGTATTTATTATGCCAAAGCCATCACTTCTCGTGGAAGCAATAAACATTATTGAGCAAATTTTTACAGAGATAGGAAGAGATGCAACCGAAGGAGGTCATGCGTTTCAGGATATACAGGGCGATGTTTATGAAATGCTATTGAGCGAAATAGCTTCTGCCGGAAAGAATGGGCAGTTTCGAACGCCTCGTCACATCATAAAGTTAATGGCTGAATTGGTCGCTCCTCAACTTGGACAACGAATCGCGGACCCTGCGTGTGGCACATCGGGGTTCTTACTCGGAGCCTATCAGTATATCCTTACAGATTTAGTGCGAAAGAAGAATCCAAAGAAATTGGTTAAGGATGAAGATGGATTCGAACGAGGAACAATGAGCGCGGTGCTGACTGAAAAAGTCCGATCAATTTTAAATGACAGCCTCTACGGATTTGATGTCGACACCACCATGGTTCGCCTGGGGGCAATGAACCTGATGATGCATGGTATTGACAATCCCCATATTCATTATAAGGACACGCTTAGCAAAAGCTATAATGAAGATGGGCAGTACCAGGTGATCATGGCTAATCCCCCGTTCACTGGCAACATTGACAAAGGCGATATAAATGAGAATCTTAAACTTCCAACTACTAAAACAGAATTACTGTTTGTTGAGAGAATTTTCAACATGCTGGCTAAAGGTGGAACAGCTGCAGTGATTGTCCCTCAAGGAGTTTTGTTTGGAAGCGGAAAAGCCTTCGTTGAGGCAAGAAAGAAGATTGTTGAAGAGGCAGAATTGAAAGCTGTTATCACGTTACCTAGCGGTGTTTTCAAACCCTATGCGGGAGTAAGTACATCAATTTTGATTTTCACTAAAGGAGGAGAAACTCAACACACGTGGTTTTATGATCTGAAGAGTGACGGTTATAGTTTGGATGACAAGCGCAATAAGTTAGAAGGACATGGAGATTTGCAAGATGTCGTGGAACGATACCAGAAACGGGACGTGAAGAAAGATAAAGACAGGACGCAAAAATGTTTCTTCGTCCCAAAGAAAGAGCTAGTACAGAATGAATATGATTTGAGTTTGAGTAAATATAAGAAAGAGGTCTATAAAGAGGTGGAATATGAATCACCTAAAACCATTCTTGAAAGACTAGACAAGTTTGAAAATTCTATTATAAATGGAATACGCGATTTGAGATCAATGATTGGATGAAAACTGGAAAAATTAAAATTGGTGATGTCTGCGAACTGAAGTATGGAAAAGCTCTCAAGAGCGAAAGTCGCTCCGGAGGGAAGTACCCTGTCTATGGCTCTAGTGGAATTGTAGGATACCACAACGAATACTTGGTTGAGAAACCAACGTTGATAATTGGCAGAAAAGGTTCAGTAGGAGAAATCCATTTTGCGGAGAGTCCATGTTGGCCTATTGATACCGCCTATTTCTTGGAATATGATGCAAAAAGAATACATCTGAAATGGTTTAAGAGTTTACTAGCGACTCTCAACCTAAAGAGTCTTGATAAATCTGCTGCCGTTCCTGGACTTAACAGAAAGGATGTTTATGATTTGGAAATTGGTATTCCAAGTCTCGATGATCAAATTCAGATAGCGAATATTTTAGGCAAGGCCGAGGCCCTGATTAACCAACGCAAAGAAGGTCTCGGCCTTCTTGATGAGTTTTTAGTGAGTACGTTTTTGGAGATGTTTGGTGATCCGGTAAAAAATGAAAAGACGTGGCCAATTAAACAATTTAAGAATGTTGCGATTAACGAAAACTCAAAGCGAGTTCCAATCAAACAAAGCGATAGGGACAAGCGAGAGGGAATTTATCCTTACTATGGAGCAACTGGGGTGATTGACTTTATCGATGATTATAGGTTCGATGGCGAATTTCTGTTGTTGGCAGAAGACGGTAAAAACCTCCAATTCAGAAAGAAGAACAATGCTTTCATGGCCAGGGGTCAATTTTGGGTAAATAACCACGCGCACGTTTTATCGGAAAACGATATATGTAAGCTAAGATATCTTGAGTTTTTTCTAAACAGAATTGATTTTAGCCCTTATATCTCTGGAATTGACCAAGTGAAATTAAATAAGGAAAGTCTTGAGCGTATTCCCGTACCCATCCCACCATTGAAACTTCAAAACAATTTTGTAGAAATTGTAGAAAAAACAGAAGCGCTCAAAATCCAATATCAAACCAGCTTGCAAGAGTTGGAGAATTTGTATGTGTCAGTAAGTCAAAGGGCATTTAAGGGAGAATTGCAATTCAAGCCAGATACCAAAGTAATTCCTTTACGAACTGCTGAAAAAGAAGAAGATTTCTTCAAAAAACGGAAAGCACTTGCTTGTTACATCATTAATCAATCGTTGGATGATGAAAGATTTGGAGATACCAAGTTTGAAAAGCTTTTAAACCTTTCTGATCAATATGCCATTCAACGAAATCTTGGTCAAAATTATTATCAAAAGGTAGCGGGTCCGTATGACAATGAATTCACAAAGCTATTCTACATACAAATAGCGGCAGAAAAATTATATAAAAGAAAACGCAGGGGCAATCAATCCGTGTTTATCCCTGATATCAATCACAAGAAGACATTTACTGCAGACACTTATTTTTCGAACGATGAACTGTCTCGTATAGATAAACTAATAACCTACTTCAAAAAGTACACCTACGAGGAACCTGAAATTATCTCTACCCTTTATGCTGTTTGGAATAACAGGATAATTCGTCAACATCAAATTACTGATGAAGTACTCAAACAAGATTTTCTCGATTGGGACGTAAAGAAAAAGAAATACAAAGACCGGTTGGATGCTGCGCTGGCCTGGATGAGGAAGGAAAACATTATTCCCAACGGTTGGGGCAAGTTGATAGAAAAGCCAAAAGGCAAGCAACGCAAGTTAGTCGTTGGCAAAAAGCGCGCGAATTCTAAAAGAGCTTCTTGATGACATTCGGTGTTTCAGATATTGCCCGTCATCTGAGCATAGAAAGAGATGTAGTCAAGAAAATGGCTTGGCACTTCAAGGAATACCTCAAACCTGAAGCAAATCCCTCATCCGGAAGCGTTCGAAACTTTAGCATTGAAGACTTCAGAGTTCTATGCTATGTCCACCATTATTGGGAAGACAACCCCGACTTTGAAAATATCAAGATGGGTCTTAACAGCAATGATCATTTCGAATACCCGTTCAATGATATTTTATGCTCGGTGCTGCCTATTTTTTCTGATCCACCCGATGATATACAGCCTCTGGGGAGTTACGTGCTATTCAATGAGGTCCGTGATGGAATGGAGTTATTTCATTTGGCTGAAGCATATAAAGCCGGTGGTGACATGCTTGTACGTACAGCCATTAATGATAACAATGGATATGAAGTCATTTATCCAATTATTTATAATTACAGACATGCAACCGAACTTTATCTTAAATCATTTGTAGGCACATTGGATCACACTCACAGTTTGACACGCGTTTACAGCAAGTTCAAAGAGTTGACTCAAGAAAAATTCCGGGCGAATCCTTCTGAATGGTTTGAAAGCATAGTTAAGACCCTTGACGAATTCGATCCGGAAGGAACAGCGTTTCGGTATGGAACACGTGAAGATCAACCTCGCTATGAGGTGTTCGTGGACCTATCGGTTCTGAGAACAAAAATGGATTTGCTCGCCACGGCCTTTCAAGAATTAAAATATAATTATGAAAGGATTTAAGACCTTCTTTACTAAAAGTTTCAAGGCAATTACAAGGTACGTAAACTTGCTTCGATGGTGGCTTCACCAAATAAATCTGGAAAACACCATTATTGTTGCTTTCGCTTTGTGCTTGTCAGTATTAACCTTTTATGGGCTTACAATTTTCAACCCTACAGAGTTTGATGGAGGCAAAATCCTGACAAACTTGCTTACCGTCAATGGTGTGTTTTCTGCTATTCTCATTAGCTATTTGCTTTCGCGAGTGAGTTGGACTCAAGAGCGAAAGCTTGAACTGCATAATGATGCAGTTTTTCACTCACAAAAGATCACAGAATTTCGAAGGATACTCCATCTATTGACACGTTACTACAACGTATGGAGTAATCAAAAGGCAACCAAAGACCTGTTTGACCATGGTAAGTACAAGCATCTGGATTTCTATGAGTATAAAATGTTTTTGACACCAGTCAAGGAGTCAAATACATCGCGCCTTGTCGATGCTCTTTTCAAGGAACCAGATTTTTCTGAGGGAATGTCAGCAACCTATCTTGCAATGGCCACAATGGTTGAGAATAGAAAAATCCCCGATTACGTATACCAGGAAGAGCTCCATAACGACTTTCAAAATAACGAGATATATGACATTTTTTTCGTGAAGAGATGGCTGGAATGCAATCTCACGGATACAATTTGGTATTGGATGAATCGGCAGCCTGGTTGGATTAGATACGGAGCACTAGGAAAAGAGCAACAAACAATTCTTGAGGCAGCGTGCCGTATAAATGGAAAGTTTCAAGGGCATAAGTTGGATGATAAATTGATTGAAGAATTGGCTAACGAAATTGGCAATCACCATCTGAGGCAACTTTTTCGTCTTTTAAAGAGGCTTAAGAAGGGCATAGAAGGGATTAATCTTTTAATCACCATACTAGTTCTGATGAGTGTCTTTTTCGGAGTTCTAATCCCTTTTATTTTACTTATGATTAATCCCTGTTGGACGTGGTTTAATTTTGTAGTGAGCATCGTAGCATCTGCCAACGTTGGATTAATGGCATTCTTTCTTTCTAAATTCCCCTTTATTATCAATCGTGAATTAAAGTGGGCATAATCAATTAGGGAAACAGTTTACAAGACAAGCATTTCGAGGCTAACCTCATAAATAGGTTGATCCAGATGGGAGAGCAGATCAGCATCGCGTTTAAGATTGCAAATCTATTTTAAGATGATTATTTTTACTCTCGATTTCTTTCGACCATTCTGTCGAGCCCAGGGAGATCACAAAGCTTTGAGAAAACGTGTTTACAACTGTTCTATTCAGTTGGTAAATACTGCCATATAAACCCCTTTGTATGAACCTGGATGAAAATACAACCAAAATTGTTGTTGGTGTTCTTGTGCTACTGACTGCCGCAGTTGGTGGAGCAATTATCTCAATTCGCAAGTCGAAAAATCGCCAAACTCGGACCCATCAAGAAAACATCACAATTGGTGGGAGTAACAATAAAGTTGTAGGCGGTGATGATAATTCCGAGCGTAAATGATTGGTGGCACAAAGCAGGAAGGGATAGACGTTACTGGAACGAATAATAAGGTCGTTGCAGGGGATGATAATTCCACCACCCACATCCATCCATCGAAACGTACAAGGTTGTCCATCTTGTTTGAAGACCTCAAGCAAAAGTTCAATTCTAATGAGATCACAAATGAGATCTCGGAGGATCTCAACAAGTTCACACTTAATCGGGACACTGTGGGCTTGGAACAAAAACTAAAAGATGGTCAACTTGACCATCTTTTAGATGATGCAATGTGGTTGAAGCAAGAGTACGCTAAAAAGCTCACTAAATATCAATTTTTAGAACCTGCACAAGAAATTCATGCCTTCATACTGAGTTTGGTTCTTGAGAAATTCAGAACCCACATTTATCCATTGATCCGTAGCAACGCGTCAGAAGCAGAAGTATTTCAAAAGGTTTCATCCGAAATAATTGATCCTATTGTACGAACCATTCAAGAAGATGGTTGCAGTGACATAATGGGGTTGACACCAACTGACATAACCGGTATGGTATATTTTCTGACCGGTAAATGTCATATAAAGTGGAAAGCATGATAGTCTACCACCAAGCTTACGATTTGTATCACGCAGTCTATAGAATGGTTCAACTGCTACACTACTTCAACCGGAGCGAGTTTGTTGAGATTGAGCGGCTCCGCATTTGGGACTATTATCTTCTATTCCCAAACAAAATGAGGAACATTAAGTTAAAGCGCGATGAAAAGGACATCAGAGAGATAATAGGTTCCTTTATTGAGAGAAAGGATAACGAATACGAACAAATTCTGGACGACAAGAAAATGTTTGAGAGAATCAAGGCCTATCAGATGAGTGCGCTAAAGTGCCTTGCTTCCTACGGGATTATCAATAAAGATTATATAACAGTAAATAGGGTTAAGGTTCTTTCAAAAGAGACATTAACTGACTACCTACCAAAGCTTCAACAACTAAGTAACCAGGAGCTAAACGCCATTAAACTATTGACTTCCCATTTCTATCAGATGTCACTCATTGGCGAATATGGATTGAAGGAAAGATCCCGCTTACTAGAAAGCAGATACGATGCAGAACAAGCTTAAAATTAACCGGCTCATTATCATTACAAATAATGGCAAAGTTGCCTATGACGAAAAGTTTCATGCCGGAGTAAATATCATTCGTGGTGAGAATAGCAGCGGAAAATCCACTATTACTCACTTTATTTTCTACATTCTTGGAGGAGCTTTTAACGATTGGGTAAAAGAGGCCAAGAAATGCGCTTCCGTAATGGCTGAAGTAGAATTGAATGGCGCCACCGTTGTATTGAAACGAGAAATCAACATCAACCCGAATACAGGTAAGGGAAACGACAAAGAGAGCTTATATATCTATTGGGGGTCGTTACAGGAACTAGAATCGAAGAAAGGTTATGAATGGCAAAAATTTGGATTTAACACTACAACTGATCGCAAAAGCTATTCAAACGTACTTTTTGAAAATCTCAACTTGCCGATCGTTAAGGGCGACAATAATATTACGATCCATCAAATTTTACGGTTAATCTATATTGACCAAGATTCCCCAACGAGCTCTCTTTTTTTGTATGAGCAATTTGATTCATCGCTAACTCGAGAGACCGTGGCCGATTTGCTCCTGGGAGTGTACGATCAAACTCTTTATGACCAAAAACAGAGGAATATAGACGCAGAAAAGGAGCTTGACGAAGTAGCTAAAGAAATAAAAGTTATCAAAAAGTTCATTTCCAACCCGCATGACCTTGACCCAATTCATCTACGCACGAGAATAGAGAATAAAGAAAAAGAAATTCTGACCATTGAAGAGGAGATAGTATCATTTAAAGAGAAAACGAAAACGGTTCGTTACTCCGAGAAGTCACGATTGGATTTTCAAAACCTGAACGAAATTTCGTTAGCCCAAAGAAATATTGTCAATAATCTAAGCACTGCCATTAGTACCCTTAAGCTTGAAATTGATGACTCCCGAGACTTCATTGAAGTCCTTGAGAAGAAATTAAAAGCGATAAAGAACTCTATCGTTACGCGCGATTTCCTTGGAGAATTCCCGTTAGACTATTGCCCTGACTGTCTGTCCAAACTTGATCCTAGTGATGATCCAACGAATTGCAAGCTTTGCAAAAAACACATAGATGAGACTTTTGGAGTTACCCAAGCAAGAAAAATTGAACAAGATCTTAGTTTTCAAATCAAAGAATCAAAAACGCTATTAGCGAAAAAGGAGCGTAGCCTTCTAGATCTGAGCGCACAGCTTGAGTCAGAAAAGGTTAAACTGTATCAAATCCAAACTCAAGTCAATACTGCATTAAATGATGTTAAATCGTATCGAGAAGAAAAAATTGATAAGCTGTATGTTGATAAAGGATTTATAGAGGGAGAAATTATTCAACTGAGGACACTTCTTGAAAACGCTGAGCTTTATCAAAGTTTAGTTAAATCAGAAAGCTTGCTCACTCAAGAGCTTGCTTCCCTCGATGCCTCGATTAAAAAGTTAACAGCAGCTCAGGACCGACTTAAGGTTGACATAAAAAACACGATTACTGCAAAAGGACTTTATCTTCTAAATAACGATCTACGAAGACAAAAAGACTTCTACGAAGCGAAGGAATTTAACATCGATTTCCGTAACAACATTGCTTTCATTTCGGATAAAGACGCAAAGTACTCAGCGAGCTCGAATTTCTACTTAAAAAATTCGGCCCGTTTTGCAATTTTCCTTTGTTCACTTGAAGTGGATAGGATGCGATATCCACGCTTCATATTAAGTGACAACATGGAGGATAAGGGAATAGAAAAAGAAAGAGCACAAAATTTTCAACGGATACTCATTCAAGAAGCTAATAAGCATGATGTAAATTCCTTCCAGATAATATACACTACTTCCTTCATTCCAGATGAGCTGGAAGGTTCTGAATATTGCGTGGGTGAATATTACACTGAGACAAACCCCAGCCTGAAGAATGTTTAATCCTTTTCATAACCGTACTTAAGGACAGGGTATAAGCTCAAATTCGAAAATCATCAAGCATGGATAAAGCATCGAAGGAAACTTTTCGGTTACTCGACAAAGCAATGGTTCGGTTTACCATACTTTTTATTGGAGTTTTACTATTCATGTTCTCTCCATATTTTTCGTCACTTAATTTTGAGAGTTCAGCAAAGTTTGGAGACACCTTGTCAGGGTTATCTGCCGCTTTTATAGGGAGTTTAGGTGTCACCTTCACTTTCCTAGCTTTTTGGGTTCAGTTTCAAGCAAATCAGCAACAAAGGAAGGACATTCAAGTAGAACGATTTGAAAGTAAACTCTACAGCCTTCTGGAAATACATCGAAACAACGTAAATGAGACAACTATCGGAAAAACTACTCTTGGCCGTAAAGCTTTCGTATCAATGTTTAGCGAATTGAAATTCACATTTCATGCTGTCGAAGAGTATTATATCAATTTTTATCGTGTTCATTTTCCTAATGACGAAGTACCGGAGGGAATAAGATACAACACATCGTATATAATTTTCTTTTTCGGTGTTGGGCCAAACTCCTCTCCAATAGTGTTGGATTTGATTGGGCCGCAATACCAAATATTTTTTGCAGGTGTTGAAAGTTATCTCATGGGATATCAAAGGACGTGGCGAACAGCCCGCTCTCAAGGCCAAACAATTGCAGTTCCAACTGCAAATGGGATCTTCGAACTTGACCTGAAATATAAACCATGCAACGGGCATATGTCGAAACTTAGCCATTACATTCGCCATCTTTACAGGCTGGTAAAGTTTGTTCATGATTCTCAAATTTTCAATTATGACGAGAAATATCAATATGTTTCGACAATCAGGTCGCAGCTGTCGAGTCATGAACAACTATTGGTTTACTACAACGCGCTATCTGTACTTGGTCAGCCTTGGCTTGATGAGCCTAATTACCTTAGTGAGTACTGTGTAATAAAAAGTGTCCCGCTTCCGCTAGCAGATTTCTATAGGCATCCTCAAGCAGTTTTAGGAGAAATTAATTCTCACGGTCAAAGAATTTTTGAATGGGCCGAAATTCAAGAACGTATCCAGATGGTTTAAATTTCTTTGTTATGTAGACTCTGCCTATAGGTATGTTTCAATAGCTGGTTCGAAAGTCCCACCCTGCACAATTAGATTTTGACAAATTCAATCGTTCGCGTTAATGTTAGATAAATCGGTTTTCGTAACTTTACTCCCACATTACGAATTGAACTAAACGAATCTATTTGTGAAGGTGGGAATTCGTGAAAGAGAATAAACATCGGTTACAAAAAATTGATATCCAACGAGTAGGCTAAGAGTTCAGACTCCCTCCTCATCTTCATTACACTTTCACCGACAACCATTGGTTCATTTAAGAGCGCCGTGGTCGTAAAACTTTGCGTTAATTGTGGCTAGACTTCGTAGATTCACTTCTTGGACGATTTCGTCACCATAGCGCTTTCCATCTTTAATCGGAGTACGCGTGAAAAATACCTTTTTTTCTTTACCTGAAATTGCAGCATGCCATTCATTGACTTCCGAGTTAATCGAGGGTCCGAGGTTTTGGGCGCTGCTCCAACCGCCATCATTTTTAAAGGAAATATATAAATCCAATTCTCCGAAGCTGTCCGGGCGATCGGAAGAGAAGATGATGTAGCTTTCGTCGGGAGCCACGCCAGGTGTTGACTCCCGCGCTGAACTGTTCAGTTGTGAGATTTTGATTGGCTCAGCAAAACCAGATGAAGTTATCGCGGACGTGTAAATGTCCTCGGACCCGTCACTGCCCTGCCTGCTGAAATACAACGTGCCATTAGCAGCGATGCTGCCGATTATCTCATTGCTTGCTGTGTTCACTGGCCCGGCCAATCCGGAAAGTGTGGACGTTTTTAAGTCTAAATGATAGATGTCAGTATTGTTGTTCTGCTCGATGGACACGTAGAGCGCTCCCTGGTAAGCCGCCATCCCTTTGATTAAACCTTGATGATCTATGGGTATGCGCTGGGCCGCAGACCCGTAGACCTGATATAATTCAGAGAGTGTGAGGTTGTCGTCGCATGCTACAAGGAACCTCTGGCCTGATTCACCAGGAGTGATGTAAGAGAGACCTTTGATTATAGATTGATTGTTTTGATATCTGGTTGGAGTGATCCCGGCTAACTGCTTTAACTTTTCGATTTGCAGTGATGCCTCGAAAAGATTTTCCCGGAACCTGGTACCATCTCGCCTGAGTCGGGCAAAGTACAACGTATTATCTCCGGGAAGCATGAATGGACAAAACTCCACTATCTCTGAGTTTATTTCAGGTCCGAGATTCCACGGCGTCGTCCAGGAGCTGCCTTGATTGAAGCTGATATAAAGATCAGCATCACCATAACCTGTGCCCCTTGACGAATTATAAATGAGAAAGCTTTCATCATGCGAAATAAAAGGGTTGGCGTCCCTGCCAATCGAGTTTATACTCATGCCCAGAGATTTTCCTTTTTGCCACGCGCCGTCCCTGAACTCGGATCGGAAAATGTCGAAGTTGCCTAATGTACCCGGTTGATCCGATCCAAAGTATACTACGGCCCCCGCAGTTTTTGACGCGTACGATTCAGATGATTCTGAGTTGACCAGATCACCCATGTACTCCGGCCCAAGCCAGCCACCCTCGTCTGATCTCCGCGCCATCCACAAATTAAAATCGTTCTTTTGATCACTATCGCTTGTAAGACGGTTTGACTGGAAGTACAGTTCCCTTCCATCGGGGGTGACGAAAGGGTCGATGTCTTTCACAGACGGCCATGAAGCGGAGCCAAGTCTGATCGGCCTGGGTGTCTCCCACTTTCCATTTACATTGCGCATTTCATGAATCACAAGAGTATCTCTTCCACTGTACGATCTGACAAAGTAGGCAGTCTTCTTGTCGGCCGTCATGGACAGGCCAAACGCCTGGTCCTGGGGAATCGATTCTAAGCCAATGCGCTTAGCCTGCGCTGTTCCATCAATGGCCAAGCCTGTTACCAACAAGCCCATTATTAAAATGCGGCGTGTGAAATCAATTCTTAAATGTATCACAAGCACTATTAACGCTTCATCCGCCCAAATGGGTTACGTAGAAAGGTAGTAATCTCGGTCAAACGAAAGATTTGTTCAGCTGCGCGTTGTCTGGGGAGGATAACGTGCGCCTGTGCCCGTCACAGATAGTGATGTCGAATTGCCCAGCCATCCCGTTGCCCATAGTGTGCTTTTAAAATTTCAGGCACGCTTCGCGGGTAAAACCAAACGTCTTGTGGATTGCAGCTGTTGATCGTGCCACGCGAGCCATACCTTGGCGTCGTATCCGTCTATTTTTATGAAACCTCTACTACCTGTTTTTTTTATTATCATATTATTAAGCAGTTGCAGTGATGACCCCGCTCAGCCCACATCCGCAGTTGAAACCTTTGCGGAATGCCCGGGCAGGCAAATGGTATTCTTAAACGATGGTCTTTATGTGGTTGAAGACTTCACCTACAACATTCTGCTGTTTGATCAGAACGGAAGTCGCACGCTGTTCGCCGGAAGCCAACCGGGGTATCAGGATGGAGACCGATCCACAGCAAAGTTTGAAACCGCTTACGGTATCACGGCTGACGCAAGCGGGAATCTTTATATCACCGAACCAAATCGTCAGCGCATAAGAAAGATAAGTACCAGTGGAGTAGTCAGCACCATCGCTGCCACAACAAATGGATTTGCAGACGGGCCAATTGCGCAGGCAAAGTTCACTTATCCTTATGGGATTGCAGTCGATGCAAACGGAAATATTTTTGTTGCTGATTATGCAAATGAAAAGATCAGGAAGATATCAACGGATGGAATTGTATCAACGTTTGCAGGAAGTACAAAAGGTTATAAAGATGGCGCAGGAACAAGCGCCCAGTTCTCATCCCCGCAGGGACTGGCAATCGACAATGGTGGAAATCTTTACGTTGCAGATAAATACAATTACGCTATCCGCAAGATTACTCCGGATGGAGTTGTAACCACGCTCGCCGGGGGGACGAAAGGCTCCAATGATGGCAACGGTACATCCGCGTCTTTCTCTGAGCCGGTGGATCTTGCTATAGATGGTGACGGAAACGTTTTTGTTGCAGACAATGCGAGCCATCGTATCCGTAAAATTTCTCGAGATGGTAATGTTACTACCATCGCCGGTTCATCCTACGGAGATGTTGACGGTTCACTTGGGGAGGCAAAATTCAATCAGCCGGTGGGCGTAGAACTCGACGGCAAAGGAAATTTATTTGTAACAGATTTCAAGAATGGCAAAATCCGAAAGATCAGGTTGCCTTAGTCCGAATCAAAACAGGTTTAAAATTCATAAAGGTTGTGACTAACCGATTGCAAACACGGCACTGACATTAAGTTGTCCGTGTCATGTTTTTTTAACAACGTCGCACTTTGGGCTTTATCATGAGAGTTGTGATTTAATTACCTGGTGGGCGTTCTGTGTCTTTTTTATTTGTCAGCCGGCCTTGCGCGTTCCGGGGAGCTGCGTCAGCAACACGCCAATCAAGACGATGACGAGCGAAAAAAACTGGATGCCGGTGATTTGTTCGTCTGCGAAGAGCCATCCGATAAAAACAGCAACAACGGGATTAACGTAAGTATGCGTGCTGACCACCGCCGGAGGCTGCACTTTCATGAGCCAGGTAAATGCCATAAAGGCGACGATCGAACCCATGGTCACAAGAAATCCGAGCCCGGCCCATGCGCGAAATCCGATCGCTGAAACACTGAACTCCATCCATTCACCAAGCAGTAAAGCAATCAAAGCGCTCATGAGTCCCGCACTGCTGAGCTGAATAGCGACCATCACCACATGCGGGTGCCGTTTTGCCTCTTTTGACTTTTCGTAGTACAGTGCTCCAACGACCCAGAGGACCGATGCGGCAAGAGTCACCAGTGTTCCCGTCAGTTCATTCTGATGGCTGCCGCTGTCACCGGATGTGAAGTACGAGAATAAAACAACACCCAGAAAGCCGATTATCAGTCCAAAAATCACCCTCGGTTGTTTAAGATATTCCTTCCATCGCTTTTTGTCCAATATAAGAAACCACAAAGGCTCTGTCGCAATGACTACTGCAGCATGACCCGATCCGATATACTTTTCCGAGAGTGCAACCAGCCCCGTACCTCCGACCAGCATGATCGTTCCTGAGATAAAAGCAGTTTTTGTCGCTTTAAGGTCTGGCCAAGAATATTTCGAAACAAAGCAAAAAACAGACATGAGTATTCCTGCAATCGTGTAACGCAACGAGGATAAAACGAATGGCTCCATTCCTTCGAGTCCCCACAACACGGCCAGATACGTTGTCCCCCAGATAAAATAGATTGCAAAAAATGCTAGTCCAATGAGAATTTTAGAAGGGTGGCTGGTGGTCATCAGATAAATCCTTTAACAATGAGTTGCTCCCCACAACCAAAAGGCAGCAGTTAACGATTTTTTTCGATTACCATTTCAACTGCTTCGGATATCAGATCTTTTAACGATGCGTTTTTTAATTGGTTCGCTTCCTTAATTTTATAATGCCGGAATAGTTTTCCTGTTCCTTCAAGAATTTTGCCGGAGTCCGTTAACAAGGATCCGTAATTAAATCCTAATACTATATGATTCTTGTAACAGCCGATCCAGCAGAAGTGCTCACTCATCTTCTTTGGACCAATACCAAAGCCGATTGTTTTCTGAGTCACCCATGGAACTTCAACTGTTTCAGGATAGATATCAAAAATCAGCTTGCGAGCACCAACCATTAATTTTTGAATGGCCGGAGATTGGGCTTGCATTATTTTAGCGAAATCAGCATGCATATGAAAGTGTGATTAGTCCTGAAAACACTGAATCAGGATTGTTATTTTAGCTTCTCCTCTATAATTAGACGGCCATCGCTGCATTACGTGTCTCCGGGTAATTTGTAATCAATCTGCCACTGCTTTAAATTCTTGCAGCGGTCCGAGGCCCACACTAAACCTCCTGCGGTTAACACTTGCTTCATCTTCAATCGGATAAAGCCCGAAAGGGCAAATCAGGCTCAGCGCTCAGACCGGCCGACGCGACGATGAATGCCGCGATGAAGATAAATAGCGCATGGGTGGATTTATTAGGCCAGCCCAAAATCTTGTAAAAGAACTGCAATTAAAAAGATTACTCCCTTTTTTCGTTAGGTCGTTTTAGTTCATCGCCAGCCTGCCGGAATTCATTTACTGAAGGGACGTCTTGAGTAAGGTGCGGAAAAGATCTCACTTGTTGCGAAGTTGCATGCCGCGTTCTGAAATTGTAACCACCACTCGCATGGCTCGCGCTAGTCAAGTCTGTGCATCGGATATGGGAAAGAAAAACACATTGAATTAATCTTCCATCCATTTGTTGCCTTTACCATTGTGCCGGTAACACGTAAGGCATACCGTATCTCCAGGTCGTCACGCTCGATATCCTTGATATACTCGAGCGCAGAAGCCATGTAGGTTAACAGAGCTTCTTTTTTACTTGCAATCTTCTGGGTGTCGGTCTTCAGCTTGTCCGAGATAAATGCATAAGCTGCCTCTTTCGACGGGAAAGAAATCGATGCTTCTGCAGGTATACTGAAATTCAAAAATTTCTCCCTGGTGCCCAGCGACGTTTTACTCAGGTCCATTTTTATGTTAAACCAGTAAAGCCAGTCATTAATTAAAAGCTGATGAACCTGCTTCTTTCCAGAAATCCATTCTTCATACCCCGTTCCGATCACCTGTACGTCATCGGTGAAGTAAATCATTAATTTTCCTGCGTTAATCGTATCGCGCTTTGCGTAAGCTTGATTAATTGATTCCAGTATACTTAACGGCTCGTTCGATTGGGCATTGGAACGTATGAAACTGAAAACTGCGACAGCAGAAATTAAAAGCCAGGCTTTATGCATAATTAGAATGAAACTCAAAAGAACATTCCCATCGCTGAATGTACGACTTTAACTCGTTGGAACGTTTCATTATATCGTTAGGGCGTTGCATTACTAGAATTACGGTTTTGACAAGTTGCGCATGTATGGCACCGTTAATCCCAGTGGTGTTCTTCTTCCGTTACGCCAAGATAGCCACGCTTAAATCTGCTGACCGGCCATTTGTTGATGACGCGCAAAAACACAAACGGTGATGGCTTGCAGCTTACCATTTCTTGCAATGGTATTGGTAACATAAAACTCTATTGCTATATTTAATTATGGAGCCCATCCACGCTGCCAGGTGAACTGCAGGTGGATGGGTTTTGCATTTCGGTTTAAAAATTAAATTGAGCACTCCTGTATTTAACAGTCTAAGGCACAATCGTTAGCGATAAGCACCCCATAACCTCATGTATTTAAAAATTCCGACAAAGTTTGCCGACAATTACCTTGATGAGTTCATGTCAGTTGTTTATGAAAATCATAAGAGAAAACCAAACGACAATTATGTGTTTGACCTGACCGAGGTTGAGTTCATTTCAAATCAGGAGCTCTTAGTGTTTACAGGACTGCTCCGAACCTTCGTCTCATCCTCAATTGATTTCAAGGTGCAGTTTTTCCGCGAGGGAACATCGCCGGCTGACTCCTCGGAAAGAACAAAGAAGCAGCTCATCCAACTTTGGGACACCTGGAAAATTTTTGAAATAATACCTAACAAAGCATATTCGAAATATTTTGGCATTGATGGAAAAACAATTGACCTGTTAAAGAGGCAACTAAACTACTCTCCATTTCTTTCTGAAATTTATACACGCCATGGAGTAACCCCATTCGTAAGTCTTGACTACGTGAATGGTTACGATGAAATGCAAATCAATGAGCGGATAACTAGAATCTACGCGTTAAATGATGTGATAAATGAGCTTCTGTCATTAAATCACTGTGATCACCCTTTTACAAACCAAGCAATAAGTTCAATCATCACTGAGGAACTTTATCTTAATTTCCTGGATCACGCCGGCCCATCTTCATTTAACCCAACATCGAAGGGAAGTGCCTTTATGAGTATTGCCCTTCAGACACAACTCGATGAAACGCGATACTCGCATGAGCAGATACAATTCTTAAAGGAGAAGAACTTTGCCTCCGAGTGCCTCAGAGAAACCAAGGCTTTCTTTTATGATAGCCTGCGGAACGAGTGGTTTAACAGGCCATTTATTCAATTCTCGTTCCTGGATTTTGGTGAAGGAATTCCCGCCACGCTGCAAGCACAGTATCTGGCGACTGTTAAGCCCGATGCTAAACCTACAGATGATTCAATCATTGATTATGCCTTCGAGCATGATTCGTCTCGGTCTGTCATTTCTAACGACGGGCTTGAACGCAGCATTCCGCGCGGATTATTTGATACATTAACCATTGTCAAAAGGTATAAAGGATTGCTGGTCGTACGAAGTGCGTACGGTAAAATCCTCTATGACTTTACCACCACTGCGGACAAAAAAATGGCCATCCAGAAATTCGGCAAAAAGCAATATTTTCCCGGAACTCTAATTAGCATTTATATCCCTGCGGTTACCGATGCAAAGCTAATCAGCACATCCGTAATAAAGCCAAGCATAGCATATGCTCCAGTGAGGGAGGCGAAGGTTCGGTTTTTAAATTTTGCGTCGATCCTGCGACGAGTTGAGTCCACAAAAAGCCGGATGTATAACAGCCTCCTGCTTGAGATTAGGCGAGCCATATCCGTTCCCGGTAGCCGAACATTAACTTTCCTCATCTGTAAGGGTTCAGAGCATTTAGATCAACGATTGATAAAGAAGGCAATTTTCATCTTGCTTTCTGATTATACAATCAATGCACAAAACAACGTCATCATTCTTGACGCCGGTCCTGACTGGCTGCTGGATGAAATCAGCAATGAAATCATCTCACTCAATCAGGCGATCCGCAATTATAAAATCCATCCGCTTCCGTTAGTAAACTTTGATTTTAAGACAAATAAACCTTCTGTCCGATGGCTCGGTGTCTATGATGAAGAAGATCGACTGAAACTAAACGACTTACTGCATGACGAGATTTCAATTGCTAAATCAGACTTCAATGATCCTGATAACGTCATCGGGCACATTAATGAGTTTGACCAATACGGAAATCTTAAATCAATCCTGCCCACCAGGACTGAAATGCTTGAGCAATACCGTGCTGCGATCGCCTCAATGTACAAAAACGACATTGATGATATTTTAAGAGATTTTAGTTGCGTCAAAATCGCGCCAAAAGGTTCTTTTTTCTTAACGCCTGGAAATTATTATCAATCTGAATTTATAGACCTTACTAATGCAGTCAACGATAAGAATGCATGCAAAGTAATGGCACAGCACCTTTTGCGTGCAATTGATTCGCGGATCAGCAATTTGGAAAGCCTGCGGTTCTTAACGGTTTCATCTGTTGGTGCGAAATTGCTGAGGGCAATGAAGGGAGAGGGGCTTGGAGAAGGGGGTGTCGCGCTAAGTTTTGACAACTGGACCGATTTTGAGGAGCAGCATGACAAGGATGACCGCCTGCGCAATGGGACATTTGTAATAATTTGTGATGTTCTCGCTACCGGTTGGCTGACACGTAAAGTTCATACAAAGCTTCGGGAATTTGGATCTGAGCTGGCGCTGATTGCTGTAATAGTATCTTCTTTTGATTCGAATTCTCCGGATTCTAACGACTTTCTCGAAAAGTATAACCACAAATTAATTGCACTCTACGATCATCCGGTAAGAAAATTCGCTTTAGATGATCTTCAAAAGGATCTCGTTAAAGCGCCAGTCATACGGATAAATCCGTTTACCAACATTCCTGTTACTTTGAGTCTAGAGGCAACGAATTATCAGTCTTCTGTCCTCTTCCCAACATCAATACGATTCGATGAGACTCGGGATGAGATTCATTTTGACAACAGAATTATTGATCTGATAAGTGACGAGCATCTTAATGTCGGATTTCTGGAATTCAACAGGGTTGTTCACCCTTATTTTTTTAAGACCAACAAGATCCTTGACATTATTGATGAACAGTTTTTAAAGGAGATTTTTCGAAAAATTAATAAACCGAAGTTGCAGGACGCAACCGTGCAGCTTTTTTTTCCGCGTAAATCTGGCGTACAATTCGTCGATTTCCAAAAGATCAGAAATGCACTCAACAATCACAGTATTGAGGAAATAGAACTCGAACGGATTAATACCATGGAAGGGTGGAGATTTCCACACAGTATCGATTACCTCAATCTTAAAGTTAAGGACAATGTTTGCATTCTGCTTGACGACGGTTCTTGCTCAGGGGACACGTTGATACAAATGGTCGATGAAATTGCCCTTAATCACCCCAAGGAAATTATTGTTCTGTGTTTCATCGGCAGGGTTCATGACCACAAGCGGGAATTTTTTTCCCGGATCTCTCAGATAACCACCCAGGCAGCTGTGAACGTTCCCATCGCCATATATTTCGTTTCCCACTGGCACATACCAACTTATTATATCGACGACAATCCGAACGCCAAAGAGATAAGATGGCTGAAGGATGTAGCTGCCATTCAAAATACTCCGCAAGCCATCGTAAAAATTGCGCGAAGTGTGTCAAAACAGATTGAAACCCAACCGCTCAGGGGATTTAAGGATTACAAATATCTCCCTTTGGATAAAAAGAAGAAATCCATTCCCAAGAAAGAGCTATTGTTACTCCGAGAGGAGGTTGGCAAGATTATTAGTTTTCGCTTATACCGCGAAAGTTTCGTTTTCTTTGACCTGTTCATGAAAAAATATGGAACGAAAAAAACGACCCCCGACAGGTATAAAGAGATTGAGCTTTTATGTGCAACTTTTATTCTTGAGCCATATTTATATGACAAAGTAGCTAAGGTGGTTCCAGATGTCGTAGGCAAGATTGAGCAATTTGTGCGTGCTCTTATTTTTGGTGATCAGAACATCTACGAAAAGCTTACATATCAGTGGAGTAAAAAGGACATCGTTCATCTTTTTTTTATAGTATTTAAAAACGAAAAACTAGTATCTGAGCTTACTGTCGAAAATTTTAAACGATTGATCATCTTCACCCAAAAGGTAGATTCCACTGTCAATTATATTCTATACAGACTCCTTCGATATTTTCCCATAAGGTCTTCGCAGTTTTATGAAATGCGTTTTGATGCAAAAATTCGACAGGTACTTGAGCATCTGAAAGCTATTGATGATCCTGAAATACCGACAAAAGAGATTAAGAAGTTTTATAACTTCATCAAGTCACTGCCTTCTCGTAACGATTATGCATCACAGCTAAAAAAAATCCAGGAAAATTATTTGTTGGAAAAAGAGAAAGAGTTCCATGATGAGAAGAAGTCATTCAATCACAACATCTCACGAATAATTATCAGCCTTCGCGAAGTGATCAAGAATTTGGACGATGAAGGCGTGATGGATGCTGAAGTGTTGACAACAATGCGGCAAAGTTGGTTTAAAATTCAGGAGTTTATCAATCCGATTTTGGCTTTTGATGCCAGTCATCGGGGATTCTTCGCCCCGTACATTCGCTACGAACTGTCCCATAAAATTGATCGGCTCCGGGAGATGGTTGGAACAATCGAAGATATCCTTTACAAATCCAATAATGAGCTTATCGAGCGCGAAAAACTTGAGATGCTCAATCGCTATGTTGTTACCATTCAGGAGGATGTCCAAATTAATTCTGTCTTGCACAACGTGATTGAAAATAGTACGTGTGACTTATTGCACGATTTTATTAACCCACTGGAAAACGAACTGGTCGATATGAGTGCCGGATTACGCGTTGAAGATCGTTTGAAAAGAAGATCCGAGAAGTTTCAAGCCAATATCCCTGTCAGGTATGTTGAAAAATTACTGGTCATGGAAATTGCGACTAATCTGCGTAAATATAGCGACGGGAATGTGACGCTTAAATACTCTGTTACAAACGATGGCTGCATTGAGGTTGAGATCATAAATCACATTGCCCAAGCCAGCAACAGAATCAGCAACGGGGAAGGTCTTAAATGTATCGAGTTACTCGCTGAATTTAAGCCGTTTGGCTTTACCTATAAGAAGCAACCCGTTGATCATTCTTTTAAACAAACTCTAACTTTTAATATTTTTTCAAATGGACCCGTCAAAGATTAATCTACGTGAGATTACACTATTCGTTTATGACACTGCAGAAAACTTTGAGGCATCAAAGTATTTACTGGGTGTGAGACTTTTTAAGAACGTGGTGAATGTCGAGAATTTTGAAGATTTTGACACGGAGCTGAAACGATTAGGGCCTGATGAATGGTTTTTTTTGGCCGTCCATGTATTTTACACATCCGGAATTAAGGGGATAAAAAGTTTTGTAGTATCCCACATCGAAGAAGTGTTTCATCCGGTTCAGGGCTTCTTCATATCTGACGGCGATAGCAAGGATATAAAGAACCAAATGGTGAATGCCAATATTAACACTCGGGAAATTTACAAATATCACCAGGTGCAGGAGCATTTAACGAGCGGATACTTCAAACCATTTTGTAAACGAATGCTTGCAAATACCGGTGGTAGCAAACCCGACACAGAAAGGGCGGCTGTCAGTGAGGTTGGGGAATTTGACTACGCGATTGTCACAGCGCTTGAGCAAAGCGAGATGGAACACATGCTGCCATTACTAAAGACACAAGGAAAGATAAGCAGCAATCACCTTATCGAGTACGGCACTCTGGCGGAAAAACCAGAATTAAAAGTCGTTTATGGTACTCAGCATAACACCGGGATGATCGATGCAGCAATCCTGGCCTCGGAAATGATTGTTCGATTTAGGCCACGGATACTCATTATGCCGGGCGTCTTGGGAGGAAAGCCGAATGGTACAAATATTGGCGACATCATTATACCATCGAAAGTTTTTACAATAGACAAAGGCAAAATTAGTAAGGGGGAATTTAAGCCGGAACTTGAAGTTTCCAACAGTATTAATCCTTATGTAAAAAAGATTGAGCGGGTAAAACGTAAGATCGAGAGATTCATTCAGGACAATGATCATTCAAAACGACAAGTACAGATACATTTCGAACCCATTGCCTGTGTTCGCCAGGTCATTGACGAAGATGGCTATTTCGAAAGTAAACTGGTAAGGGTTGAGCGGAAAACAATGGCACTCGAAATGGAGAGGTGATGGACAACACGAAGGATAAATCTGACGTCAATAAAGGCTTCGCGGCATGGACCAGTGCGATGTGCGTGAAATACCTCTTTGAAAATTCTATTTTGGATAAATAGCACTTGCCGTCCATGGCAAACCTTGCGGGAACCTCCTCACGCCCTTACCGACTTCGGCCATATTAATTTTTTTAGTACGGTGTGAATTTATCAGCTTGTGTTGATTGCAAGCTTCGCAAACTCAGATGGGCGAACTATCGACACTTCCTGCCGACTAACACTATACCGACACGGCTGCGTTTGTTATCATAAGATTCACTATTAACCGTATCGTAATGACGAAAGTTTGTTTGCGCTGGACTCGGATACCTTTATGTATGTTGACTCTGAGCTCTGTTCTGATTGCATGTGTTCCTCAAAAAGCAGAAATATCGGTGCCTGCTCCTGACGAGATAAAATCTGGTTATCTGACGCTTTCCGAATTCCAACAAATGTTTGGCGATATCGCAGTTGCGAAATTTATGAGAGGCCTGGATACCACTTTTGGATTTAAGATTGAAGACTATGTGCCGGCAAGCGTTGATATTGACCTGAGTGATACCAGAATTGTTTCCGCCATTTCCAAACAAGAGCTGACCTTTGGCGATCCAAAACGAATCGGATTTTTTTACCGCGATGTTGATGGTGAGTATTATTGTGCCGGATTCGGTGAGTCGGATACTGTGATAACTGGAAGCTCTAAAAGCATTAACACTCTTGAGCTTTTTCAAATAGCAGAAAATGGAGTCGGCTTGGCTACTGTTCAACATGCAATTTGGCGTGACAGTGTTTACAGGCTTGATACGGCCAGTACAACCACATTCAGTCTGTATCTTATTTCAGGCAGGGTGTTGAAGCAAGTCTTCTCAAAAAAACTAAAGGACTATCGCTTTACCGACTGGGGCCAGGATGGCATAGAACCCGTCCACGAGTTAACAAACCTCAACATCAGAGCAGAGCCCTTAACGGGCAAATTGTTCTCAATTATTTTCGAGGGAGATACCTCCAGCATTACCGATGGCGTGGGGGACACGCTTTATTTCAAATCGATTGCTGATACATTAGAATGGACGGGGTCAGGATACGAACACAGGTAGGCTTTGACAAGCTTCATCACGCCGTTGTTGATATTAATGTTCTCAGGGCTAGCAGGAGACTGATCAATTAAATAAATGGCTTCATGGGCGGTATCCTGCGTTGCGTAGGCTCCGATTAATCGTGCGTAGTTCAGAAAATTATTCCAGTAGGCAGACGCCTGCGCAGAAATCATTCATCAGGTTTTTAAATAAGGTAGGAATTCGTGCATTGTCTACTCGTCGCTTATTTTGTCGGGAATATTCTTTAAAACGTTAGAAGCGCCATGATGAATAGACTTTAATGAGCTGCGAAGCGAAAACTGAATGACAATCTTAGGATGTGGGATTCGTCACTTATACCTGAGTGAGTTTTATCCTGTGCAAAAATCGTTGTACTTTTCTCAGGCCAGTTATAACGAAAGCACCATTATCAATTACACTATAATTTTTACGACATGCAATGGCTCACAGGTAAAGTGTTAGCAATACAAGGTATTATCTTATCGTTCGTCTTTTCAGCGGCAGCTCAGGATGCCGACAAGAGAGCTATTCATACCACTACGGGAGACATCAGAACGATTGACAATTTTAAGTCTTCATACTTACAAAATGATCGCACCATCACCGTCTACCTCCCGCCTGGCTACGCGGCCAGCACTGACCAGCGTTATCCGGTCATTTACATGCATGACAATCAAAATCTGTTTGACGGAGCACGCGCATACGTTGCAGGAAGCGAATGGAAGGCAGATGAAACCGCCCAGGAACTGATGTCAAAAGGGGTCATCGGCCCGGCCATTATCGTCGGAATCGACCACGCAAATGAACAACGCGTAACGGAGTTAACACCTACCAAAACCAAACGTGGCGGTGGCCAGGCAAGTAATTATGCAGCTATGTTGATCAAAGAAATAAAACCCATGATTGACAGTATTTACAGAACCAAGGTGGACCGAAAAAACACGATGGTATGTGGCTCTTCACTCGGAGGTATTATGTCATTATATCTTGGTCTTAATCACCCGGAAACTTTTGGCGCAATAGGGGTTATGTCGCCATCTCTCTGGTGGGATAATGGTTACTTTCTTAAAGCCATTGAGGCCAGTAACATCCCTGCTGATGTGAGGTTTTGGGTAGACTGCGGATCAGAAGAAGGCAGCAAAATGGTCAATGATGTAAAAAAGCTTAAAGCTCTATTTGAAAAGAAGGGGCTCAGTGAAGGAGAACATTTCCGCTGTACCATCTACGAAGGAGCCGAACATAATGAAGAAAGCTGGAGCCGACGTTTTGGTGATGTACTCGATTTTTTTCTTTAATAAGCGAAGAGAACTCAATTACGAGGCAGAGAACTGCGGGAAGCAAAATTGGTAAACGGAAGACTCTTCTTTCCTATTTATTCTTAGCCAGATAAAACGGCTTAACATTTATTGCCGAACGCCATACAGGATATTGGTACTCGTCTCTGCGTACCATCACCGGTGATACTGTTTTTATACTCCTTTAACAACCTACTTGAATTCCAGACGCCAGTTAGTCAAAGGTGGTAAAGATTTCCGGTCGGCTTAAAAGTTTAGGTCATGGGAGCAGGGACAGGGGAGAATGAGCAGGGTCTGCGGCAGGTAATGGATATGACACGGTTAATCAGTGTCATAATGTTGCTCTTACACTTTTACATGCTTTGGAACGAAAATTCCGGTGAAGAATTTTTACTCTCTGAGTTCCTTTTGCGACTTCCTCTGGGACCTGACACTCTCAAACAATTCTCGATCGGAACCGCGCTTTTGTGTGTGGCGGGCAGCTCTGTTAAAAAAGACAGAACATCAAGTGTTCGCATGGACTGCATCTGCTTAGCCTCCGGCGCTGCAGGTTATTTCTCATCACACCTGCTGCTTCAGCTGGTGCTCACAATAAACGTGGTGTACGTTTATATCGCGGCCACCTCAGTCTTTTACCTGATGGCCATCTCAGGCGCTACACGTCTTGCCCGTTTTATTAAACTTGAATTGCGGCGCGATATCTTCAACGAAGAAAATGAAACGTTTCCGCAGGAAGAGCGCCTGCTGCAAAACGAGTACAGTATTAACCTTCCCGCAAAATATTACCTCTATGGAAAGGAGCGAAGGAGCTGGATCAATTTTATTAACCCCTTTCGTTCCCTGCTTGTTATCGGCACACCGGGCGCAGGTAAATCGTATTTCATCATCCGGCATGTGATAACCCAACACATCGAAAAGGGATTCTCAATGTTCATCTACGATTTCAAGTATGATGACTTATCGCGCATAGCCTACAACACCCTTAACAGATTTAATTCTGGTTACCGGATCCGGCCGCAGTTTTATGTCATCAATTTCGACGTTGTCTACCACAGGTGCAATCCGCTTGCTCCGGAAACCATGGATGACATCACTGACGCGACCGAGTCATCACGTACGATCATGCTCGGCCTCAACCGTGACTGGATAAAAAAGCAGGGAGATTTTTTTGTTGAATCGCCAATAAACTTTGTAACTGCTATCATCTGGTTTCTGAAAAAATTCCAGAAGGGCATTTATTGCACGTTGCCGCACGTAATCGAACTCATGCAGCTTGATTACCCAACGCTGTTTGGAGTCCTTAAGACTGAACCTGAGATTGAAGTACTCATTAATCCTTTTGAGTCTGCATTTAGAAACGAGGCGATGGAGCAGCTGGAAGGCCAGGTTGCAAGCGCCAAGATTGGCATGGCCCGTCTATCCTCACCACAGCTGTACTACGTATTGTCGGGAAATGATTTCACCCTTGATATAAATAACCCGGCTGAACCAAAAATTGTCTGCATGGGGAATAACCCGCAAAAACAGCAGATCTATGGAGCTGTACTTTCCCTGTACATCACACGCGTGATCAAACTGATCAACCGGAAGCATCAGATGAAAAGCAGTTTGATTTTTGACGAATTCCCGACAATCTATTTTAATGGTATCGATAACCTTATCGCAACTGCCCGTGCCAATAAGGTTGCCACAACGCTTGCCGTTCAGGATTATAGTCAGCTTAAAAAAGACTACGGCCGCGATCAGGCAGAGGTAATTATGAATGTCGTTGGTAACGTCATCAGCGGCCAGGTAACGGGTGAGACCGCGAAATCTCTCTCTGAACGTTTTGGTAAAATTGTCCAGCAGCGCCAGAGTATATCCCTGAGCAGTGCCGACGCGACCCGCAGTACATCAACACAGCTGGAGGCAGCCATACCAGCGTCAAAAATTTCTACGCTCTCTTCCGGAGAATTTGTCGGAATGGTTGCCGACGATCCGCAGCAGCAGATAAAGCATAAAATTTTTCATTGCAGCATTTTGAATGACCATATCGCGATTGCTGATCTGGACCGGTCTTTTGCACCGATCCCGAAAGTACGCACAACTTCGCAACAGGAGATCCTGGATAATTATTACAGGATAAAGGAAGATATAAGACAAATCGTAAATCAACTTAAAAATGGCAAGTAGTATGGACATCAAGAGTTTTGGAGAAGAGCTCTATCAGCAAATGATCCGTGAGCTCGGTGAAGTGGAAAAACAAAGTAAGGATGTGCTGGAGAGGGAGAGTCACGCCATCGAAGTAATCAAGACTCACACCTACGCACTGAAGAATTTTATTCACGATTATTCGTTCGGGTCGCAGGCTGAAGAAATTGAATTCTTTAAGAACATCAAGCCTATGTTTGTCAGCCAGCTTCTCTATCATAATGAACTTTTTGAAATAGAAGTGACGCGGCCTCTCGAAAAAGAGCCAATTATGCAGCATTATTCCGAGGCATTGCGCAGGATCCAGGCTTTCGTTGCTTCAAACATGGAGTTGTATAAATATTATCGCTTTGGTTCAACCTATCTGGATACGAGGTATTTCTTGTCTGACCGCACCAATGAAACCGCTACCGAAGTGATGTATGATCCCGCCTTTTGCACACCCTTCGATCACAAGTTCTGCATCATAAAGGCGTACGAAATGCTGAAAGAAAATCTTACGCAGCGCATCGCGAACGCTGACAGATTTTGCGAAGATGGACAGTCAATTGTTCTCCAGTGGACAGGATCAAAGGCCGCGCTGATAGAACTGATCTATGCCTTACAACTTTCAGGCGTGTTCAATAAATCCGAGTGCGACATTAAAATGATTGCCGTTTATTTTGAAAAAATGTTTCAGGTCAATCTCGGAAATTATTACAGAACCTATAAGGATATACAGATCCGCAAAACCGGGAAGACGCTTTTTCTGGATGAGCTGCGTGAAAAGCTAAGCCAGCGACTGGATGACTCATTTGCGTGACACACACGCCCGATGCGGTGCCCGGACAAAAATTGAAGACCGTCACCTTTACCATTAATCGTCTTAAGAAAAGTCGATAAAAAATATTCCAAGCTGTGAGACAAGTTGTGAACAAAGCCATTTAACGGGTTGCACTTTTGTCATCATACACACAGGGAGGAAGGATATGCTGAATGCAATTTCATGGGAGAAGTATTTAATTTCAATAGCAGTGGTGACAGCGGCCTATTACGCGCTCTTACTTCTGATATTCTATCTGCACGGGCGTAAACGCAGCATCGGCGAGACTGCTGCCTTAACCGCTCCGGCACAAAGCAAGAACATGATGGGCGGCATAGCTGCTCCGGGCCCGGGTGAAATGGCAGGCAGCATCCTTACCATAAGCGCAAGTGATTTCTCCATCGACGCGCATACAGCGGAGGTCGTTGATAAAGAGCCAGCCGACGCTGTCAACGAACTATGTCAGCGACTGCGCACACTCCTTGAGGTTATGGCTGCGGAACAATTCGGCGTGGACACTTACTCAGATGCAATACGAGTTCTGATCGCTCAATATAAGGCATCCGATCTCGATAGCTCCAGAAAGTATATAAACCGGTTCATCAATGAGTGTCTGGCGGGAAGTCAGGTCAGCTTCAGTGCTGCGGATTTTAACAGGATCTGGAATAACGATTACAAATAATCAGCAACCATGAATATGAAATGGAATGAAATGACAAAGAAGGAAAGGGCATTTGTGCTGGCTCTTTCAGTGTATTGCTTATCATATGCTGTAGCATATGCTCAGGACGGAAATGCAGGAATTAATGAGGCCGCCACTCAGGTGAGAGGCTACTTTGCAACCGGAACCCAACTCATGTATGCAATTGGCGCAGTGTTAGGCTTGGTAGGTGCCGTTAAAGTCTATCAAAAATGGAACAGCGGCGACCCTGATACAAGTAAGGTTGCTGCCGCGTGGTTTGGCAGCTGCGTGTTCCTTGTGATTGTTGCCACAGTACTTGGTTCATTCTTCGGTATTTAACGCCTGGTGCGATGACCACTACTGTCTACAAGATTAATAAGGGAGTCAACAAGCCAATAGAGTTCAAAGGACTTAAGGCTCAGTACATCGGCTATCTCGGTATCGGCCTGGTAGCGCTCTTACTACTGTTTTCAATCCTTTACATCGCTGGTGTGAATATGTTTGCCTGCGTTGCCATAATCCTGATCCTTGGTGTTTTACTTTTTCTTTTTGTCTACAGGGTAAGCAATGCTTACGGACAATATGGCCTTATGAAAAAAACAGCGCGGCACATGGTACCGCGACGGCTGATCTGCACAAGCCGCAGAGTATTTATTACCCTACTTAAAATGTGATCATTATGTCCGCTCCAATTGACATCGAACAGGTTTTTCCAATCTATAAGGTAGAAGGTGATTGTATTCTTTCAAGGGCGGGAGATGTGACCGTAGCTTTCCAGGCAATATTGCCTGAAATCTTCACCCTCTCTGATCAGGATTATGAGGCGTTTCATCATGTCCTGGTCAAGGCTATTAAAATGCTGCCTGTTAATTCGGTGTTCCATAAGCAGGATTGGTTTCTTGGTAACCGGTTTCAAGGTGCGTTTAACGATAAGGTTCTTTCATTTTTGTCACATGCAAGCGAAAGGTTCTTCAATGAACGCATCTGCCTGGACCACACTTGTTATATCATGCTCACCCGGAAACTCAGGGAGCGTCAGGTATCAACTTCAATGGTCTCCACCATAACAAAGCGTTCCATCGTTCCGGGGGAAGCAATAGATGAACAGAAGCATCAGGAATTTCTTGATTCGGTGGGGCAGTTTGAAAGAATACTTCAGGATAGCGGATTTGTCAAGTTAAGGCGAATCAAGGAAGGCGAACTTACGGGCAACAAATACGAAGTTGGTCTGCTTGAGCAGTATTGTTTTCTTGAGCCAAAAGGAGGTACTCCGATAGTTAAGGATATTTCCTTTAAAGATGGAATCACAATCGGAGATGACTATTGCAAACTCTTTGTACTGGCGGATGTTGCTGATATGCCATCATTCTGCGGGTCTCGCATTAACTACGATAAGTATTCAACCGATAAAACAAAATTCAGCGTCGGATTTGCTTCTCATCTTGGACAATTACTTCCGTGTAATCACATTTACAACCAATACATTTTTGTTCAGGATGTCCACAAAACGATAAAGCAATTGGAGAGCAAACGGCTCCGCCTGCAATCCCTATCTGCTTATTCCCGCCAGAACGCCATAGGAAGAGAGGCAACTGACGATTTCCTTAATGAAGCCATTACATCTCAGCGCCTTCCTGTAAAAGCCCATTTTAACGTAATGGTGTGGTCCGATGACAAGAAATGTATGAAGGAGATTAAAACGCAGGTTTCCTCAGCGCTGGCGCAAATGGACGCGTGTCCCAAGCAGGAGATCGATGGCGCACCACAGATCTTCTGGGCCGGACTGCCTGGCAATGAGGCAGACTTTCCCATGAATGATACCATTGACACGTTCGCTGAACAGGCGACTTGTTTTTTCAACCTTGAAACAAACTACCAGTCATCACTCAGTGCAGTAGGTATCCGCTTGGGAGATCGGCTGACAGGCAGACCAGTGCATGTGGACATTTCCGATGAGCCGTTGAAAAAGGGCATTATAACTAATCGGAATAAATTTATTCTTGGTCCTTCCGGCAGCGGAAAATCCTTCTTCACCAATCACATGGTGCGCTCATACTACGAACAAGGAACGCATATAGTGCTGGTGGATGTCGGCCATTCTTACAAAGGGCTTTGTGATTTGGTAAAAGGATATTATTTCACCTACGATGAGCGCAAGCCGATAAGGTTCAACCCTTTCTACATCGGGCAGGGTGACGCGCTTGACACCGAGAAAAAGGAAAGCATCAAAACCCTCTTGCTTGCCCTTTGGAAAAAGGACGATCAGACTTTTAATCGTTCAGAATACGTGGCTTTATCGATCGCCCTTCAGACGTACTATGCTAACCTGCAGAGCCGCCCAGATACCTTTCCCTGCTTCGACACGTTTTACGACTTCCTGAGGGACGATTTCGTGCGCATCCTCCGAGAGGACAGGGTGAAAGAAAAAGACTTCGATGTTGAAAACTTTCTATATGTACTCAGACCTTACTACAAAGGCGGAGAGTTTGACAACTTGTTAAACGCCAGGGAAAATCTTGAATTACTCAAAGAGCGATTTATCGTGTTCGAACTGGATAATATCAAAGATCACCCCATTTTATTTCCCGTGGTCACCATCATTATTATGGAAGTCTTCATTTCCAAGATGCGCAAACTCAAGGGTGTGCGAAAGATGATTCTCATAGAAGAGGCATGGAAAGCTATTGCCAAGGAAGGGATGGCGGAATACATAAAGTACTTATTTAAGACGGTTCGCAAGTTCTTTGGCGAGGCAGTTGTCGTAACACAAGAGGTGGAAGATATTATCAGCTCGCCGATTGTTAAACAAGCCATTATCAATAATTCCGATTGCAAGATTCTTCTTGATCAAAGTAAGTATCAGAATAAGTTTGATATGATCCAGCAATTGCTCGGATTAACTGAAAAAGAGAACGCGCTGGTACTGTCTATCAATAAAAACAATGATCCGCAGCGCAGGTACAAGGAAGTATTTATAAGTCTTGCCGGCGTGCAGTCAAAGGTGTATGCAACTGAGGTATCACTGGAAGAATATCTGGCCTATACCACTGAAGAGTCCGAAAAAATAAAAGTTCAGCAATATGCACAAAAGTGGGGCGGTGACATGCGCAAGGGAATTGCTGACCTTGCCATGCAGATCAGATCGGGTGTTGTGGTGTAAACAAACAAACTATGAAAACAACAAAGATGCTTTTTGCTGCCGGCTTGACCATTGTGCTGCTGATCCAACCCTGTGAGCGTGCCGACGCGGCGATTCCAATTGCAAAAATCATTAAAGAGGGAGTGAAGAAAGTTATCCAGGCCGTTGATCTGATGATCCAAAGGCTTCAGAACAAAACAATCTGGCTGCAGAATGCCCAAAAGGTGCTGGAGAACAAATTGAATGAACTCAAGCTGACAGAGATTGCAGACTGGACCGAAAAACACCGGAAATTGTATCAGGACTATTATGAAGAGTTATGGAAAGTCAAAAATACGATCACAATGTATCAGCGTGTTCGCCGGTTGATGAACCGGCAGCTGCAGGTTGCTGACCAGTACCGTAAATGCATTGACATCATTGAAAATGATGAGAATTTTTCTAAGGAAGAGATCCACTATATGTCACAGGTCTATGCGGGTATCCTTGAGGAAAGCGTCGGCAATCTCGATCAGGTTCTTCTGGTGATTAGCTCGTTCAAGACTCAGATGAGTGATGGCAAACGGTTAGAACTCATTGAGCAAGCCGCCAGTCAAATCGATCAGAACTATTTTGACTTACAGCTATTCAATACTCAAAATATGCTCCTGAGCATTAACCGGTCAAAAGACGCGGGTGAGATTAATATTGTCAGGAAACTTTATGGATTGGGTTATGAATAGAATAATCCTGGTAACCGCCTTGATCGTTGTAGCCGATAGCCTGACTGCTCAGACACTCAGCGAATGGGTCAGGCAGAAGGAAACTCAAAAGAAATATCTGGTGCAACAGGTCGCTGCGCTCAAGCTGTACCTGGGCTATCTTAAAAAAGGATACTCGATCGCCGACAAAGGACTGGCCCTGGTCGGAGATATCAGACAGGGAAAATTTGATATTGACTTCCATCACATTGAGTGCCTGAAAAATCCAAGTGCTGTGGTACGCGGATCAGCAAGGGTGGCTGCCATATCTAAGTACCGTCAAATGATTGCAGAGGAGTTTAGAAGGCTTGCTGAAGCGGTCAGCGAATCAGAGCTCTTTGCAGGTGACGAGAAGCAATTCCTGTCGCATGTCATTTCGACTTTGCTGCGCGAGTCTGAACTGATGGTTGATGATCTTGCAGGTATCTTGTCAACGTCGGATTTCATTATGACCGATGATGAACGTATCAGGCAGGTTGACCGGCTTCACACGGCTATGAAGGAAATGTGTGTGTTTACCAAATGCTTCACGAGTTCCACGCTACTGCTTCAGGCAGACAGAAGAAAGAGCGAATCGGAGAGGCGAACAATGCAAAACCTGATTTTTAAGGAATGAGCCTATGAGAAAGCGATGTTCAGCCGGAGTACTTATTTTCCTTCTTGCCTCAGCGCACGCGCAGACACATGAGGCAACGCAGTTAATGCTGAATTACGAAAAGCTAAAACAGCTTGAAGAAATTTTAGATAACATGTACAAAGGCTATCTGATTTTGAGTAAAGGATACAATCGCATTAAAAGCATTGCAGAAGGTAATTATAATCTTCACCAGGCTTACCTCGATGCGTTAAATGCTGTTAATCCGTCATTAGCCAGCCACAGAAGGATTGCCGATATCGTCAGCTATCAGTCGCTTCTCATGAAGGAGTATCGCCTCGGATGGACTCGCTTTCGCAACGATCCGAACCTGACGCGCGAAGAGGTTGCTTACCTTTTGCAAGTGTATTCCTCGCTGGTTGATCAAAGCCTTGGCAACCTTGAAGAGTTAACAATGGTTGCCACGGCGAACAAACTTCGCATGAGTGATGATTCCCGGCTTCAATCCATTGAGAGGATTTATATTGATATCGAAAGCAAGCTTTCGTTCCTGCGTTATTTCAACAACAGCGTTCATGTACTTGTCATGCAACGCGCGAAAGAGAGTTCTGAGGTTGGTGTGCTCGGGAGATTGTATGAACTAGAATAAAACCTGAAAATATGAAAGTGATTTTGAAGACCGCTATAATGGCGGGTACAGGCCTGCTTTTACCTGTTATTTCGCAGGCCCAGGTTGCCGGAGAAATCGAAAGCTTCCGGATGGTCCTGGACAATCTTTATCAGGAGATGATCCCTATCAGCTCACAGCTCATAGGTGTGGGGCGGGGTCTGGCAGGATTTGCATCGCTGTGGTATATAGCTGCACGCGTCTGGAGGCACATTGCCAACGCAGAGTCTATCGACTTTTATCCGTTGTTACGACCCTTTGCAATTGGTATGTGCATACTGATGTTTCCCAGTGTCCTTACTATTATCAACTCGGTGCTTGCACCTGCTGTAACCGGAACTGCTGCAATGGTGCAAGGCTCAAACAGCTCAGTAGTGTACTTGTTGAAAATGAAAGAAGAGGCAATCCGCAAAAGTCCACTCTGGCAGATGTATGTGGGCCTCGATGGTGAAGGAGACAGAGCCAGGTGGTATCGTTATACGCATCCCGAAGGTGAAGAAGGGGTTCTTGACGGCCTGGGAAATGATGTACGATTTGCAATGGCCAAAGCATCCTACAATTTTCGTAATTCAATAAAGCAATGGATGTCAGAGATCCTGCGTATACTCTATCAGGCTGCGGCACTCTGCATCAACACAATCCGCACATTCTACCTTGTCATATTAGCAATTCTTGGCCCGCTCATTTTTGGTCTGTCTGTCTTCGACGGTTTGCATCACACATTAACCGTCTGGGTGGCACGCTACATCAACGTATTTCTCTGGCTGCCGGTAGCAAACATCTTTGGAAGCGTGATCGGAAAAGTTCAGGAGAACATGCTGAAGATTGATATAAACCAGGTTAATGAATTCGGCGATACGTTTTTCAGTTCAACTGATTCAGCATACCTGATCTTCCTTGTGATCGGAATCATTGGCTATTTCACCGTGCCAGGCATAGCCAACTATATCGTTCATGCCGGAGGCGCTAACCAGCTTCTCTACAAGTCAACCAACATGTTCTCAAAGAGTATCAGTTCTGCAAGTGGCAGTGTGTTTTCTGCAGCAAATTCCCTGGGAAGCCGTATCACCTCGCATGATACACCAAAAAATAGCGTTTCCCGCGGGGAAGGTGATGACTATCTGCGTCAAAAGCTTGCCGGCAAATAATAATTAAACAGAAAGTATGTTTCGGCAATTAAAGAATATCGACAGTGCATTCAGGCATATAAGAGCGTTTTCATTGGTGACGATAACCGGATGCGTCCTCCTGTGTTCTTACACGATCCACAAAAGTTATCAGATTGTTCACGATGCTCAATCCCGCATTTACGTGCTGGCCAACGGGAAGGCCATCGAAGCGTTTTCTGCTGAAAGGAAAGATAATATTGCCGTCGAAGCCCGCGATCACGTGCGGATGTTTCACTACTATTTCTTTACGCTCCATCCGGATGATAAGGTGATTCAGGCCAACATCAAACGCGCCCTTTATCTGGCGGATGCAACAGCACAAACGCAGTATGATAATCTGAGAGAGAACAGCTATTACGCAAATATCATTTCGGGTAATGTCAGTCAGGAAGTTCACTTCGACAGCATACGGGTAGATGTAGCGCAGTATCCCTTTTATTTCAGGTGCACGGCCAGGCAAAAGATAACACGGGCTACATCCATCGTGACCAGGAGCCTGGTCACGGAAGGCTTTCTGCGAAATGTTTTACGCTCAGACAACAACCCCCACGGCTTCCTCATTGAGCGATGGAGTACTCTTGAAAACAGAGATATAAAAAGTGAAAACCGGTAGTTATGCTTAAACCAATCTTTCAACCTCTTAAGACAACAATTCACAACGCCGTTACAATACTCAACCTGTCTTTCAACAGGCTGTCAAAGTCCACGAAGAGATCGCTGGTTGTTGTGTTCGGAATTTGTGTAACAGGAATCAGCGGAATGCTGGTACAACAAGCCCTGGGAAACCAGGAGAACAGGATTCAATTCAAACATCAAAGAGTGGTGATGCCATACGACATATCTGGAGCAGACGAGAGAAAAATTTCGGATAAGCAGCTTCGTCCTATCGGTAAGATGGAAGGCGAGACAGACGGGCAGTTTGATTCATTTTGTGTTGCTGTTGACAAGGATGGAAGCATTTTCATTAACCGCAATATCGCGTATTCGCAAAAGGCTTATGAGAAGTCCAGTGATTGGAAACAGATTTCAAGAGAAAAGTTAATTGAGTATGAAAGAGATCTTCATTTCATTCCAATGCAAGCACGAGGGATAAAAAAATAAAATGTTAACGTCATGAAGTTGCCAACACAGAACATTCTTAAAAACAGAAAATTCTATATGATCTTACCTGTACTGGTCATTCCTTTCTTCACCCTGTCTTTCTGGGCATTGGGTGGTGGGCAAGGTGTTGCCGCAGGGAAAGCCCGCGGGTTGCCCGGCCTGAATTCAAAGTTACCCGAAGCGCGGTTTGATCAGAAGCTTAATGCATGGGACAAACTCAGCTTGTACCAAATAGCACGGCGTGATTCACTGAAAGTAAAGCAGGCAAAGGAGACCGACCCATATTTCCGACTGCCTCAATTGAAAACCATCCGGGACACAGCAGGCCCCGGAAAGGCGAAAAATGCATTGAATCATTCATTGGGTAATAACAAAAAACCAATGGATCAGACGGAGGCAAAAGTGTATCAGAAACTTGCGGAATTGCAAAAGCAAATTGATAAACCCGCTGCAGCCGATAATTCGAAAACGCGGTCAAGCACTCCGGAAATCCACAAAAACAATTCCTCATTTGAAAATGACGTTGATCGGCTGGAGAGTATGATGCGCATGATGCAGAACGCTCCGGCTCCCGGTGCTGAAATGAATGAGATAAATAGCGTGCTGAATGCCATACTGGACATTCAGCATCCGGAGCGCCTTAACAGCAGACTGAAAAAACAGCAGGGAGATGGTCACACATATTCTGCGACTACCGTATCTGGCAACAATAATATCGGCCTGCTCTCCGGGGATGAGGATTCTGATGGAGCACAGCAAAATGAATTCTATGGGCTTGGTAATTCAGTAGCGGAATATACTGAAGCCAATTCAATTCAGGCCGAGGTCTACGGTGATCAGAATCTGGTCTCCGGTTCTGTGATTAAGATTGAGCTGCTGCAGGACATCAGCGTGAACGGTGCGCGAATTCCCAAAAATCAGTTTGTATATGGTGTCTGCGCGCTCAATGGTGAAAGGCTAACGATAAATATTAATTCAATTCAAAACGACCATTCTATTTATCCGGTTGAGATGACCGTGTATGACATTGATGGTCAGGAAGGAATTTACGTGCCTGGCGCTATCGCCAGAGATGCTGCGAAAAAATCTTCTGCTCAAAGTATTCAGGACATCCGGTTTGCCATCCCTGATGCTTCGATCGGAATGCAGGCAGCCAGTACGGGTCTTGAAGCCGCCAAAGGTATGCTCTCAAAGAAGACACGTCTCGTCCAGGTTTCTGTCAAAGCAGGATACAAAGTCTACCTCAGAGACAAGAATCTCCGCGCAACCACCAAGCCATAGCCATATGAAAACTATAATGTTAACTTCCCTATTCGCCAGTTTATTCTGCTTTGCGGCAGGTGCTCAAAACCCGGACGTTCTTCCGATCGCATTCAATAAGACGACGAGCCTGATTTTCCCGTTTGCTATAAAATCCGTTGATCGCGGCAGTCGTGATGTCCTGGCGCAAAAGGCTGCCGGAGTAGAGAATGTCTTGCAGTTAAAGGCAGGAAGACGCGATTTCACTGAGACGAACCTGACTGTCATCACTTCCGATGGAACGCTTCATCAGTTTACCGTTGTGTATTCTGCATCTCCCCCAAGCTTATCTGTCACCATTGCGGATGCGAACGCGCGCGATCAGCACCTGATCCTGCAGAAGGATGCAATCAACGAGCGTCAAATTATTGAGAGCGCAAAACGAATCCTGGATACGAACCTGGCACGCAGCATCAGAACCCATAAGAAACATCAGATGGTGTTTGCCCTTAAGGATATTTATGCCAGTGGCGATCTGCTATTCTGCCGGATAGAAATCCGCAACAGGAGTGCGATCAATTATGGTATCAAATCGTTGAAATTTTTTGTCACCGACAAGAAAAAAATGAAGCGCACCTCGAGCCAGCAAATAGAGATCGTTCCACTTTTTATTGCAAACGACACGGATCATATCGGATGCTACGGGAGTTCTGCAATGATTGTTGCTGTCAGGAAGTTTACTATTCCTGACAGGAAAAAATTAGAGATCAATCTTTTCGAAGCAAACGGAGGCAGGAACCTGAGACTTGAGGTAAGCAACAGGGACATTCTCAAGTCGAATCCCCTTCCTCCGGTGAAATAATTATTTATCGTCAATTAAAATAAGCGTTATGAACTTAAAAAATTTGGAATTTTTGAAGGAAGGTATCAAATACCTTGGGTTTGGTGAAGGCTTGAACAACAAGCTTGCAGAAGAGATCGGTGCTGGTAAAAATGAGTTCCAGCTGCGCACAGAAAATCAGTATGGCAAAGACAAGGTCAGCTATACGCTCGACTTCAGGAAGTCCGACCAGTCAGATATGTATTTCTTTAACAAGTATACCGCCACCTTACCAGGAGTCGGCACCAGTGCTGATAAAAGCCAGACTTTTTTCATCAAAAAAAACAGTGGTGTTACGGCAAAGGAAGCTTACAACCTCTTGAATGGCAGAGCTGTGAACAAGGACCTGACAAATCAGGAAGGGGAGAAGTACAACGCCTGGCTCCAGATTGACTGGAGCCAGAAAGATAATAATGGCAACCACAAATTTAAAATGATCCATGAGGCCTATGGCTTCAATTTGCAACATGTACTTGAAAAACATCCTATCAAGGAACTGGCAGACCAGACAACAAGGGCCCGCCTGACGCAGTCGCTGGAACGGGGTAATCTCCACCAGGTAACTTTCCAAAAAGGCGATAAGGAGGAAAAGATGTTCATCGAGGCGAATCCTCAATACAAATCACTGAATGTTTTCGATTCCAATTTGAAAAAAGTTTTTCAGGAAAATCCTGGCCGATACCATGTGCCTGACAATGACCCGATGAAAAGACAGGCAGAGTCTCGGGCAAGCAATGAGTCAATGGAACCCAGCAAGGCCGGCAGGGAGGCAAAGGCTGACAGCAACAGGGCCAACACCGCAAAGGGACCACATAAGGAAGAATCGTCAGAGGATGGGCCGGATGGAAGGCAGGCAACTGCTGAAAAAAAACGACCCGGAAAGAAGATGACAATATAACGGTTAAAGAGTAACCCGGTGAAAGGATGACTATTGAGTGTTGACCGGCACCGGGTTTACTCATTTTTATAAGATCGCAGATCAAAGATTTGTGCTCTTCACATTAGTTACAATTGGTTGATACTTTTATTTCCTTCACAACGATACACTTAAGCAATTTTGTAAAATACAAGACTGTTCGCCTGAGAATTTTTTTTGATTATTGTCTTACAAATTACCTTGAATGAAAGAAACAGAGTTGCCGAAGGATACAGGCGTATTGTCAGTTGAGAAAATTGTTGAACTCATCCGGGCAGTCAGAAACGATTTGATCAAGGAGTTTCTGAACGATGAAGTTTTAAACCAGTACTTTCGCGCTCATTTCAAGCGAGATCTCTCTAACGTAAAACGTGAATTCTTAAAACGCGATCTCAAAGAAATGCTGATTGCTCCCGTGGATCTTGTGCACTATTCAAAATTAATCACGCATGTGAAAGATACAGGCGCATTTTCGCTGGTTCAAAAGAACGATGATTTTTTTTATTCTGATGTGCACAGCATCATAAGTAAATATTCCTTTTAACATCGTTTCCATTTGAAGAACGGTTTGGTCTTCGAACTGTCAAACAAACGTGGGTCGCAAGAAGACTTGCCGTGTCATCGGAACCAATTGACTCAAAGATTCTTTTTGCTTTTCTTTTCCAGCAACTCATCGAGGTGGTCCGAGATTTTTTCAAAACTGAACTCTCCCAGGTACAAACGCCCGTCTATAATCACGCTAGGCGTGATATTAATTGTTAAGGCATCCAGTTCCCTGATGTTTTTTGCAATTTTATCCTGTATGCTGCCACTGTTGTCAAGGCATTCGGCTAATCTTTTTTCGTCAAGATCTATCTGTTGAGCAAGCCGCTGAAAGTCTGCTGTGTCCTGCGGTTTTTTGGTAAAAATTAAATCATGCATTTCCCAAAATTTCCCTTCTGCTCCCGCGCATTCACACACCACCGAAGCTAAGGTTGGCTTGATAGATAAAGGCGTGAAGTGAAACTTAACAGTCGACTTATACCGTTCAAAAAGCCCTTGAAAAAGATTGAAATGTTTCTGACACTCTGAGCACGTGAAATCGCTTACAACCCACACCTCAACAAGAGGCGCGTCACTTCCTCTTGCGTACCCATGTAATCGGCTTACGTTAAGTCTGGGCGGAGTCGGTGCAACTAAAAATGACTCAGCCTTATATTTGGTTTTCAAAGTATTCACAAGCTTGATAAGGATATCCTTTTGGTATGCCTCCATAACTGCAGTCTTACCCTCCGGAGAAGTGAGTGGTATGAGTCTTAGCGGGTTCTGCTTGTCAGGGATGCCTTCTTCAATCCTCTTTTCTTTGATGAAATTTTGTAAGCCTTGCTCTGTGTTCTGAATGCGTGTTTCTTCTGCAACAAGCTGTTCTTTGGTGAGGCCTCTTGCCTTTGCCTCCTTTGCAAGCAATTTTTCAGCAAGAAGTTCCTCGAGCGCAATGCGCCTCATGTAATAAACACCAAAGAGGCTTTCATAGAGCTGACTTTGGATTGTTGCATCCAACTCGCTTAATGAAATGGTCTCACCATCGATACTGGCTGCAGCAAGGGAGTGGTCATTTTTTTGACTACAGGTAAACGTCAGGATTCCCGTTGCCATCACTAAAAGGAATCGGTAAGGCCACCGAAACAGTGGCCTTTTAGCAGGATTGGCCATCGATAAGATTATTTTACCCGCGCGATATACATTGTCGTGTTAGAGTTGGCAACCAGCGTATTGGTATACCAGTTCGATGGCGAAAGCCAGTTAGCATTTCGACTGTCTTCATCATCTGAATAGACACGTGCGCCGCCGGAGGTAAACAAGCAACATTGGGCATTGGTGTGTCTTCCGAACACTCCATAAGAAAATCCAAGTTCCGGCCACGAGTAGCCTCCGGTATGCGGGTACTCGCCTTTATAGTTATAAAAACTCAGCGTGGTGTTAGAGTTAACAATATTTGGACTCAGATCCCCTATATAGTTGTTGTCATTACCGCTGTCCTCGTTGTCGAAGTACCTTGTCACAACTGTTGCATATTCTTCGCTCTGCCATCCCAGACGCAACACCATATAGTCGAAATAACCGTCTCCCGGTTTCATATCTCGGTGAAACAACCTTCCGTCCACCCGGCAAAACACCATAGTGAGGTTTTTATTTGGCCAGCTCACTGACCATGAGCTTGACCACGGTGCACTGCCCGCAGGATCACCAGTTATATTCGTCGCTGATTGGCTGTCTTCGCAATCCATCATGATCGTAATTCTCTCAGACCAGGAGGGGCAGTCCGTTCCGACGTAACCGCTCGGTATTACCCCAACGTCATAACCATCGAAGAGGGTGGTTTGTACTCTGAATCTGCCTTGGGTCCTTTGCAAGGAATTGATTTCTGCGAGAATTTTTTCCTTCAGAGCGCTGATATGCTCAACAGGCGCAGAAGTCTCGTTTTTGTCTGCTGTAAAAGTTGCTGGATCCTTTTCAACGCCGTCGCGATAGCTGGTTTCAATTTTTTGAAAACTGTCCGTGACAGTGGGTTCTTCAACATCATTACTGCAAGCGGATAATAAGAACGATGCAGCAAGTAACAGCGCACACGCTGGAGTGTAGTTTTTTGCTTTCATGGTCTTTTTTTTTTTGATTGAGGGATATGCGAAAGTCAGCCCGAAGGCTTAATTAAAGTTAACTGAGCAATCAGCTATTGGCAACAAAAAAATATAAAAGTTTGCCAGCGCAGCAGGATCATATGTTCAAACAAGAAATAGAGTCTTCGGAAAAATCAGTAATACACGTCAGCTGATGACTCCTGAACAGCCCTGAATATGCCAATCCCGCCACCTGAGATGTTCCCTTCTGGCATTGCTGGTGTGGGGGAGTATGCTCCTCCGTCATTATTAAATTGATCAATCAGCGCTTTGTAAAAAAAGTATGTGGTCTTGTCCACAGAAAACATTCTCACTCTCGCACCAGACCCCGGGGCAACACGCGGAAAAAATTCAGAATATTTTGCAACAGAAGCACCATCGTCAACAGACAAGTCAACAACCTGTGCAGGCAAAAAAGTATCAGCAATTATCGAATACGTCCAGGCTCTGCCATTCTCGCAATACACACGGGTTCCCTCAAGCCAGCATAACTGAAACAAGTAAAAGTTCTCGCCATTTGGCTCTGTGAAAGATATCAGCGGAACGAAATTATCATCTTTTCCAACGTCCCCATTTCGTATTTCATACGTAATGTCGGTAATAACGGGAGTTGCTGCCATAGTTGCCGTTGAAGAATAAAATTCTCTGACTCCGTCATACTCAATATCTACTTCCAGATCATATGTATTACCAGGGTTTCCTGTGAAGTCAGATTTCAGCTCTATCATCCCTTCCTTATCATCCATCAGTAATGGCAGTTGCACCTTCCGCTGTCCCTGGTTTTCCTTGAGTGTAACAGTGCCTTTAACCTTATAAGGACCGGTAGATGTTACCGGCTCGCATTTCACGCTGCCGCCAAACTGATTTTTACAAGTGCCGTTAACAGCCATTGACCACCCGATATTTATATAAGTCTCTCCCGGAACATCGCTCACCAGGGCGTCAATAACTATTCTGGCAGACTCAGAGGGCAACTCCACTTCATAGGAATCTACACAACCTGTTAAAGCAGTCAGCCAAATAAATACTATCGAGGTTTTCATTTTTTTAAAATTGGAAATTATAGCTAAGCGCAGGCACCACACCAAACAGGTACAGTCCGTAAGTATTTGTTGCAACAAAACCATAGTCCTGCTGGAGAGAGTAAATTGAAAATGGATTTTTACGAGCATATACATTGTAAATATCCAGTGACCAGTAACGCGTTGAAGTCTTTTTTGATTTTGACTTTCTGTACTTTAAAGAAACATCGAGCCGGTGGTAGGGTTGGAGCCTGTAATTGTTTCTGGTGCTGTAAGAATTAAAACTGACCCCTCCGAAAGTAAATGATCCCACCGGAACGGTGACAGCCCCGCCGCTGGTGAGCACAAAATTTGAGCTCAATTCAAAAGTCCTTGAAATGGTATAGCGTACGGAAGTCGAAAGGTTGTGGCGCTTATCATACCGGTTAGGATAACGCTGCCCGTTGTTGATACCTTCAATCTTATTGAAGGTCTTTGAATAGGTGTAACTCGTTAACCCGGTAAACCTGCCCTTGGTTTTTTCCAATTGGAACTCCGCGCCATACGCCGTTCCTGTTCCCTGCAACAGTTGCGAGTCTACATATTTGTTAATAAATAACCTGGCGTTGTCCCTGAAGTCAGTTACATTACTCAGATACTTATAGTACAATGCATAGTGCATTTTTATGTTCGAGGCCAGGTTTGTTTCGTAAGATCCTGCCAAAATATCTGCAAGGGCAGGTTTAATATTTTTTGATGATGGCCACCATATATCAGTCGGAAGGCCTACAGAAGAGTTTGCCAGCAGATGGAAGAACTGGACTGTGCGATCATAGGAGAGCCCGATCCTGCTTTTACCGTAGGTGTAGCTGACGCTAACGCGGGGCTCAAACCTGTTAAATGGATTAAATGCAGAAGTTCGTGTTGAATCAACCGGTTTGTCGCCGCCATTCGGGAAGGCAAATACAGTTCGTTCACCGATGTGTCCGAAATTGGTGTAGCGAAGTCCATAGGTTACTCGAAACCGATTTCCGGGTGTCGACGTGTTGCTCAGGTACAGGCCCGTGGCAAAGGTCCGTTTGTCTTCCAGTCGGTAGGTTGACGAGGCTGAAGATTCATTTCGCGGCTCAATCATGCCTGGCGCAAGCCGATTGTTTTGCACGGCAAATCCAAAGGTGACGAAGTTCTTGTCATTGAGGTACCAGTCATAATCTTGTTTGAGCTGTCTTTCATCAAGGGATGCCGTCCACTTGAAATACTGAGTGCTGTTTAATAATTGATATTTGTATTTGTATGAGCTTGCTATCAGAGACGTGTTTACAAACAGGCGTTTTGTAAATACGTGATTCCACCTTGTAGTTAACGTCCTGTTTCCCCAGGCCAGGTCATGTCCGCTTGTAATGTTACTGAAATCAAAGCGGTCGTGACCCGCGTAGGAAGAAATAAAGAATTTGTTCTTTTCGTTCGGACTGAAATTTATCTTGCCATTAAGGTCAAAAAAATTTATTCTGTTATTAGTCCTTGACCGGTTTGCAGTTTTGTCGTTGAATATCTTCTGGCCCAGGAAATATGTAGCATTAACAATGTGACCTGCGTAACTGTAGCGTCCTGAGATGACATAAGACCACTTACCGTTTTTCCATAGTGGTCCTTCATTGGTTAACCTTGAAGAAATCAAGCCAACTGAGCCTGTCGTCACTTTTTTGTTCCTGTTCCCTTCTTTCATTCTGGTGTCAACTACACTGGAGAGGCGTCCTCCATATCGCACCGGAATGTTGCCTTTATAGAAATCCACCCCTTGGATCGCATCTATATTAAATATCGAAAAGAAGGATAGTGAATGTGCGGGATTATACACGGGCGCCTCATCAAGCAATATCAGGTTCTGGTCATACCCGCCCCCTCTGACCGACAGATTGGTTGTCCCCTCATTTCCACTTTGAACACCGGGGAGCAATTGTAAGCTCTTCAATACATCAGGCTCTCCGGCAAAACTTGCCATACTGAGAATTTTATCCGCAGGAATTGTGATCTTCCCTAAATCAAAAGCATAGGTTTCACTGTCACCGGCGACAGACACCTCATCGAGCAGGTTAACTTTCCGGTGTAAGAGAATTCTGACAGTGGAATCTTTTCTTGCCGAATATTTGAAACGGAGGGAGGAATAACCGACGTACGTAACAGTGATTTCTTTTGCGGCATCACCCGGAACACGAAGAGAAAAAAAACCGTATTTATTTGAGATCACTCCAGTGCCATCGGAATGAACGCTTGCCCCGGGCAGAGTTTCCGAGGAGATCGAGTCAGTAATGACGCCGCTAAGTACCACGGCGGTCTGGCGCTCTGAGATTTGTGCAAACAACGTTATGTTACACAATAGCAACCAAAAGAGCATCCAGGGTAGTCGTGCTGGGTTCATAAGCATCGAGGGCGGATAATCACGCGGATTACTGTTATCCGAAATATTTTTATAGAAATATATGAACTTCTGGTTTCAATGCAACACTTGTATTATTAAAGCGCTGGAGGTAACGCAATGCAAACCTGTTAACTGGCGGAGTAGCAACACTTACAACTGTTATTGATCACTTGCAAGAATCTGCCTTACTGCAAAACGCGCCTGCTTCTGTAAAATTAACTGGCAGCTTCGCAGGTGCCAGGACACATCTCGATGATGCAGGGCACATTTATCATCGTTAAGTGCGTAATAAATTCCGGAACAATTTTTTCCCGTGGCCGCCACGGAAACATGAAGAAAGCCAAGGGTGCTTCCGCGAAGTCTGCAGCTGGCAGCGACGTTGTTCAGACTTAAGGATGCCTTAGCAGTTTGTGATTTTCATCTCTCATCTAAGCGTGGACAATTGCCATAACTGTCAGTATCCGACTGCTTATGCAATTGATGGGATGCTTTCAGTGAATTTCGTAACGTAAAGTGAGTAATATTTTTACTGAAGTGTCGCTCTATGCATTTTCTTCATTGTCATGTTGATCGCTTGTGATAAAAGAGTATATATTTGTCTCTGCAGGACCGAAGTTTTAGAGAGGGTCTTTCTTCCGCCTGCTGCGAACCCTGGTTTCATCCAGGGTTCTTTTTTATACGGAAGAATTTTTCTTAAGCCTGATTTCGTCTGGAAGATTTTTCATGTCATCCGTTGAAAGTCCACTGCAATCCATTGATTCATTTCCAAATGCAGTGCGAATTTCTCTTTCTTGGGACTCAATCTAACTTCAATCCATATGAGACGCCCATTACTAATAATTTGTCTGCTAGCCCCGCTGTTGTCGTTGAGCCAAAATAATAACCATTCCTTGACTGAGTTTTTTGGTGGTGAGATCCCGAAGCAAAAGAGCCGTGAAGGATTTTACAAGATTTCTTGGGTAACCTCGAAAACGACCAGGGAGGCAACTCTCAAAGACGTAATCAGAGTTGACAGCATCAAAGGAACGATAACCCATTTGCAAATACGGAACGATAATAAGGTGGATTCAAGCGTCGCTAGCTTGTCAACACTGGCTCCGATTTTCACTTCCACAAAATCAAAAACATCAGAGTCCACTTTTATTTTTGGGGCAAATCGTATTTCGTATATAATAAGAAATGCGGGAGTAGCCGCTGAGACAGGAGAAGACAAAGTGAGTGAAAATTATTTCGATCCGTTCTTTGGCGAATATCTGATTGGTCACTTGCCATTGAAACCCGGTTATAAGGCGAGTTTGCCATTTTATACAGCAAAGAAAGGAGTGACGTTTTGGGAAATTCTTGATGTTAGCTTGGATGCGCTTCCTTCGCCCGATGGCAAATTAACACTACTCACTATGCTAAAGATTAACGTGGGAGGTGTCTCTGGAACAATATGGGTAGATCTGTCAGCCAGGGAAGTCATCAAGGTTGTTTACCCAATACCCGATGGGGTCTTTATAAAGCATAAGATTTAGCATTCTGGCCGTTTCGGGTCACAGTGTAATCCATGCTAACAGCGCCCATCACTTGCTTGTCTTTGTCAACACGTCTGATCCAGAGAAACTGTTGACATGCGATCAGTCCATCACCTCGCTACACTATGCTTCCAATAATGCTGTTGCTGCCATGTATCGTGAAATCGATTGCTGTCAGAATGCTAGTTAAACAGCGCGAAGAGCAGCAGAATTTTTGGAGCTTGAGTGAATGTTGCTCAGTTGAATTTTTTTTAAAAAACACGCGCCTGAGAGTTCAGTTGTTGAATAAAAGGCCGCAGATCCTCAGCCAATGGCATACCGTGTGACCTCCTTACTCCTGCAGCGGATTAACCATTGTCGCGGCGATTTTTTATCGAATAGTATTTTGCGCCAGCCGGGTGATGAAGCGCTTCCGGGATTACCGTAATTATAGGCGTTCGAAATCTGCTTCACCATATCAGCCACATGGTGATATCAGTGGCGCTCTTGATGAGTTTCGGGATTAGAAAATTTGAAACGCTTCGTAAAAATGACTGATCGGATAGATATAACTCTGAATTATGTTGAACAGGTAGTGCCCGCGTGGTTGACAATTTATCACACGTTGGCGTCAGTTGTTCCCTAAAGCTTTTGCCTGTGTCAGACTGCAGCTTTTTGCTCGCATGATTATCCAACTCTTCAATTGCACGCCATGTTTTCTGTGCTTTCATAGCGCGTTTTAAATTCTGGCGCCAATGTATTTCAGATGGCAATGCTGAGAGTTTGTCAAAAGACTACGGCATAAGCGGCACCTGCCTTCGGCCTTCCTTCCAATTATTCCGTTTCCTTTTGACAACCCGCCATCTTTCATTGTG
>DASWTM010000335.1:0-6768 GCA_036402115.1 Chryseosolibacter sp.
CAAGGGGATCGATGCTTCCAGCCATTTCCGCCTCAGGAGGTTATTCCTACTACTTCGATCGCCAAGTGATCTTCATGCCTGGCGCATTTACGGGCAACGATACCGAGCCCGTGGTTGATGTGGCCGTTGGCGGAAAAAATGTTTTCAATACTTATTTGTCACTTCAGCAGCCCATTGTTGCTGAAGCTGCGCGCAGGCAGATCAGGTCCGCGCAGTTAAACGAAACGATCCAGCAACTCGATGTAAAAGACAAGCGGGCAAATCTTATGGTTGAGGTGACAGCCACGTACTACCGCGCTCTACTTGTCCAGGAAACCATTGAACTAAACAGGCAAAGTCTGATGCGCAATATCATGTCGCTTGAAGATTCAAGGCAGTTGTTCCTTCAGGGCAAGAGCCTGAAAGTAGATACGCTCAGGAACTTCATCGTGGTTGAAAATCTCAAAACAACCGTGTCCTACCTGGAAAACCAACGAAAAGTAATCATGCTGCAACTTCAGCAGCTGTTAGGCCAAAACACAGACGAAGAAATTACCCTTACCGATAGTCTGACGAATCAACGGGAAGACAGATCGTTTGCGGCAGTTGAATCTGTGTATACTGACGCCATCCAAAACCGGCACGATATACAGATGCAGAAATTGCATGTGGAACTGAGCAAAAATCTGTTGCGTCAGCGCAATGCACAACGCCTTCCGACACTTTCGCTGGTTGGAATGTATCAGCTGCAGGCCCAGGCTGACGATAGAAAGTTTGATTCTTACCGCTGGCCAAGAACATCCTTTGTCGGATTGCAGGCGAACGTCCCCATCTTCACAGGCAACAAGATCAACGCGAGTATTCGCCAATCGAATATCCAACTGCAGAAGAGCATGCTTCAACTGGAAGACGTGACACAAAAAGCAAACACTGAGATCGCAACGCTGCAGAACAACTTCAAAGAAATCTTGCAACGCCTTTCTATCCAGGAACGCACGGTACACGTTGCAGAAGCTAACTTCAGAATCGTGAATGACCGATACAAGAACGGCTTAAGCTCACGATTGGAGTTATCAGATGCGGAACTCGCGCTTACCGAAGCAAAGATGAATCAGCTCACACTTATCTTCAATTTGAAAATAGCTAAATTACAGTTGGATAAAGCCCTCGGCATTCTTTAATGCAGCACAAGATTCCATGGAAAAAGAACTCGCAATCTTGATGGCAGACCTTACTGGTTACACCGCCATGACGGATGTTCATGGCGGTGCATCGGCTGCCAGGATTGTGCAGAAGTACATGGAAATCGTTGACCTGGCCCGTTACGGTGGCACGAAAGTCATGCAACGAATCGGAGATCAGGTTGTGATGGTTGCAGATGATGCCGGTGATCTGCTGGAAACTGCAAAACGTCTAAATACGCTAACTCGTGAAGAACATCATTTTTTATCCATTCATGCCGGCCTGCACTTTGGGCCGATACTGATCGAGAATAATAATCTCTTCGGATCTACAATTAATGTTGCAGCGCGCATTATGAATGTCGCGTGCCGGGGACAAATATTCTGTTCATCGGCTTTCCTTCATCAGCTTCCATCGGAATCGCGCGAACTGTTTCGCTCCACCGGGTTTCACAAGCTGAAAAATGTTATGACCCAGCTCGAATTGTTCGAACTATTGCCAAGCGCCCCTAACGAAGTCTATGTGGATCCGGTTTGCCACATGCACATCGATCCGATTAAACCAAGCCTGTCTGCGGAATACAATGGATTCACTTATCATTTTTGCAGCGATCATTGCAAGTCATTATTCCTTGCCACACCTGACCAGTTTGTTGTTCATCAGGACTTGTAAATGATATAAAACCAACCTGCTTAAGTGTAAGCGTTTCAGCGGTTCATGAATTTATCTTTACATCATGAACACAACAACAATGAAAGATCTCAGGCGCATCATGCTTCTCGCGGTTGGAATTGTCGTTGCCGTCTTGTGCGCCACAGTTGTCTTGTAGGTGAATGCCAACAAGAAATTTTATAAAACACAGCGGCTTAAATACAAATCAACGAATAGTGAAGTCCGTTTTTGGTGCTATAAATAATTTATTACTTTATGAAAGGATATTGCTTATTTGACAACGTGCAAGTGCACGATTTCAACAAACTTGAAGAATACAAAAAGAAAGCGGCCCCGCTCGTCCAAAAGTTCGGTGGCAAGTACATCATCCTGGGCGGACCATTTGCCGTAGTGGAAGGATCCTGGAAACCAACCTTCCTGGTAATGATCGAATTTCCAACCTACGAAAAAGCGAACGAATGGTACATGTCACCGGAATACAAGGAGGCTAAGGCTCTGCGCTTGTCTGCTGTTGACTCAAACGGAATCATCGTTGGAGGATTGGAGGTGTAATCCGCCTCCCCTTTCACGATTCTATTGATCCGAATTTTACCTTTTCAACCACGCTTCGTGGTCACGACAATTTCACGATGTATCTAAAAATCCTTCGAACTGAAACCGTTGCAGAGAACGCAGTAAGCATTTATTTTGAAAAACCGGATGCTTTCGCATTTAAAGCAGGGCAACACGGACTTTTCTCATTCTCGATCAATGGAGAAAGATTCGATCGCACTTACTCGTTCCACACTGCCCCGTACGAAAGCGAACTTGGAATTACCGTTCGTGCCATCGAAAATGGAATCGTCTCCAACTTCCTTCAAAATATAAAACCAGGAATTTCGATCCAGCTCCAAGCAATTGGCGGAAGTTTTATCCTGGAACCGATCAGGTTTCAGAAAAGACATCTGATCATGTTTGCAGCGGGTGCGGGAATAACGCCAATATTTCCAATGATCAAGACATTACTGGCCCACGAAGCACAAGCTTCACTATCACTGATCTATTCAAACAAGAATTCTCACCGCATCATTTTTAGAGACGAGCTGCACTCACTTCAGGCAGCATTCCCGGATCGATTGAAGGTGTATCATGTCCTGACGCAACCCGAGTCTGCTCCTGCTGATTTTTCCGTCTTTTACAAGGGTCGACTAAGCCCCTTAATCATCAGGCAAAGCTTAAAAAAGATCCGATCCGAAGTGGAAAGTTCGATCGAATACTTCGCCTGTGGTCCGAACGACTTGATTGATATTGTTGAGCGCGCTATCCAGACGATTGATCCTGTGGCGTCTTTGCAAAAAGAAGTCTTCTTTACTGGCAATGCCCAAACCGAATTTGATTTCGATGGCCTTGTAGACAGGGAAATTATATTGCATGTGGGCGGGGATGAAAAGCTCGTCATTGTTAAACGTGGTCAGTCAATCTTGCAGGCAACACGCGAACACAGCATCACCGTGCCGTTCTCATGCACGGAGGGACAATGCGGTACTTGCCGGGCTAAACTAGTATCCGGTGATGTAAGACACCGGAAGAATCATATCCTGACCCGTGATGAGTTGAACGCGGGATATATTTTGCTCTGTCAGGGCTTTCCTGTGTCTGATGGCGTCACCATCCGCACCAGCTGATAATTATATAAACCTTCCCGGCTATAGTATAAGGCGTTGACTCCCTTCGCATCGTTTATTTACATAGAAAACAATAAGATATGGAAACGATAAATCTCACAATTCCGAATATGAAAAGCCCTCATTGCCAGATGACTGTTACGAATGCCGTGAAGGCAATTGGCGGAAGTGTCAGGTCAGTTGCGCCTACAAGAGCAGAAATTGAACTTAACAACGAGTTAACGAGGGATGCCGTCATACACGCAATTCAAAGGGCAGGATATAATGTTGTGAATGCAATTCTTTAATCATATATAACTATGGAAGCTTTAAAATTCAAAACAACGATAAAGTGTTCAGGATGCGTGGCAAAGGTAACTCCATTCCTAAACGAAGCGCTGGGTGAAGACAATTGGGAGGTGGATTACACTAATCCGCAAAAGGTTTTGACTGTTGTGGGAGAAAAAGATAACTCAAAAGTCATTCAGGCGGTGGAGAAAGCTGGGTACAAAGCTGAGGCTTTGTAAGAAGCGAAGTAGTACTAAAACGAAAGGCCGTGGACACAATCCATGGCCTTTTTTATTTGTTTTAAAAAACATGACAAAGATCATGTTTTTCCTTCAGAAAAATCAACGTGCAGCAAGACCTCAATTCCAAACTTTACCTATTGTTAATTAAACACACACACAACAATGAAAAACGAAACACAATTAATGATAATGCTACTCATGTTTGCATTTTCATTTGTAAATGCTCAAGAGCAGAGAGAGTTGCCTCCAAAGCATCGAGGCATGCACCCGCGCCTGCAGGCTGATGGAACAGTAGTTGACGACAATGGCAAAACACTTGGCTCCATTAAGAATGGCAAAGTATGTGACGAAACAGGAAAAGTGATTGGTGTAATCTCCGGCCATGGTGATGTTACAATGGCAGGTGGAAAAACAATCGGGAAAATCCAGGAAGATGGAAGCTACAAATCAATAAAAGGACACGTTGTTACGACCGATCCTGATGGCGTAGTGAAAATGGCCGGAAAAGAAGTAGCAAAAGTCGAAGCTGGCTACAAAGACAAATCACACGGTTGTGCACTTCATTGCTTCTTTAGCGCAGAAAATAAAGACGCAAGAGAAATAGACGAAGAAATAAAAAATCAATAACACTCAAACAACCAGACGCTGCCTTACTCACCCCCAACAACGCTATGCAAAACCAACACAATGAAAACACTATCACAAAAAGAAACGTTTTCAGCGTCCGCTCTGGAAGTCTTTAGAACAATCGATGACCTTGGCGTAACAGGAATGCATATGACCGAATCATCGGCTATGATGATGGGCAGCAAACTACATCTGGAATTTCTAACAGCAAAAAGAACAGGGGTAGGTTCGCGCTACCGCTGGTCCGGCAAAGTGATGGGATTGGTAATGGAATTCACTGTGGAAGTTACAAAATGGATCAATGGTACAGAGAAAATTTGGGAAACCATTGGTGATTCGCGGCTCGTTATCTTCTCTTGGTATCGCATGACGCTTCAGCTAAATACGGTGATGGGTGCGACTGAAGCGCAGCTATCTATTTCCTACGAGAAGCCAAAAGGTTTTTTAAATCGGATATTCTCTTTTCTGTTTGCAAACTGGTATTGTCGGTGGTGCCTGAGGCAAATGTTGGAGGACGCGAAAAACTCAATCGAAAAACAACATCAGGCTACAAAAGCCTTAGTTTGAGGGCTTAAAATTCGCATGGCTCTCCCCTTCGCCTATGATCAAGAAACTGATAAGCTGGTCGATCAAAAATAAATGGATGGTGATCCTCATGTATTTACTAATGATCGTCTATGGCGTCTATTCATTGTATACCACACCCGTTGACGCAATTCCAGACCTATCAGAGAACCAGGTTATCATATACACCGAATGGATGGGAAGAAATCCACAGATTATCGAAGACCAGATCACGTACCCATTAACATCTAACCTTCAAGGCATCCCAAGAGTGAAGAACATCCGGGGCAGCAGCATGTTCGGGATGAGTTTTGTCTTTATCATCTTTGATGATGCTGTGGACATCTACTGGGCCCGCGCGCGCGTTCTTGAAAGGCTCAATTATGCAACGCGTCTTCTCCCGCCAAATGTTACTCCTACGCTTGGTCCTGACGGTACAGGGTTAGGCCATGTCTACTGGTATACACTCGATGCCCCCGGCTACGACCTCGGTGAACTCAGAGCCCTTCAGGACTGGTATGTGCGCTTCGGCCTTCAAACTGTTGAAGGAGTTAGCGAAGTTGCATCATTTGGCGGATTTCAGAAACAGTACCAGGTTATCGTGGATCCGCTGAAACTACGTTATCATGACATCACACTGATGGATGTCGTTAACAAAATCAAGGCGAACAACAATGAAGTGGGCGGTCGCAAATTTGAATTATCGGATATTGGATACATTATCAAAAGCACGGGGTATATTAAAGGTATCGAGGAAATTGAGAACATTCCTTTAAAGTCAGAGAATACAATTTCCGTTCACGTAAAAGACATCGGCACAGTGCAAATGGGAGGCGACTTACGTCTTGGCATTGTAGACGAAAACGGTGATGGAGAAAAGGTTGGCGGAATAGTGATCATGCGATATGGCGAAAACGCCAGGGAGGTTATCGATCGTGTTAAGGCGAAAATTCACGATATCGAAAAAGGTTTACCCGTAGGTGTAAACATCAAACCCGCATATGATCGTTCAGACCTTATCAACGCCACCATCGATACCTTGAGCGAAGCGGTCACTGAAGAGATCATTGCCGTAGCCGTAGTCCTTTTCATTTTTTTACTGCATGTCAGAAGCGCGCTCATCGTTGTCATTACAATCCCCGTCTCGGTTCTGTTTGCCTTTATCATGATGAAATGGTTTGGCATCACCTCTAATATTATGTCGTTAGCTGGCGTTGCACTTGCTGTAGGCGATCTGGTTGACGCTGGAATTGTAACGGTAGAGAATGCATTGAAAACAATAGGTGGTGAAGCCGAGACCAATTAGCAATGGAAGAAACGAGAATAGCTAAAATCGAAAAATCATCGCAGCTGATCGGAAAGGCTGTGGTGAGCTCTATTCTTGTTACGCTTATCTCGTTCAGTCCCATTCTATTTCTAGAAGGGCAAGAACATAAGCTGTTCTCTCCCCTCGTCTGGACAAAAACGTTCGCAATGATCGGTTCTGGATTAGCAGCAATCAGGCTCGTACCAATTCTGATGACCGTTTTTCTAAAGGGAAACATAAGGCCAGAAAGTAAGCATCCTATCAG
>DASWTM010000336.1:0-22721 GCA_036402115.1 Chryseosolibacter sp.
TGATTCTCATCATTATTTCGGTTTAGGCCAGGTATGGCGTGTTAAAAAAGTTAAAAAGATAAAAAGCTGCTACAGACGTTTGGTACTTGCCCTTCATTTCATTGCTCCACGAATTAAGTTCAACCATCAGGATCCTTTTTCCGGATGCGAACCTAACGCACCTTTATTAATTTTCTTTCATCGCTGTCAGGATTACACGATTGATGGCATTATTCCACGATAAGCTTACGATTGATGAAATAATTTTACAAAAAAGGATGAGCTAAATGGCTGGTTCACAAGCATCTATCAGGCGGTCGGCAATAATTTTGGGTGATATGTATGACAAAATATATAGAAATCGTAGATTAGTTATACAAACTATATACAAATGGGAAAGGAATACCTGGGTGAATTCGAAGAATTAGTGCTTACAATGGTCGGTATACTGCAGGATGAAGCGTACGGCAATGCTATCGTTACTGAAATTCGCGAACGGGTTGGAAGAGATGTCAATTTAAGTGCCGTGCATGTTACGCTTTACCGGCTGGAGGACAAGGGCTACGTCAAATCTTCCATGGGGGGCGCAACCAGTGCTCGCGGTGGACGGAGAAAACGAATCTTTAGAGTCACGAACGCGGGTATCGCCATGCTGCGTGCATTGAAAGAATCGCGCATCGACATGTGGAAACTAATTCCGCAACTGAAGTTCGCATGAAATGAAAAGCTCTCTGCCACCGCGTTTCTTGCTCCGCCTTCTGAGCTGGTTTTGTCCGCCAGCCCTTCACGAAGGAATCGAAGGCGACCTCCTCGAACAATTCCAGGTGGATTCCGCAGAACGGGGTGTGGTCCGGGCAAAGTGGCTGTTGGCATGGCGCATCCTTCAGTTCTTCCGGCCTGGAATCGTGCTACGAAATACATTCTCATTACCTATAACTGAATTTATTATGCTTGGCAATTATTTGTTAATCGCCTTCCGCAATATCCGGAAGAACAAAGTTTTTTCCGCGATCAATGTGCTTGGACTTGCGCTCGGGCTTGCAGCATGCCTCTTCATTTTTCAGTTTGTCAGCTTTGAGTTTAGCTACGACACGTTCCATTCCAAGTTGGAACGCACATACCGTGTAACCAACGATCGTTTTCAGAATGGAAAACTGATTCAGCATGGAACAATCATGTATCCTACCATTGGTCCCACGATGGCGAAAGATTATCCGGAGATTGAAATGTACACGCGCCTGATGCCCGGTGGGACGATGAATATAAAAGTGGGCGATCAGATTTTCACAGCGCAGAATTGTCATTTTACAGATGAGCATTTCCTTCAGGTATTCGATTTCCCGGTAATTTCCGGAAACCGGTCAACATGTTTAAAAGACCGCTACACGATTGTACTCACTGAAACAACGGCCCGCACATTCTTTGGAGTCAAGGACAATGATTTTCTATCGGTTATTGGAAAAACCATGTACTGGGGACTCGACCCGCAGCCTTATAAGGTAACAGCGGTGATCAACGATGTTCCGGAAAATTCACACATTCAATTTGACGCACTCGTTTCCTATGCAACGCTCTTTACACCAGAAAATCCGGATGCAGATAACAGTTGGACCTGGTCGGACATGAGACATTACCTTGTGCTCAAACCTGGAACAGACTACAAAGCACTTGAGGCGAAGTTTGAAGAGTATAGCACGCGCTACTTCCAGGGAGATAAAGTTTCCGGAAGTATTGAGAAGTTTTACCTGCAGCCGCTGCAGCGAGCTCATCTTTTTTCAGATTATGAGTATGATATCGCGAAGGTAGCCAGTGGTCGGGCTGTATGGGCGATGTTGATTGTGGCCATCTTCATTCTCGTGCTCGCGTGGATCAACTATATAAATCTGACAACATCACGTGCACTCGATCGGGCGAAGGAAGTAGGTTTGCGTAAAGTGATGGGCGCCTACAAATCGCAGTTGGTTCGGCAATTTATTTTCGAGTCAGTACTGATCAGTGTATTTGCCTTGTTGATAGCCGTTGTATTGGTCACTCTTCTTCAAGGGACTTTTAATTCCATCATAGATGCCAACCTTAGCTGGCAAAAGATCTTCTCCGGCATCGACACACAAACAATCGCGTTGTTCGTTTTGTTAATGTTGGGGGGCATGTTGCTCTCTGGCTTCTATCCGGCATTCGTTCTCTCCTCATATCAGCCTGCCACCGTTTTAAAGGGAAAGTTTAATCGTTCCTCCAAAGGTCAGTTCTTGCGAAAAGGTCTTGTTGTTTTCCAATTCACAGCATCGGCTGCGTTGATTACAGGAACATTGATCGTCTCACGACAGCTTAAGTTCATGAATGATACCGATCTGGGTATTAACATTTCAAACACAATTATCATCCAGTCTCCTGAACGAACCGGATGGGATTCTACATTTATCACACGGGTGGAAACATTCAAAACTGAACTTCTTCGCGTAGACGGTGTCGCCAGTGTCACTTCCAGTAACTCAACGCCTGGAGACAGGTTGCCAAGAGCATTTGGAATCAGATTGGCAGAGCATCCATCATCCGCACGTTACACCATGAGCGTCATGAATGTCGATTACTCATTCTTCGACACCTATCGAATCCCAATTTTGCACGGAAGGAAATTTGTGTCTACAGATCATAAAGAGAATTATGATGACATTACAGCGGTAATGTTAAACGTAAGCGCGACCAAGTTACTCGGCATCCAGTCACCGGATCAGGCTGTAGGCAAAGAAATCGTTTGGGGAAACAACGGTACACGGAAGTGGACGGTTGTTGGTATCATCAATGATTATCACCAGGAATCACTTCGAAAGCCAAAGGAACCGATGGTGTTCCGGCCGACCTATAGCACGTATCATGAATTCTCTGTACTGACAAGTAATGGAAACGAACAAAAACTTGTGGCCGATATAAAGGCAGTTTTTGATAAGGCATTTCCGGATAATGCATTTCAGTATCGTTTTCTCGAAGAAAAATACCAACGTCAATACCGGGATGATCATCGCTTCGGTAAGGTCATTTCAATTTTTATGATCCTTGGAATCGTGATTTCGTGCCTCGGGTTAATAGCACTATCATCATACACAGCCCTCCAACGCACGAAGGAAATCGGAATCAGGAAGGTGCTCGGTGCCTCACTCGTTAGTATTGTTTCTTTGTTATCCTTCGAATTCATTAAGCTCGTTATAATTGCCACAATAATTTCGCTGCCGATTGCCTACGTAAGCATGCAGGGGTGGCTGGAAAGCTATGCGTATCGGATAAATATCAACTGGCTAATGTTTGCCATGCCGTTGCTTACCATTTTGGTGATTGCCGCGATAACGATCAGCTTTCAGGTTTTGAAAACTGCCATGCTTAATCCCGCACAAACGCTAAAGCACGAGTAGGGGCGAATCCAGCAGCTTTTTGCCGTTTTGCTTACTTGAAAGGCTGAGTACAACTTTTTGACGATTCACTACATCATTGGTGCAGGTGATAAGGCTTTGCTTTTTTTAGAAGGCGGCCTTCACCATGTTACATCGTCAAAACTCACAAGCCTCCGCCTATGATCAAGAATTACCTCACGATTGCATTCAGAAACATTTCCAAACGCAAATTGTACTCATTCATCAACGCATTCGGGCTTAGTATCGGAATCGCTTTTTGCATTTTAATCTACCTGTTTATCAGTGACGAAAAAAGTTTCGACCAATTTCATGCAAAGAAGGACCTGATCTATCGCGTTCACTGCACGAGTTTTGACAGCGAAAAATTCAAGAAGGGTGATAAGGATGTGTACTCCAGCCATGCCTATCTGCCGGCAAAGCTAAGTGAGGTAATGGGAGAAGAAATGGCCGAAGTAGCGCATGTCACGCGCTTCAGTGATTGGGGTGAGGGAATCATTCGCTACAACGAGAAAGTATTTTCTGAAAAGGTCACTTTTGTAGACAGCGGCTTTTTCAAAATGTTTTCTTTCCAGTTTCTTGCTGGCGACCGCAATAAGGTGTTTCACAATAGCGCTGATGCAGTGCTTACTGAAGAAATAGCAAACAAATACTTCGGAGATGACGATCCTGTCGGGAAAATTTTCACATTCACGATTAATGAAGAACAGACATTCACCGTGGCGGGAGTAATCAAAGATCCGCCTGCGAATTCAAGTCTTCAATTCAAGATTTTGTTGCCTCCGACCGCGCGCCCATACTTTTCGCGTTCACGTGACAACTGGGGTAATTTTTCGTACCCAACATTTGTGGAAGTGAAACCGGGTACAAACGAAAAGACGTTGAAAGCGAATCTCGATTCGCTAACAAAAAAATATATGGGCGAAAAGCTGGCGAAGTGGCGCGAAAACGACAACGTACCCAATGAGTTTAAAGTCTTCGAATTCAATGTCATGAAACTGGCGAACATCCACCAGGCCACGGAGGTAGGTTGGGCAAAGGTAAGCGACCCAAAGTACTCCTGGATCTTAGGAGGTATCGCAGTGCTGATTTTGTTAATTGCCTGTATCAACTACATTTCCCTTGCGTTGACTACTTCAGCGTCTCGAAGGATCGAGATTGGGATCCGGAAAGTGATTGGAGCCCACCGGTCGCAGCTCATTGCGCAATTGTCTTTTGAGTCCGTTATCCTTGCGTTGGGCTCTATGCTTATCGGCATTTGCCTCGCGGTGTTGTTTCTACCCGCCTTTAACGAATTTACGGGCAAGGGTATTTCCTTTTCACAGGTCAATACCACGGAATGGCTATTGGTTACTTTCGGCCTGACCATTGCTGTTGGATTGTTGTCGGGAAGTTATCCGTCCCTGTTTCTCTCCCGCTTTCTTCCCGCATCGATATTGAAAGGCAGATTTACTTCGCGGGTACAGGCTGGGTTTACAAAGCCGCTCGTAGTGTTTCAATTCTTTCTGTCGGCCTCGTTGATTATTTGCTCGGTGATCATGTATCGCCAGATGAAATTTATCGCAACAAAGGAGCTGGGGTTTGATAAAGAGCACATCATTGCGGTAGAAACCAAGGCTGGGTTCGATGAAAAGTCGGAACGCGCGTACGAGCAATTGAAGAATGCCTTGACATCAAATTCAAATATTGTCGCGGTGGCAGGAACAAGTTCATCGTTCAACCAGGGTTGGTCCCGCTATGGATACAAAATTAAAGACGAGAACAAACAAGCCTACGTGTACCGTGTTGACACGGACTACATTCCCCTGCTCGGGATCAAGCTTGCCGCAGGGCGGAACTTTGATCCTGCCATAGCCTCCGACAGCAGCGCAATCATTGTCAATGAAGCTTTGGTGAAAGATATGAAGTGGACCGATCCGCTCAACGAGTACCTGAACTACCGGGAAGATTCTACCAGCCTCGGTGCGAAAGTAATTGGTGTCGTCAAGGATTATCATTTTACATCGCTTGAACAGGAGATCGAACCCATGTTTCTATCAATAAACAAAAAAGACATGGGATATGTGACGACTGTCATGATCAAATTAAAGGGTAATGATGTGAAGGAGAACGTTGAGTCGGTAAAGGCGACCTGGTCTTCGTTGTTCCCGGACAAACCATTCGATTACACATTTGTGGATGAAGATGTTGCGCGTCAGTATGAAAGCTATAACCGATGGATGAACATCACCGGATTGTCCACTGCATTTGCTATCATCATTGCATGTCTCGGGCTGTTCGGACTTGCCGGCATTAATGCCTTGAACAGAACGAAGGAAATCGGTATCCGGAAAGTGATGGGGGCGGAGCTTGGAAATATTTTTATACTGCTGAACAAACAATATGTGTGGCTTTCGCTCATAGCCTTCGCGTTGGCTGCACCGGTTTCTTGGTATGTGATGCAGGAGTGGTGGCTTAAATCCTTTAAATTCAAAATTGAGCTGGGCTGGGAAGTATTCGCAATCAGCATGGGTGCAGGGCTTGTAGTTGCACTGGCAACCGTTAGCTATCATGGAATAAAAGCCGCGTTAATCAATCCTGCGGAGACACTGAAGTACGAATGAGTCAGGCAACTTCTGCAAGCATCTTTTTAAGGTGCGAAGAATCTGGGAGTTTGCCGACACCCGCACTTAGGTTATCCTGCAGGTGCCTGATCTTAGAGGTGCCTGGAATGACACACGTGACGGCTTGATGAGCTAGGATGTATTTTAAAAAAAAGGAGCCCCAGCTCGTGCAGTCAAATTCGGCCGCATAGCCAGGTAGTGGTTTGCCCTTAACTTTTTGAAACAATGCACCTTCATCAAACGGCCTGTTAATGAGTACAGCAACGCCTTTGTCACGTGCCGCAGGAAGTAAACTCTTTTCCGCATTGCGACTATTCATCGAATAATTGATTTGAATAAAATCAATTGGTGTCTTATCAATGATCGTTCGCAGCGTTTCATGAACGCTGTCGGAATAATGAGTCAATCCGATGTACCGGATCTTACCTTCTTCCTTCCACTCTCGAAGTGTTTTCAAATGTATCTGCCAGTCCACCAGGTTGTGAACCTGCATCAAGTCGATTTTTTTCCTCCGGAGCAACTTGAACGAATTTTCCATTTGCTCAATACCAGCCTGTCTTCCCGAAGTCCAGACTTTTGTGGCAATAAAGAGCTTGTCATTTAATTTTAAGTCATCGGAAAGGTCGCCCACCACGGCCTCGGATGTTCCATACATGGGTGAGCTGTCGATAACGGTAGCCCCACCGTTGACCAGACCGGTCAGCACTTCCCGTAACGCTTTTCGTTCCGCTTCGTTCGTTCCCACGTCAAATGTTTGCCACGTGCCTAAACCCACACACGGTAGTTGCTCGCCCGTGCTGCCAATGTTGCGTTTTAAAATTGAATCCATGGAAAATGATAGTAATGATGGAGATATCGCAAGGGTACCCAGAAATCCTAATCGGGAAAGTGCAGATCGTCTTTTCATCTTGATATCGTTTAATGCAGGCCTTGGGTTACGAATATCATTATTCGCCTGCACTTGATCAATTCAAATTACGCACCGAACAAAATGGGGTATTAAAGCACAGTTTATCGATTGGTTTGGACATCAATAGCGGTCGTTTACCCGTTTTAAGCAGGCAAGTAAATTGCTGCAAATGAATTGTTCAACAGGAATTTGCGCGGCATTTAGCCGGATTTGACACGCGCGCCACTTCATTTTTAGACGGACAATCATTACATTTATATACATCCATTCACAGGCAGTAACGAAAACGAATGCGTTAGTCTATGTATGTAAATGGGTATTGCGAAAAACACAAACTATTTCTAAGAAGATGAAAATTAAATTGCTATTGGGAGTACTCGCGATCGGTGCCGTTACTGCCCTCAATTCCTGTAAGGATGATGAAGTGCCTGTTGCAGGTGTTGATTTTGAATTGGAAACTCAGGATGTTACAGAATCGGATGGAACCGCGAATTCATATCATCCAGAAGCCGAAGGCAGTGACGGTGTAGGCCGCCCAATAAAGGTGAAACTTGTTTTCGATATCGCCCTCGCGGGAGATGCTGTGCTTGAATTCGATGTGGATGGCACAACACGGCAAACCTCCAACACACAAGAGTTGAGTGACTTTAAGATTGAAGCGGAAGGCGAGAACCTGACGGTCGATGGATCGCAGGTCACAATTCTTAAAGGCTCGACTGAAGCTTCGTTCATTGTTACAATTTATGAAGACGGCAGGTTGGAGTTTCCGGATGATGATGAAGACTTCACCGAAGATGACATTCCCTTTGAGACAATTGAGCTTACGCTTGAACGCGTAGTATCGGGTCCGATTAAATTAGGGACCGCACTAAAACATACTGTTCGGGTACTGGAAGATGATACCTATGTATTGATCGGTTGGGGTGTAAACAACACGCAGTCCGCGGGTGATGTTGACATGGATCTTTGGGTTTATATAAACGACCAATTCGCATTTCCGGTCGAGGATTCGGATTCACAAAATCCGTATGAGGCTTTTTCAATTCCTGCTGGGATTGATAATCTGAAAATAGGGATGCGTTATATCTACAAAAGCGGTACAGCGGATGACGTTGACTTTGAATCGCTAGTCGCAAACTATGGTGGAACGGTGGCACGAACGAATGGCACGTCTGATGTAGGAATCGTTAGCGCAGGAAGCTACACGTTGGCAAACAAGTATGTCTCGGCCGAACCTCACACCACCTCGCAATCCATGTCCAAGAATGGTTTTAACTATACCAATCTTACCGACATCGTTGTTCCGACATCCGGAAGCAGGACTCGCAACGATGCAACGTTCCGCTTGGATCCAAGATCGATTCGAAAATCGAAACCTGTTTCCGTGATTAAATTCTTAAAATAGAAAAGAAATATAAAGCCCCGGTTTGTCCGGGGCTTTTAATTTAAGGTTACGCTAGTCGAGGGCTATGAATGCAGCTGTCCAACCGTTGCAAAGATTATTAAACTCGTAAATGCCATCTGCATATTTGTAAACATACGTATTACCACCTTCAGTAAGGGCATCGAGGTATTTTGTGATGTTTTGTGTATTAGCATCTGGTACATAGGCACCATCCTCATTTACAATGTATCGAATATCAGGTTCGAACGTGAAGGTTACTTTATTTGAGTCAAACGAAGCCGAAAATGCTTTGTAAGCAAGAGCATTGTCGCCCTGAGCGTCTTGCAGAAAAAATCCGATCCCAGTGATGATCTGTCCGCGATACGAGAAATTGTTTAGAAGGTACATCTCGGAAGCATCCGGTAGATCCTGCTCTATTTCATCAAGCACAAAGCCACCATCTTTACGGATGTTACTGAGGGGCGCAACAAAAAGTGTGGAGCCTGTAAAGCCTCGGCCGCCAGCATTCACAATCGTGCTTTCCAGCGTTATCGCATCTCCGGCCGAAGTCTGTCCGGAGTAAATATGAATGGGAACAAGGTCAGCACACGGCTGGACGCCCCCGGTCGACAACGAAGTGAGCGTCAGCGATCCAACCGAAATGGTCAATCCAACAAAATTGCCTGAAATGGGAGTATCAAAAAGGACGGAATTTCCTTGTAAAATATACGGAGTAGAAATCGCAAGGAGTTCAAACGTTTCAGGATCGCTCTTACGTGCAGCTGCGCTGATATTAAAAGTGCGCTTTGCTACATCCAGCCCGCCATACAGGATAAGATCTTTATCCGTAAACTGAACCTTCACAGAAGAACTGAAAAGATTAAACGAATCGAAATCATTTGACAAGGTTTCGAGGTTCTCATCGACCGTAATGCCGAGCAACGAAAGGTCCCCGGGTGATGCTTCTTCAAATAGAATGGTGCTTTTATTGGAAAAATCAGATTTACTCACAAACACAAGCGCGTTATCAGGGGTCTTGTTCACAAAATCGAATTCGTACTCTGCAGCAAATGTTGCCTGGTCCAACTCATATAAGTAGTGAAACATGGTGTAGCTCTCGAATATAAGCTCCAGCCCAAGCGAATTATCGATACGATAGCCAATCACCTGGTCCACATAACTGCGCTCATCCGTGGAAACATCCGAGCGAATTCTCACCTTGTTATCCTCTCCAAATTTCATCAGCACATAAAAAGAACCAGCACCATCTACCGGAGTGTACTTTACGCGCCAACCATTTGCGGGCTCAATAAGATCTGCTTTGAGCGTGGCGATAGCTTCTGCTGCGCGTTCGTCAGCAGTCTTTTCAAAAACCTGAATGTCGTCATCGTCACACGATACCAATGCGAGCATCGCTACGAATATTGAATATATGTACTTTCTCATGGTAATCTTGCTTGAACACGTTGCCGTACCAATTCCAGATCAACGCCTACGTTTTGTTTGTAATGCAGTTGTGCTGCCGCCAACTTCTGACGCAGTTTTGCTCTCCCTTCATTGCGTGCAGTGCAGTCTGCTGTAACGCAACTCGTTTCATCAATCGTATACTTGGTATGGAAATCCGGGTCAAACAAATAGAAGGCGACAAGCTCAGCAAAGTCTTCATTAAAGGTACTAGTCCCATAGGGGGAAACGAATCCCCGCTGTAACGCCTCTTCATCCGTCAGGTTATACCAGGAACCCAATGACGTATAGCCCTGGGGTGATAGGAGTTGCCAGTTGGCAGGCAGGTTATAGCGCTGGTGCATAATGTGTGCAAACTCATGATAGATTGTTCCCAGCTGACGGAAGATCCAATCGCGATCTTCAACATCAATAAAGTTCACTTCAGTGAGTGTAATGCGCGCACCAGCATCCGCGGTTCCGAGTGTTACCGTGCCGTCAGCGTTGTAGATGGTTGATCCGATGAAGATCACTTCCGCTGGAACATGTCTTCTAAAGAAATCTTCACCATTCGGAACTTCTTCGAAAGGCCGGATCCAGAAATCCGTCAGGAAATTCAGCATAGGCTCTACTACGTCCAGCTTGGGAGGTGTAACGCGTTTGGTCTGGTCAACATACCGATCCACAAATTTATAGCGAACCGCTACACCGTATTCATCAATAAAGTCTTGTTGAATCCGTTCGTCCAATTCGTCTTGCGAGTCGACAACAGATTTCCGAGGTATGTTCAGTTCATCCTCGGGATAGCACGCTGGGACTACCATTGAAATGGCAGCAACCAAACAGAGTGATAAATATTTTCTTCTAATCTTCACCATTTTATCTTGGATTTTCTTCTAACCCTCCGACATCAATAGCGGTCTTGGGAATCTGAAGTATTTTTCGATCGTCTTCTTCATCGAGGCGCTCAGTCGATCCATCCTCTTGTTCATGAATCACCTCAAATCCGAAACGCTTAATGTCAAACCATCGCATACCCTCGTGCATAAACTCCTTTTGACGCTCGTCAATAATGTACAGCAATGTTACCAACCGACTATTAGAGGAGCCGTAGTAGCTTTGAAGGCGTTCGATGGTAAGCTGAGGGAAACCACGATAACGTTTGGACGCGAGGAGCTGTAGATCGGCTAAAGCCGCGGTTACATTTCCAGTCCGGCCAAGGATGTGCGCTTCTGCACGATTCAGTAGAACTTCTTCGCCACGGAAGCCAAGGGCGATTGTGTAGTTGTAACCGACATTCGATGTCAGGCTTGAGCGTTCAAATAAGAACTCAAACTTGGTCGCAGCCAGCCCGTTCTCTCCGGCAACCCATGCGGGATCCGCCCGTTCATCAACCGTTCCAAACGGATTACTGTTAAAAATCTGATTGAACAACGGTTGTGTTGGCCAGTGTCCAAGGCTGGGTACGTGAAAATTCGAGAGATGACGCAGTAATAACAAATTGCTATTGTCTGCAGGATTGTGCAACAATCGTATATAATCTTCTGGATTAATTCGCTGGCGTAAGAGGGCCGGAATATCCTTCACATACGTTTCCGGATTGGCACCTAACAGCTCGTTACTGTACTCAATGCAGGAAGCATAATCACCCTTGAAAAGATAAAAGCGCGAAGCAAACGCGAGGGCAGCATTGCGGGTGAAATGGTACTTGCCGGAGTTTGCATAAAAGCTGTCGTTGATTAAGTCCAGGCCGTCCTCAAGGTCTTCCTCAACCAAATCGTACACTTCCTGGACCGTGTTGCGCGTGTACTTTTTAATGAATTCGGTTTCAGGTTCCAACACGTACGGAATCCCCCGGTCGTCATCAGCCGTTTCGGAATCGTAGTGCTTAGCAAACAAATTTACCAACATGAAATGTCCATAGGCACGACAAAGCAAAGCTTCGCCCTTGACGGCATTTCGCCTGGCTTCGTCTCCCGGAAGTTTATCAATGACCGCAAGTACTTCATTTGCGTGGGCAATGGCATCATATGTCTCCGTCCAGAAATAAGTTGGGGTATCCTGGTTTATATCAAAAATATCTTCCCAGCGGTAGGCCTGATTATGCTGGACAAGTTTTTGCGTTCCGAAGGTGAACGAAACGTTGTCACTCATCCACTCGGTGAAACCGTAGCTTGCTTCTGAATAGGCATTCGTCAGGAGCTGCGAGGCTTTGTCGATGGAATTGAGTTCAACGCGATTGTCTGGATTTTCTTCCAGAAAATCGTTGCATCCTGCAAACAAAACCAGCGTGGTGGTTACAATACAAGTCTTGAATTTTTTAAATCGTTTCATAACGAATAAAGTTAGAATCCGACAGAAATTGACGTTGTAATTAAGCGGGGCTGAGGTAAGGCTACTCCACCAGCAGAGAAGAACTCAGGATCCTGTCCGTTCAATTTTTTATCGGAATACAGTAATCTCAAATTCTGTCCTTCCACTGAAAGTTGCGCGCTCTGCGCTCCAATTTTTTTCGCCCACTTGGCCGGCAGCGCATACGCAAGGCGAACCGTTTTAAGACGGACATATGTCCCGTCTGCAACGCGTGCAGTGCTCTTGTTGTAAAGATCGTACGCTCGTTGATAATCCGGATTTTGAGTTTGAATGACGCGTTGGTCCAGAATCACCGGCACATCCGTAATTTGTTCGTCTCCAGGTACAACCCAACGATTGACGAAGCTCTTTGAAAAGCTGCTGAAGTCTGTATAATTCGGACTGAACGCATCGTCAAGCCTGATCTTGTAGTCAAACTTAAACGACAAGAATGCACTCAGTGTAAAATTTTTGTAGGTAAAGGTGTTATTCAATCCACCGGCACCACGGGGCTCAGCGGGTCCTTCGTATTGTAATACTTCCGTAAGATTTTCGCGGTCTTGTAAATCAAAGTTGTAAACCGTCTCACCACTGCCATCGTAAAATGTTGGAATACCGCGTGAATCAAGACCGGCAAATCGTGTTGAGAACAATCCTCTTCGTGGACCACCTAAAACGGCAGCGCCACCCTGAACAATCGCATCACCGAGACGCGGGTTAAATTCCAGCCGTGTTATCCGGTCTTTCGTGTAACCAATATTAAAGGTGGTTGACCAGGTGAAATCCTTCAGGCGAAGATTCAGCGTGTTGATTGCAAATTCAGCGCCCTGGGTTTTCATATCCGCATAGTTTCCGGTCTTGTATGCGTTTCCACCGACACCACTGGTCTGAAGAATCCCAATAAGATCATAACAGTCGCGATTGTAGAAGTCAAGCGTACCGGTGATCGCGTTTCCCTTTATTCCAAAATCTAACCCTACGTTGAGTTCTTTTAATTTTTCCCACGTAAGGTTCGAGTTCTCGAGATCCTGAATGTATAGGTACGACTCTACATCCGTAGGACGCAGCGTTACCCCTGAGCGCAGATTAAGAAGTGCGCTGGTGTTTGGCCCCAGGTTGGCCGATAGTCCATACGTTGCACGAAGTTTCAGAAAGTCCAGCCATGAATAATCTGCGAAGGATTCTTTATCAATATTCCACGCACCGCTCACATTCCAGGTCGGAAGATACCGCGCCTGCTGGCTTTTCCCCAAACGATTCGATCCATCATAGCGAACCGTACCGTTGAAAACATACTTTTCCCGGAAGGAATATCCCGCGTTGATAAAGGCACCCGCAAAACGCTCACGGTCGATACCCAGAGCGTATGTACGAATGCCCTGACGATTTAAGAAGTCAATCATTAAAGGATCTGTATTGACGATCCCTCCATTTTCGTACACCACTCCAATTCCATCAGCGCGTCTGCTTTCGCGGTTCGTGAATTTGATTTCCTGGCCGGCAAGCACGTTTACGCTGTGAATCGTATTGAATGTTTGCGACCAGTCGATACTGTTTCGCACGTAATAGAAATTCAGTCCGTCTTCTGTCAGGTTATTGAAACCTCCTTCGGGTAATACGATTTTCGGTTGCGCCCCCGGATCATCAGGATCTTTGAATAGGAGAGGGTTTGCATCCTGAATGTATTGCGTGTCGTCTGCGCGGTAGGCTTCCGCCTGATTGGATCGCTCGTGAATAACATGTTCACGTTGCGTACTCGCATTTCTGAATTGGCCGGTGCTCCGGAAGGTTAAGTTGTCACGGATATCGTACGTTACATCGGCTTGCGTGGAAACGTCAGCCACGGTAATGTTGATGTAATTCAAACTCAATTCCTCAAGAATATTGAACGGGGCATAGTTACGCCTGAAGTATTCCAGGTTTCCATTTTCATCGTATGGGCGGATAGACCGGCTTGTGTTCAGTGCGTAGCTCAGGGGATTAATATCGAAGTCTCTTTTAAATCGGCCGGTGATGGGATCAAAATCGCGGTTCTGCGTTCCAGGAACTTTCTGATCCCGGTAATTTGCTGTGAGTTTTAGGTCAAGTGAAAACCGCTTGGTGAAAATGAATGAATTTTTTGCAGTGACGGCATACCGTTTAACCTTATCGGCAATAGTTTGGCCGTTGTCGTTCAGGTAGCTCAGCGAGTAATAACTGTTGTGTTTTTCTGTCCCTGATGTAAAGCTCAAGGCATGTTGCTGCTGGAGTGAGTAGTCATTAAATAATACATCGAACCAGTCGGTATTTGCATTTTCATATTGATTCAGGAAATCTTCGTTCAGCGTGCCATCGGGACCCCAGTTGATTTGATGATCCGAGATCAACGCAAACATTTTTCCCATCGCGCCATAATTCTGCGCCTTCACGGAAGTTGTAATGTCAACCAATCCTTTTTCATACATCTCTCGGTAGATCGACATCTCATCACCGGAATTCAGAATGTCAAACTGATTATAGGTAGGGCGGAGGTTGATCGAAAAGTTGCCAGTATAGTTAACTTTCGTGACCCCACTTTTACCACGTTTTGTAGTTATTACCACCACACCATTTTTCGCGCGCGTTCCATACAACGCAGTCGCTGATGCATCTTTCAATACCTGGAACGATTCAATGTCATCCGGATTTAACCCGGCAATGGATGACGCAGTCAATGTATTAGCGTTGCCCGTGATGATATCGTCAGCGTTGACAGCATTCAGATCTTCCAGGATAACACCGTCAATCACCATCAACGGTTGTGTGTCGCCATTGATCGAGGTGTTTCCGCGGATGCGAATCTTCGGACTAGTACCAAATGTTCCGGATACGTTATCAACCGTTACCCCGGCAACACGGCCTTCCAGCATACGTCCTGCATCCGCCATACCGGGTGCACGGATCTCGCTCATCTTAACGAGTGAAGCGGAGCCCGTAAAAAGTTTTCGCTCAACTTCCTGGAAACCGGTAATCACTACCGCATCCAGTTCACGCGATTCGTCTACAAGCACAACATTAATTTGCGTTTGGGATGCAACCGCTACTTCCTGTGTGATATACCCAACGAATGAAACAACGAGCGTTGAACCCTGACTCGCCTCAATGGTAAAATTGCCATCCACATCGGTCATGACACCTCGGTTGGTCCCCTTGACAAGCACGTTCACACCGGGCAGTCCTCCGGGATCTGAAGCAGAAGTCACCTTGCCACTGATCTGCTGTGCTTGTGAAAAACCTGAGAATGAAGCGAAGAAAACGAGAACCAGTAAAATTCTTCTCATAGGTGAAATAAGTACATGTCAATATAAATATTTACCGACTAACAACAAGCTGCGAAACGGTAACTTCAGGCATGAGGAAGTAACGCCCCACGGATTTGTTTAAGTATTCAGAATAGGGCAAAAAAGACGATTCGACACCGAAAATAATGACGCAAACTACGTGAGGTACGCCAGTGCCATGCTCTTGCTCGCCTAATCGCTTTGCTTTTTATGCCGCGTGCTCCGAAACAGATCCAGCCAATATCAAAAAAAAAGAAGCCCCGAGAGGGGCTTCCACCATATTTTCATTTCTATTCCTTAGCCATAGCCATTAGCCTTAGCCTTTTAGCATTATGCAAGCTCTCTCAAATCCACAGGCACCACACGAGAGATACCTTTCTCAACCATCGTAATTCCATAGATAACATCCGTAGAAGTCATGGTGCGCTTGTTGTGCGTAACGATCACAAACTGGCTGTCTTTACTGAAATTCCGGATGATGTTGTTGAACTTGTCAATATTCGCATCATCAAGGGGAGCGTCAACCTCATCAAAAATACAGAACGGGGCTGGCTTCAACAGGTACATTGAAAACAACAATGCCGTTGCAGTCAATGTCTTCTCTCCACCGGAAAGCTGGTTGATAGTCAATGGACGCTTGCCTTTTGGTTTTGCAATGATGTCGATCTCAGAGTCAAGCGGATTGTTTGGATCAACAAGTTTCAAATCACATTCATCACCTTCCGTAAACAACGAACGGAATACGCGGATAAAGTGCTCCTTGATCTTGTTGAACGCATCCATGAATGTCTGGCTTGCAACACCTTCAATTTCTGAAATGGTGTTGAACAACGATTCCTTCGCCTTAAGAAGGTCTTCTTTCTGCGCGAGAATGAAGTCGTTACGCTGCTTGATTTCCGTGTAAGCTTCCATCGCCATTGGGTTAATCGGTCCCATGTTATCAAGCTTTTCGCGAATCTTGCTTACACTCTTGCGGAGGTCTTCCTCTTCGAGTTTCGACAAAGCTTCAGCTTCTTCGGGACTTGCCTGTCCAACTACGGAGTCAAGGTCGATATTGAACTCAACCGATAGTCTTTCTTTCACGGAGTTGAGTTGCATCTTGCTCTCATTGAGCGCGTTTTGTAACTCCATCAAAAGTGTGTCGATGCGCTGGCGGCCGTTTTGGATCTCCCGCAGCTCTTTCTCAACGGTATCGATGTTTCCGCGCGACTCGTAATATTCTTTTTCGGCTTCGCTCAAACCTTTCTCCATGGCTTCCTTCTCTTCGTACATGCCGAGAAGTTCATCATCATTGGTTTGCGTGCCTTCAACAATGTTCTTTATTTCATCCTCGTTCTTCTTCAGCTCTTCGCTGTTTACCTGGATGCGCTGACTGCTTTGATCCATCGACTCTTGCTTGAATCGCATTTCCTGATCAATGCTCTTGACGCGGTTCTCCTGCTGATGGAAGAAGATGTTTTGTTCGTTGAATGCGGCAGACTTTTGTCCAAGGAGGTCACTGTTGCCGGCCAAAGTTTCCGTAATAATAGAAAGCTTTGTCTCCTGGTCCTGCAGATCATGCTGCGCTTGCTGAGCTTTGGGTCTCAGTTCATCCAGCTCTTTCAGAAGGGTATCAATCTTTTCAAGGATATCCTCTCTTCTCAGATCCGCTGAACTGAGCATGCTTGCAAACTGTTCACGCTTGGTGCGAACCGATACGTGTTCTTCGTTTACCTGTCGGATCGCGTTCTGCAGTTCTTCAATGCGATGACGAAGCCTGTTGTTGCGCAGTTTTTCAAGATCACTCTGTTTTTCAACAAGACTGCTGCGGATCTCATCAAGCTTGGTCGTCAATTCCTTGATCTCTTTCTCAAGCTTTTCAAGATTTTTTGCACGACCGATTTTCTTTCCTTCAAACAAACCGACCGAACCACCGGAGATACTGAATCTTCTGCGCGTAAGTTTTCCGCTCTTCGTAATGAAGGTATTTTCGTCTGATGCAGGAATGTTTTTAACGTCTCCCTCGTAGATATAAACGCGGTCGAGGATGTATGACATCAGCTTCCGGTACTTTGGATCAAATTCAATGATCTGGGTAGCCGGGAAAGCGTTGGAGTAAATGCGTGTCGAAGATGTCTCGAATTTCTCGAAGGCATCCAGGATAAAAAAGTGCGCCTTTCCTTTCGATGCGTCACTCAGGATGTTGATCGCTTCATAAGCCTCTGCTTCGTGATCAACAATGTAATAGTTGAGATAAGGCTCGAGGTAATTTTCAATCGCAACACGATATTCTTCAGAAGTTGTAAGGATATCCGAGAGGAGGGGAGCGTTCTTCGCTACCTTTTTCTTTAAAAACTTAATCGCTTCGGGGAATCCTTCCAGATTTTCAACCAGTGATTTAGTGAGGTTGAATTCGTTCTGACGTGCGTCAAGCTTGCGGCTTGTCACATTCATTTCTTCTCGAATCATTTCAATCGTCTTCTCGAGCGATGAAGTACGATTTTGATTTTCATCTTCCTCGCGCTTCAGTTCTTCCAGGTCGGACGTCTTTCGATCGATCTCTTCCTGAAGAACGACAAGTTTTTTCTCAAACTCGATAAGACTTGCACTTTGTTGACTTGTATCCGAAGCCGTCCTTTCCAACTCTTGTTTTAGTGATGACACCTGGATTTCACGGATCTCAACGCCTTTGTTGATTTGGAAAGTCTCTTCCTGACGATCACGCTGCACCTGACGAAGACTATCCGCTTCGGCTTGCAACGCAGTCGTCTTTTTCTTTTGCTCTTCGTAGTCTGCCTTCAGTGTTTCAAGTTTTGCACTGATATCGGCCAGAATCTGTTCCGCTCCAGCCTTTTCCTGCTCAAGACTTTGAATGCTGAATCGCGCGCGCTCGTTGCTCTTGCGGTCTTGCTCGATCTGCTCACGTAGTCCGGCTGCACGGTCGTTCAGGTATTTGATGCGTTCATTCTTGATCTGCTTTTCGCTTTCGTAAGCACGGATCTTTGAAACGAACTCATTGATCGCTTTCTGTCTAGAGGAAAGTGTCTTTTCTTTGAGGATCAATTCCGCCTTTGCTTTTTCAATAGCAGCTTCTTTATCCGCTACCGATGCAGTCAGCGCAAGCTTGCGATCGTTCTCGGCTTCAATCTGTTGGGTAATGGAATTGAATTTATCCTTCTGCTTGTTGACAACAACCTTCGCAAGCGTGATGCTTTTTTCTTTGTAGTCTTCTTTGATCTTGTAGTAATTCTCGGTCTGCTTCGCCTGCTTCTCAAGACTCTTCATGTTTTTCTCGATCTCGAAAAGAAGATCTTCTACACGTTCCAGATCGGCATCCGTGTCTTCCAGTTTTTTCAGCGTTTCTTTCTTGCGCTTCTTGAACTTCGAAATACCGGCAGCTTCTTCAAACAAGCTTCTTCGACTGTTATCCTTGTCGTTGAGAAGATCATCCACCATACCTAACTCAATAATGGCGTAGCTGTTCGAAGCAACACCCGTATCCATAAATAGGTTGGTGATATCTTTCAATCGACATACGACACCATTCAACAGATATTCACTTTCACCCGAGCGATAGAGGCGTCTGGTGATAGTGATCTGCGAGTACTCGGTTGGAAGAATGTTTTTTGTATTGTTGATGGTGAGGGAAACCTCTGCCATCTGCTGTGGCGACCGCTGACTTGTACCATTAAAAATAACGTTCTCCATCTTCTCCGAACGCAGCGCGCTCGTCTTCTGCTCTCCCAATACCCAACGTATGGAATCAACAACATTGGACTTACCGCAGCCGTTAGGGCCTACAATCCCGGTAATCCCTTCGTCAAAGTTGATCACAACTTTGTCGGCAAAACTCTTGAAGCCTTTGATCTCCAGTTTCGCTAATTGCATGTTATGTAGTGGTTGTAGTGGTTAAAAAGTACTCATCGACAGGCCTTTACGAGATCCGGAAAGAATCCTTATTGAGCTTCCCAATTCCGTCTGTTTAGAGGCTGATTACTGAAGACAAGTCGGCAAAGATAAGCCAGTGGGTCTGGCAATTCAAAACAAAAACGGGAACTTTCGAAAACTCATACCGAAACCGATAGAAATGAGGCAAATAGCGTTTTTGAATAATTTTACTATTTTTGTCTATGGATAGTTTTTGGATTTATGTGATCATAGCGATCATATATGGGATTGCCCGAGCTTTGAAGAAGCCTGAGAATCAACCCAAGGACGTCCCGGATCATCGCCCCGGCCGACCGGTGGAGTACGATGCAACGCCTCCTGCGGGAACGAAGCCAAAACCGCTTACCTTCGAGGAGCTGCTGCGTGAAATCACAGAGGGGAAACAGCCTCAACCTCCGCAGCCTTCGTACGAAACAACACGGTATGAGCCGGTTGTCGATTATGATGAAGATATCAAAGAAGAGGTTCAAGACCTGGAAGAGGTCAGTTATAACAAGCGGTATCACGAGGAGGAGCGGGTCAATACCGCATATGAGGAGGCGAAACGCCAGGCGTTTAACAGACCATCTCTTGAGGAAACTTTGAAAGTGAGTGATACACAAGTGCAGTTCGGTAAATTCAAAGTCTTCGAAGAGCAGCAAAAGCGTAATGTGTTAGAAGACTATACCAAAGATTTTCAGGACCCGGAAGGCCTCAAGAAGGCAGTGGTGATGAGTGAGATCCTGAAACGTAAGTTTTAGCACCAAAAAAACTTAATTTTTTAAACTAAATATTACTTACACATGATGTAAGGTCCGTTTCGATGAGATCATTTTTTTATTTCCACGATCATTGAGGTTGGACATACACAGGGTTACAAAACAATTTTTTGAACTATTAATGGTATTGAACTGCCCTTAGCGCTATGCGAAAGATTTATCTATTGCTATTTTACCTGTTATGCTGCGGGGCTGCGTCCGCGCAATGCAATAATTCAATCCAAGTCAAGAAAGCCATCAAGGCAGACGCAAATAATGGGGTCCTTGAGATTGCAATCGCCACCGCCAAAGAATTTAAGTGCGTGCTTAGCATTGAGAAAGGCTCAGGTCCTGAACCCGTATCTGAAAAAAGAGGTCGCGGAAATCAGACACTTAAATTTGAATCAATCAATCCGAATTTGATTTATCAGGTTCAGGTAGAGTTTGTGGGAGAGGAGAATTCCTATTGTAGAAAATTGCAGAAATCCCAAATAATCCTTGAATGATGAAAAAGATTCTACTAGCATCCTTTATCATTCTTACAGTCCTGGGATTTCAAAATCGGGCTGCAGCCCAGTGTACGGGCACACCAATTGTGAGCTTTGTCCTTACCGGGACAACAAATGTGTCCTGCTTTAACGGCAACGATGGCTCAATCACAACAACCCTCACGGGAGGACAGGCGCCATTTACCTATTCACTTGTCTATGCTACAGGTGGAGGTGACATACCGATTTCCCAGATATCAAATACAAATAGTCAGGTTGCCGTTTTTACAGGGTTGTTTGCCAATGACTTTCTTGCAAGCTTCCTTGGCCCTGGAAATTATCGCGTTGATGTTATTACTACAAACGGAACTATGGGAATCCCCCCGTTGGGATTCTGTAACGCTCGACAGGTACCCAATATCATCTTAACACAACCTACGGAGTTGCAATTGACCGGAAGCGATGTTGCCCTCACATGTTTTAACGACAATAATGGATCCGGTGTAATCACCGCCTCAGGGGGGACTGCTCCATATACTTTCGCTCCCGTTGACAACGGTACCGGAGCTACCATCGGCACAACAGCAACTACAGTAACTTTCTCCGGTGCATCAGCGGGAAGTATCGAAGTCACCGTTACAGACGACAACGGATGCCAGGATGTCATCACAATCAATGTTACTGAGCCACCTCAGTTGGTCATTAACTCAGTTAATGTTACCAACGAGACATGTACCACCGGAAACGATGGACAAATAACTGTCAATGCTTCAGGAGGATCAGGTGCGCTAACCTACACACTGAATCCTGGGGGCGTGGTAAATAACACAGGAGTGTTCAGCGGACTGTCTGCCGGGATTTATACCGTGGATGTTGATGACGCTGCGGGTTGCGGTCCGGTAGCCTCGGGTAATATTAATGTGATTCTGCCCGATGTTGAAATAGCTATTGATTCAAACACACCCAATACAAGATGCTTGAATCCTTTCAACGGTGCCATAAGCATAACCCCTTCTGGTGGAACGGCACCTTATTCGTATGCATGGACAGGCCCCAATGGATTTAATTCAGCCCTGGAAGACCTTACAGGCCTGGAACCTGGGGCTTATACGCTGACCCTTACAGACCCCGTAAGCGGATGTACAGATGTAGAAGTCATCAACGTGGCGGATAACCCTCCAACAGTATCCATTACTGTTGATGGAGTAACAGACAATACGCGATGCATACCCGCATACAATGGTGCAATCAACGTGACTGTTTCAGGAGCTACTCAATTTGCCTGGACAGGGCCAAACGGATTCACCGCTTCAACTGCAGATATTGCTTCACTCGAGCCAGGTGCTTATACGTTAACAGCAACGGATCCGGTGAGCGGATGTAACGATGTTCAAATCGTCAACGTGGGTGATAACCCTCCAACGGTTTCAATAACAGTCGATGGAGTATTAGACAATACAAGATGTATCCCAGCCTACAATGGTGCGATCAATGTTACTGTTGCAGGCGCTACGCAATTTGCCTGGACGGGACCAAATGGATTCACGGCTTCGACAGCAGATATCGCGGCCCTTGAGCCAGGTGCATATACATTGACAGCTACCGATGCGGTGAGCGGATGTAACGATGTTCAAATCGTAAATGTGGGTGATAATCCTCCAACGGTTTCAATAACAGTCGATGGAGTAACAGACAATACACGATGCATACCTGCATACAATGGCGCAATCAACGTGACTGTTTCAGGGGCTACTCAATTTGCCTGGACAGGACCAAACGGATTCACGGCCGCGACAGCAGATATTGCTGCCCTTGAGCCCGGTGCCTATACATTGACAGCCACTGATCCGGTGAGCGGATGTAACGATATTCAAATCGTTAACGTGGGTGATAACCCACCAACGGTTTCAATAACAGTCGATGGAGTAACAGACAACACGCGATGTATCCCGGCCTACAATGGTGCGATCAACGTTACCGTTACTGGCGCAACACAATTTGCCTGGACGGGACCAAACGGATTCACGGCCGCGACAGCAGACATTTCAGCCCTCGAGCCAGGCGCATATACATTGACAGCCACTGATCCGGTAAGCGGATGTAACGCTGTTCAAATCGTTAACGTGGGTGATAACCCTCCAGCGGTTTCAATAACAGTCGATGGAGTAACAGACAATACAAGATGTATCCCAGCCTAC
>DASWTM010000337.1:0-6073 GCA_036402115.1 Chryseosolibacter sp.
CACATGAACCTTCCGGATGAAATTGAATTCTACACGCACCGAAGCGGAAGAACCGCGCGTGCAGGAAAGACTGGCATTTCCATCGCTATTATTACGCGCAAGGAAGTTTCAAAGATTCGCCAGATCGAAAAGGTGATTCAGACGAAGTTTGTAAAGAAAGAAGTGCCAACTGGCGCGGAAGTTTGTGAGAGACGAGTTTTGAACATTGTTCACAGGTTGCGCGAAGTTCCATTGGCAAACCGCGAGATCGATCATTTCCTTCCTTCAGTTTATGATGAATTAAAGGATTTGTCGAAGGAAGAGATCATCAAGCGTTTTACAGCGCTTGAGTTCAATCACTTTCTGGACTACTACCGCGATGCACCGGATTTGAACAGAAGCGAAAAGTCGGATCGTTCGGATCGTGGCGAACGTGGAGAATCGTACAGAGGTGCTGGTGGCGATCGTTTGTTCATCAATCTCGGCAAAATGGATGGCCTCGATGCGGGAAAACTTCTCGGAATGATATGCGATCGTGCAAAAGTCTCAAGAGAGATTATCGGTCGCATCGACTTGAAGGGTGCTTATTCATTCTTCGAGGTGGAGAAGGAGTTTACAAATTCGATACGAGATGCTATTCACGGGTTTGAATATAAAGGGCGCATGGTCCGTATTGAAATCACAAACGAGTCTCAAGGCGATTCTAAACGTGGAGGTGGCCGGGATCGGGGACGTAGCGGAGGTGGTCGTGAGCGAAGCTTTGGTGGCGGACGTGATAAGAAAAGAAGATGGTAAATCATTCACCGGGCCTAATCGGCCCGGCTCTTTATTATTCCTCAGCTACCGTCTGAAACAGCGCCTTCTTTGACATTGTATCCTCTTCAATTTCATGGAGAAATTGTTTGTTGTGCTCAATGAATTCATTGTACTTCATAGCTACTTCATCGTATTCAGCGCGATAATTTTCCACGCGCTGTTCAGCTGTACGGATTGTTTCCACTAGCTTTTGCAAGGTTGTATTGTATCCGAATTGCGGCTGCGATTCTGCCAATGCGATAAGTTCCGTGACAAGCGAATTTGACGCGAAATCATATTCTTCAATGACATGCTCATTCTCCATGGTCTTCTGGGTGTAGCGCGAGTGGACGAGCTGATCTAATCGTTCCTGGTAACCCTGAAGCTCTTCTCTTTTGGATGGATTGGAGACCATTAATTCATGCAACAGATTGTCCATTGCTTTTAACTTCTGGTTGTCGTCATTAATCATCGAATTCCATGATTCAAGCATGGTGTCTTTTAATTCGAGATAAGTGTCGGTGAGTGAATCGGCTTTAGTGAAATGCGTTTGGTCCGGACGCTTCTCCTCAGAACACGCCAAAAAAGCGCATGCTAGGAAAGTAATGATTCCCGGGAAAAATTGTCTGGCGGTCATTTATAGGCTCCTTAACGTCAATTACGGGATTGTTATTAAAATGTTGTGAAGTCAGCGCAAATTGGGGGTGCGATGTACCTTTTTCCGAAAGATTTATATAAACGGCTGGTTCAAAGTGGTTTAAACTGCTCAAACGCCTCTTTGCACGTGTTACAGTAGTGTATTGAGCGACAAAGCGTAGGACCAAACGGATTCTTCAACACAGTATCCGTACCTGAGCAACGCGGGCAGGGTACATGCTCCAAAATATCAATGTCGGTAAACAGATTTTGTGCAGATGGGGGCGGAGCCAAACCGAACTTTTTCAACGCAGCTTTACCTTTTTCCGATATACTGTCGGATGTCCAGGGCTTGCGAAAGGTGACAAGGATGTTTACTTTTTCGATTCCGTTTCTTTGAAGGACTTCAACAATTTCCGACTTCATCATGTCAATCGCAGGACAGCCTACAAAGGTAGGTGTCATCTCAATCGATACATTGATCCCCTCGACTTCCACATTCGTAATCACTCCAAGATCAACAAGCGACAATACGGGAATCTCCGGGTCTTTTACCTCCTCGAGTAGTTTGTAAATATCGTCTGCTGTTCGCGTCATCATGTATAGATAACATCAAATGAGCCAGGAATGATCTGGTTGATGTGGTGTTTCATGTGTTTATTATAATCGGCAGCCAGCCATTCGAGTGTATGGAGTTCGGCTACCGTCTTTCCCGTGTCAGCCTGCTTTGAATAGTTTTTGGGATCCATGTTTTTCCAGACGTTGGCAATGTTTTGATTGATCAGCTTCCATAACTGGATCACATCGTTTTTGCTGAGGTTCTGATATCCGTTTGCTTTCACCCAGAAATCCTGGTCGTAAGTAATTTTTGGCGGAGCCGATTCATATTGCCCCACGATAAATCTTCGCAGGTTGTTTTGCGCAGAGTCGATCAAATGCCCGAGAACTTCCTTCTTGCTCCATTTGGCGGGATTCGGTTTTGCAGCAAATTCGGATTCGGAAAATGCTTCAAAGTTTTTTGAATACTCGTTGATGATGGAAAGAAGTTCGTTGATCGTGGAGGTCATCTTATTTTCGGGTTATCTCTTTATAATTGTGCGCGTAGCTGAAAGACCAAGGCGACTTACCACTCCGCAGTCGGGTCGATTTTAAATACCTCGCTCATTTCGTCAAGCAAGGGTTGAAGATGTTCGCTGTGTTTTCCGACTCTTCCACCTTCAATTGGTGTCATGCTTGAAACATCTGGAAGCCGAAGCTTCGTCTGCGTTATGATTTCTTCAACTTTTGTTTTCCATTTGGATTTTAAAACGTCTTCGCCTTCAAAAATGCCCGCACTGATGATGTCGTTCTCAAAGGGCGATTTTTCAAAAATTCCCAGCGCGAACGGGAGGGCATACTCCAGCGAATTCTGTAGTCGTTCAATGCTTTCCGGTGTAGCGGATCCGAGCTGTTTCACCCATGTGTTTGCATGGAGCGTATGATATTTCAACTCACCACGAATTTTTGTTGCTAATTCTGCCAGTGGTTTGAACGATGATTTCGTCAGCATATCAAAGCGAATGGCCAACGCAGTATCGTAGAGGAAATGTCGGATAAGACTAAAATCATATTCGCCATTGGGCAGCTCGGTGAGAATACAATTGTGGAACTGGTTGGCATTGCGCATGAAAGCAACGGTATCCGGACTTTGCTCACCCAGCGTATGCAGAATTTCATACAACGCCTGGCTTTGTCCCACCTTATCCTGCGCCATAGACGAAAAAGCAATATCTTCTTCCAGTAATGGGCCAAAGCCTGTCCACTCGGAATTACGATGGCCGAGGATCAGTTGGTCATCGGCTATTTTGTATAAGAATTCTTTAAGTGCCAGTTCGTTCATCAGCATGTTATTTAGCGCGTTCCAAAAATTCCTTCAGCTTATCTCCTCCTTTATAGTCGGAAGCATCTCTGAATTTTTTTTCTGGGAGTGTAATCCAGAGGTCTTTCTCTTCCGGAGTAGTGAATCGGATATCCGATGTGCGGATTGCCCACACGTTGTAAAGCAGTTTGTCACCACGCAGTTGCGCTTTCGCGGCCAGCATCGCTTCCTGTGGCGTGACTGCCTCAACAGTGCCAGCATGAATGTGTTGCTTTCCTCGTTTTAATAAATGGTAGATTTCAAACTTTACGCGAGTGCCCGACTGTTGTGGAACATCCACAATTGTGTCGTAGGCATTGGTGGTGTTTTCTGTCATGGGAGAAACGTAAACCATCCGCGTGTCAACCACATACAACGATGAACAGACAAAACGCCTTGTAAACGTTTCTTTTGCGAGCACGTAGGCCATTTCGATATTCGGTGCATGTACTGCGCCTTCGTGCTGAAAGGGTTTGCCGTCCTTTGGTTGCACAAACACTTCAAACGTACCGAATTGGTCGAGTGGTGCTTTTGGCAACACCTGACCGGGCATGCCTATTTTAGGTAAGCGGTTTACTCTGGGATCAAGCGAATTTCCGTTCATAACTTTCGAATCTCAAATATAAGCTTCGCAACCGATTGAATGTCAAGAAAGCGCAAGATTCTCAAGTGAATTGAGCACCGCTAAGCACCTGACGTAAGGCGCACAGCATGCAAAGTCCGTAAATTTGTATTGATACGATGTAGCAATAGAATTAACAGACAGTTCGCAAGAAGATGAGTGCGAAATGTCTACTTTACAGGCCAATGAAATATTTAGATTTGCTCCTGGCGCTCGATGTGTTGTCGCGGTACTATCCAAAGTACTACAGTCATGAACTTGTGCAACTGGCCGAGGATGTTTTCAAATGGCTGAACAACGAACTCCCTGAAGACAGCAGCAAACTGATTTACCTCAAGAGTTGTTTCGAGTCTCCAACAGACGCGCTGAAGATGATTTGGAAAGAAGTGCAGTTGCTGGCAGGCCCGTTTCTGAACCTTAACTAGTTTGTCAGGATTTAATCGTGCGAGGGTGTTTAGTACGGGCCGCAAGCTCGCACGCTACAGGCTTCAAGCAGATTGTCAATCCACCGTCTTTAACGTTTATGAGAAAAAGCATATTGTAAGAAGCATTGCTTGCAGCGTGAAGCTTGCAGCTTGTAGCCTGATTTAGCAAGCGCAGATGACCTAGTGCGTCAAAACCAACTAAGCAAGCGGAGCAACATACTCTGCCTTAGGTGCCTTCAACGCTTCCCTCACCCAACGCCCGCGCTCTTCGGCAACGCGTCTGACTTCGAGGCGTTCTTTGTTGCAAGGACCGTCTCCGTTTATTACACGTTTGAATTCTTCCCAATCAGGTTCAGTATAATCCCACCGGCCGGTTTCCGCATTCTTCTTAAGTTTTGGATCCGGAATGGTGAACCCTAGTTCCCAGATTTTTGGAACATACATATCAAGGAACTGATTTCGCGTGTCATCGTTCGTTGACATTTTCACCTTCCACCGCATCAGCACTTCTGTGTGTGTTGATATTTTATCGGCAGGCCCGAAGAAGTGCATCATCGGTGTCCACCAGCGATTGATTGCTTCCTGAAACATTTTCCGCTGATGTTCAGTACCCGCTGCAAGAAAAATCACGCAATGATGTCCGTACTTTAGATGAAACGACTCTTCAGCACAAATTCTGTCCAACGCCCTGCAGTATGGGCCATAGCTTCCCTTGGCATTTGCCAACTGGTTGACAATCGCCCCCGCATCCACAAGCCAGGAGATGAAGCATGAGTCAGCCCAGGTAAAGGCAGGGTAATTAAAAATATTGGAATACTTCGATTTTCCTGAGATGAGATCCTGAATCATCTGCTCACGACTCTTGCCCAAGGTCTCTGCTGCACTGTAAAGCAGCTGAGCGTGTCCGACCTCATCCTGAACTTTTGCCATGAGTGCGAGTTTGCGCTTGAATCCCGGGGCACGTGTAATCCATGTCCCCTCGGGTAATGCTCCAATGATTTCACTGTGAGCATGCTGTTCGATCATACGAATCAGCTGCTTGCGGTAAAGCTGAGGCATCCAGTCGACCGGTTCGATCTTCTCACCGCGTGCAATTTTTGCTTCGAACTCAGCCAGCTTCACCGGATCTTCCTGTGCCAGGCTGTCGGTTTTTACTCCTTCGAATGTGTTTCCTCCTCCGTACATGGTGCGTGCTTCTAATTCTGTTGTTCTTGATACAAAATTTGTGCTCTTTAAGCGAGGCTACAAGCTTCAAGCTTCACGCTGCAAGCAATGCGATCTTCGCATGCAAAAGCGAGTGCTGCGTTCTGCTTTTCCAAAGATGCAAGATACCGCAAACGTTTGTTAGAAAACAGGTTTGTATTGAATTTTGTTCTGGAGACGACCGTTAAAGCCTTGATGAAAGGTTTGCAGCTTGAAGCGTTACTTCTTAAGACCGTTAACCAGCATATCCGCCAGCTGTACGCCTAGTTCCACAGGCTCGATAATCCCTCCGGACGGATCGTACCACATCGGCATCCAGTTGAGGGAAGAGAACAGCGTCATTACCGCCAGTTTTTTATCGATGGTACTCTTGAACTCACCGGTGCGGACACCTTCCTCGAGGATGGTTTTGAAGCGATTGATATAGTTGATGCGCAACAAAAGAAAGTCGCGCAGGTAAGGCTGGCTTAGGTGACGATGCTCATTCATAAACACGGCAGAGGCAGTGAGGTCTTT
>DASWTM010000338.1:0-17452 GCA_036402115.1 Chryseosolibacter sp.
GTCAGGCATTCGCAAGGATGCCAGTTTGCACTCATTGCGGCATTCGTTCGCTACCCATTTATTAGAGCGTGGCACGGACCTGCGTTACATTCAGGTACTCCTCGGTCATAGCTCCAGTAAGACAACGGAGCGCTACACGCATGTTACCCGCAAAGGCTTCGAAAACTTGCGAAGTCCCCTGGATGATATAGTAGATAGTGCACAAAACCGTTAAATTAGCACCTATATAATCACATCACCCCTGCTGACAAGGCAAAAATAGCAGCAATGGTGTGTGTCTATACAATTGTTGTGTGCAAGGCGCTAAAGAAAAATTGGACTAGTAGACAGTATGAGACGAGTGACATCGAGTTATAAAATATTTGGAGGCTTCGGACTTTTTATTCTCCTAAACGGACTGATTGGGATCGGGACATTTAAACTCCTGACAACGTTGGAGATGACAGACTTGATGAACAACGGTAACACACAGAAGGTGTACGCTTTTGTTCTTGGATTACAACTTTTCTTCTTGTACCTGTTCTCGACACAAAATCGTTTCATAATAGCAGACAGTGATGGAATTACTTTCGTTAATCCGATACTACCATTCCTTCGCTCGACTTATCGGTGGACGGACTTTGACTACTATGTGACGGTTGACGAAAGTTCTCAACATTCGACACATGAAGCGCTCTGGTTAATTAAAGACAAACGACTCAAAGCAAGATTTTCCAGTTTCTATTACTCCAACTATGACGACTTGATTGACCAGGTAAAGACTACTAGCAAGGGTGACAAATATTTTAACCCGTTTGACCAATTGTTTATTTTAATGGGACTCAGGGGAGTAAAGGATAAGTGAATCGCGCCCAGCACACAACAAAATGTTTATGCAATTGCGGGGTCAAGTATTATATTGTAGTTCACGTTTTCAAAATGCATCTCGGTCACGGGGGACAATTTTGCAGCAAGTCGGGGTTAACATTCCGCTACGCTACACTTATAACCCCTCCTAGATCCGCAACTGCATAAACATAAGCGTTGGGCGCAATTATACAATGGACAGAGTTTTCTTATTAATCATAATTCTATTCACGACTCTTTCGTGTAGTATCGATAAAAGGGATTATTCATTACGAAAAGACCTAAGCGACAATGGAACTTCTAAATTCTATAGAGACTTCGACATATTTTCCCGACAAGGACATGAGGAAATAATTGGCGACACGCTCAGAAGACCATTTTTTAAAGTTCGACTGAACAGCGACTCGTCCATCAATTTGACAATCTTCAAAAGGGGATTTGAAAAGGAGATTACTGTTCCCAAAGGTGAAACCTTGCTGTACGACTTTGACGACATCAATGACGGCCCTCGACATAATTACTACAAAATCTTTAAAGACAGTATCGTGGTTTTTGGTTACGACAATAAAATAGACGAAGTTGAAAAATGGCAGGGTGACAGTATTTTTCTATTCGAATTGCTTCCGACAGAAATTCAAATCCTGACTGGCGACACATTATACAATTTCTTTCAAGAATGCTTGAATACTAGGACCATCGGAAACGAAGAATCAGAGCTTAAAATTCCTAGAAAGGACTTCTTTAGGTTTTCCGTTCAACCGTTTTCAAGGACAATTGATTTAGACTGTGACAATTGCCTCATTCATTACTTCGACACAGCGGGACACATGCGACACTACTATAGACATAATAAGGAGACTGAGTATTTAAGCAAAAGGAATCCTGGTGACGGACTATATGGATACAAAAAGGAATTTAAATATTGGAGAGATTATTACATAGTGTACTAAGTATAACTGCGCCCAACAAAATGTTTATGCAATGCGGGGGCTCAGTGTAAGTATCAAAAGTATTTTCTTAATTTAGTTCGGTAACGTGGGACAGTTCGGAGCAGGTCGGACTTAACATTTCGCTGCGCTTCATTTTTAAGCCCTCCTATTCCCCGCACTGCATAAACATAAACGTTGGCGGTAATCTTTTAAAATGACATTACGACAAAGATTTTACATTCTCATCGGACTTGTTTTAATGTGGTTCGTATTTGGGACAATACTATTAATACGTTCCAATAAGGACTTTGAAGACCTAAAAGTTTATGAAGGACAAGTTAAGGCAATCGAGACAGCGGTGACAGAGATTCCAGTGGTCGGAAAACCTAAAGACATTTTACATTTTACAATTATCGGACTTGACAAGAAGTTAGGAATCTACCACAATACAAAAGCGGACTATGATTTCTATTTAAACAAGATTACTCCAGGCGACAAAATTAAAGTCTACTTTGAGGAGTTCGGGGGTGAGACTATGGAAGGATTCAATCTTCATGTGTTCCAATTGGAGAAAGACGGTGAGATATTACTTGACAAAGAAGGACGAAATAAAACGGACAGAAAAGTCGGCCTAATACTTTACGGTGTCGGATTGCTATTCTCAATCGGACCGATTTGGTTCTTTCGGAAAAAGATGAGAGCATAAAAGACCACCGCTACAAAATGTATAATCCATGGCGCTGATAAGGAGGACATTTTTTTATTTTTGCTCAGCGCCACGGCTTATACATAAACGTTGGCGGTAATTTTATTTATGGACAAAGTGGACATTAGATTAAGGATCCTAAAGAAACTTGACAAGGAGAACAAATCAACTGCTGAGTTCATAGCAAATTCATTTTTAGAGACACTCCACACCGACTTAGGGACAATAATTAGAGCAGTTTCCGACTTGGTAGACGATGGATACATAAAAGAATCACCACCATCAAACATAAAAAATGCGGTTACAAATTGGAGCAATAAGTCTTCAAAACGACTGCTTGACCCAAATGACATTCCGTCCATTCGACTTTTCATTACATTAAAAGGAAAACAGTTTTTAATTGACTCTTGGAAGCAAAAAAATGAGTGGTGGGTTCGGTTAGCATATCTCGTTGCAGGTGCATTGATTGTAGTCGGGGTAAACCGCTTGACAGGTGACAATGACGCTGCATCTACTCCGCCTGATAACCAACCTCAGCAAGTCCAAGAATCATCATCGTCAAAGAACAAAAGTGATTCGACCTCGAATACCTCAGACGAAGATTGTGTATTCAACAATGACTATAAGGGGCTAACAAAAGACTGGTTGACCGAGTTGAAAATTAAGGACTTCATTTGGAGAGACGACCTAAAACAGGCCCTTATTCCAAAAGGACAAGACACGGTTTTTGTGTCAAAGGGTGGCTGCACCCATTCCGGACTATTGGTTGAGTTGAAATTAACAAATGACAACCACTCTTTAACAGACTCAGCATATTGGGTCAAGAAATCTTTGGACATTGCTATCGAATATCAATTGGACCATTACAAGCGAATGATTAAAGAAGGAAAAATTAGAAAGGCTGAAAGCGGACCGACAACGATCTGGTACGAGATTGACGACAACGACACAGAGGACAATTTAATTTACAATGGAATAGAGATAACTCTAAGCGGACAAAGCAGAAGAGTGAGTGTAAGCCAATATTTCAATTGAGCGGAAATAAAACTACCGCCAACAAGATGTTTATGCAATGCGGGGGTTTGGTGTTAAATTAAAGTTTATGTTTCACAATGTAGGTCGGTCACGGGGGGGCAGTTTGGAGCAGGTCGGGCTTAACATTCCGCTGCGCTTCATTTTTAAGCCCTCCTCTTCCCCGCACTGCATAAACACAAACGTTGTAGGCAATTTTGGTCTGGGACAGAGTAGAGCAAATAAAAATGTGGACTAGACAAATCATTTTTCTTTCATTAGTAGCATTGACTATCGGACTGATTCTCTGGAGACAAGGGAGACGTCTTTATAAGAAATGGAAAAGGTCAGAAACAATGGTGGTGGGGAACAACTACATCCCGAGCGAATTGAGACTATTCGAATCCACTGACCCGGTGGCTGATGAGACCGGAACATTCTACGCAGTAATTGAATTCAAAAATGACAAGGGCGAGACGATAACAAAGCAACTGGACATTGGAACAAATCCACCCAGATCAGTTGGACAGCGATTATCAGTAATTTATAATCCAAGTAACCCACAAGAATTTGTGACATTTGCTCGGACATGGTTAAAAGTTATTCCGGTTCTATTGATATCACTCGGACTTCTGGGTTTATTGCTGAGTATGGCAGACATTCTTGGACTAATTTCAATAAATTCCGACTGACCAAACTGCCTACAACAAAATGTTTATGCAATTGCGGGTGAAGAGTTAAATTGGGGTTTATGTTTCAAAATTCAGTTCGGTTACGTGGGACATTTTTCAGCACCACACCAATGTCAAAGCCGCACTTGCCGAAACACACCCCCAAGCTTTGTCATCCGTGTGGTTAAGAGACGGTTGATGCGCGGCACAGTGCATAACAAAATGCATATGCCATTGCCGGGATTCGTGTTTATTTGTAGCTTCGTTTCTTAACAACGTTCGTTCACGTGGGACAATTTCGGCATGTCGCGCTAAACATTCCCTTCGGTCATTTATTAGCGCTCCTAACCCGGCAAGGTCATATGCACAAACGTTGTAGGTCATTACGTAAGACGATTAGTCAATGACAGAGAAAGAAAGAAATTTGATTTTAGAAGTTAGCGGTGGACGAATGACTCGTGACGAATTCTATAGACAATTTCCGTGGGACATTAGACAGTTGAAAGATCATGTGATAACGGAGATTAAAGAAGCAATTGAAAGAGATGATCCTGAGGAGCTTGAACTTGTAATTTCATTGATCTGGTTGTCTGGAGCGGATGACAGGTTCGCAGACGTCTTAAATGAACTTTTAATTAACCGAAATCACCGAAGTCATCAAGTTGTCGCTAAAACAATTCAGGATATTAAAAGTCCAAGTAGCGTACCCTTCATCAGACAGGCATTACAAAGCAACTTTGACTATTTAGAATATACGTGCTCGGAATCAGATGCAATTGCTAAATGGTTCAGTTGGGCTCTCTATTCAATTGGGACGAATGACGCGATTGAATTGATGAAGGAGTATTCGAAATCAGATAACCAGGGAATCCGAGACGAGATGATCTATCGACTAGGAAAGTTGAAAACATAACGACCTACAACAATGCATATAAATCATGCCGGCAGAGTTTGATGATTAATTTTTAATTTGGACTGCCGGCACGCTTTATTTGCGAACGTTGTAAGCAATTTGGCCGGCTTCGTGCACAGTGACGTGCAAGCCGACAGAATTTGATTTAAGAAATGAAATTTAAAGACTACAAAATTCATATTGTCAGCTCCTCAAACTATAAGGACAAATTTGTAGCATACATAGAAGAGTTACACAACGTCATAGTGCTAATCGACAATAAGGACGATGCTGAAAGAGTTTTAGAACCTAAGTTTGAGAAAGAAGTACAAAGGCTGACTCAGACAAATCAACCGATACCAAAACCTGGGACAGGAAAAGCTAAAATTACATTTGCAGCTAACGACAAAATTGAATCTCTGAGACCACTTGTTGACAAGTTCTGGGAAAAAGTTATTGGGACATCTTACTCGACATCATTCGTATCGAATGACAGCTATTTTAGGGACTGGGAACATTATCTAAAAGGTGGAAAAGAAGAATTGATTGAAAAAACTAAAAGAGAATTCAAGTTGGACATTCGGGACATTTATGAACAGCCGATATACAAGATTCTGACAAAAATAAAATTAGGGCAGAACTAAACAAGACGGATGAAGCCCAATTGCTTATAACAATGTGTATGTGCCATTGTGGGGGTTCAGAGTAAATTTGTAGTTTGTGTTTCAAAATACGTTCGGTCACGGTTGATAGTGACGGAGCAGGTCGCCAAAATCATTCCCTACGGTCATTCATTTTGGCTCCTATCCCCACAACGTCACATACACGAACGTTAGCGCCCATTTTTTCAGGACAACGATGAGACAGAAAATCATATTCATACTCTTGGTTATTTTGACGATCCTGTCGTGTTGGACATGGTACGAGAACACTTATGCTATCGACTTCTTTGCGACAAAGAACCGACACCTGAGAAATCAAAAGAAAATTGAAATTATGAATGAGAGCAATATTGATTCAGTTAGACAAAAAGCCATTACAATACTGGACGATTATGAATTGGGTCACAGCATGACGGACAAGACAGTCATTGGTGTTCAAAAAATGCTTACCGTTACAACATGTTTGGCGCTTTTGACTCTTGTTCTATCAGCATTTGAACTGTTCGCGAGAAAAAACGGTCGCTAACAATGTGCATAGGCCATGGCGGGGCTTGGTGTAAATTCGTAGTTTGGGTTTCAAAAAAACGTTCAGTCGCGGTGGACAGTGACGGGCAGGTCGCCAAAATCATTCCCTACGGTCATTCATTTTGGCTCCTATCCCCACAACGTCACATACACGAACGTTGGGCGTCATGCGATATAAACAGAAAATCACAAGAATGAAAAATTTGGGACTAGTAAAAACAGGACAGTATCATGTAACGTTGTACGTTATTACCTTACTTATTTTGTTTGCATGTAGCAAGGATAATGATCCTTCTAGAGAAGAGATAAATGAGAAATTACTAGCAGGGTCAGATAGTAAAACATGGCTAATTATATCTAGCACTGTTAATGGAACCGAAAGTCTTCTTGATTGTGTAACAGATGACTATTGGACGTTTAAAAGAACTCAGCAGGTCACAAGACAAGACCAAACTACTCCTTGTACGAATGGATTTCCTAATAGCCAGTCTTCATCTTGGAATTTTGGAGATGATGGCGGTTGGCTGACTTTCTTTGGAGGGACCTATGAAATAGTTTCCATAACCGAGAATGAAATGAAACTGAAATTTCCTAGCGCTGGAAAAACATACATTGACACATTTGTAAAGAAGTGATAGCGAAAATGCACGAACGCCCAACAAAAGCTATAAAACTTATGCTGTATTGTAAGTTCCTAAAGTGCGTGCTGTTAAATTGTGTGGGCAATGTGGGACAAAGCTATGGATATTTAAAGCGTACGTTTCATAGCTGAACCTTGTGCGGAATGTTTCTGGACAAAGTAATCCTATGATCAGCGATCTGACTTATAAAGTAGTTGCATATTCCGACTTAACAACCGTTAACGGAGATGACTGTGTTGACTGGGCGATTGAGATGTTGCAATTAGGACACGAGACGCCTTCACTTTTAATTCTCGCTGGACTGACTAAGCCGACAAATCAGTTTGAGGTACGGGACTATCTAAAAAGAGCTTTGAATGAGTTAGAGCTGGACGAAAAGACCGGGGACCATGCTACCTTAAGTTATAGCAGCTACTACATAGACAAAATCGCCAAAGGCCAGGATGTCAAGCGAAATCTCGGAATGGTTTACGAATTCTGTAAGGCACGAGACTATGAAAAACTTATTTTCGATTTCTATTTATTATACTGGGCTTGGGCTGACTTGGACTATGGAAATGACTACCAGTCGTACTGGCCGGACGCAGATAAAACTAACATTGAGAAATTCGTAATTGAGACGGCTTCGAAATGGATTTCTAACAATGAAAAACACTACGCACAACAAGCTATAAGTCATTGCCGGGTTTAGTGTAACGAAAAGTATTATCTTTCAAATCCCGTTTGGTAACGTGGGACAGACCCGGCAGGTCGCGCTAAACATTCCTCCCGATAGTTATCGGGATCATTTATTAGCGCTCCTATTCCGGCAACGCCTTATAGCCAAACGTTAGCGGTAATTTTCGCTGGACAGAGTAGCTTTTCAAATTCAAGACAATGAGTGGACAATCGGAAAAGGATAAGAGGAAAGAGATTTTAAGACAACTAAAGGCAAAAAAGAAAGAGAACTTTGACAATTCACTGCCAATGGACAAGGCAATATTTCAAGAACTCTTTGACCACTTGGACGAAAACCTGGGAGACGAATGTGATCATAGTCTGACAATGACGACAGAATTCTTGAAAGAAAAAGGAATTGAAAATATTGACAAGGTAGTGGAGTGGCTTAACGACAATGGTGGCTATTGTGACTGTGAAGTGTTAATGAACGTTGAAGAAAAGTTCGAGTAAGCGAAAACTACCTACAACACGAGCTATAAGTCATTGCCGGGTTTAGTGTAAACGAAAAGTATTATCTTCCAAATCACGTTCGGTCACGTGGGACTTTCCAGCAGGTCGCGCTAAACATTCCCTTCGGTCATTTATTAGCGCTCCTACTCCGGCAACGCCCTATAGCCAAACGTTGGGCGCCAACCCCAGACGCAGCAAACGATGAATAAAGAAGACATAATTATACCGACAAGTTTTCTTGGAGTCATTCTTCTAACTTCCACAGTACCGATAGCTCAGGTGGCACTTATGTATCTGAACGGTGGACTAACTTATATTTTTGCAATTCCATTTGACACCGATAACACAAACACCACACAGATTACCAGTATTGTATTTAATACAATTTTGACATCCATAGGACTCACACTTTATTACAACTCAAAGAGGACATGGAGTAGGATTCTGACGTCACTACTGGTTCTATTCTGCGGACAAGGTGTAATGCTATTCCTTATTGACAGAATTCTGACTGAAGACGATTCATATTATTTATACTGGATTGTTTTGAGCGGAACTCCGGTATTGGCGACATTATTGGTAGGACTATTCAAATATAGGACTCTTAATCTACATGGGACAAAAACATAAGTGACGACATTGGGAGAGCCCGCAAAAGCAGCTATTGCAATTGCGGGGTTTGGAGTTAAATTACAGTTTGTGTTTCAATACTGTAGTTCAGTCAGGGTGGATTTCTCAGCAGGTCGGATTTAACATTCCACTGCACTTCATTTTTTGACGCTCCTTCCGGATAGCTATCGGGACCCGCAACCGTATAAATGGAAGCATTGTGCGCAAAGGCCATTGACAATAAGACTATGAGAAGATTAATATTATTAGGTATACTCGCTGTTACGCTTCTCTTGCAGCAATGTGGATTGATGCCACCAAGACGGCAGTATATTAAGGAAGCGAAGCAACAAATTACCCCGACAGATTTACTCAATACGCATTGGACACTTGAATCGTGGAACAACAAACTACCGGACTGCAGGTTAACGATGGACTTTTATGAGAAAGGCAGATTCACATTCAAATGGAACGACTTAGATTTTGCAGGTGACAACTTATGGTACATCGTAAATGGTTCCCAGATAACTTTTCAAACCCGACCAATTGAAAAAATTGTATGGACGGATGAGAGGTACGAATTGGAGCCAGACAACTTCGCGTTAGACTTAAGTGGAATCAAGAATTACAAAGTGGAAAACGATAAACTAATTCTAACATCGACCAATAGGATTTATATTTTCAAAAGAACATGATGGCGTAGCGCACAACAAAATGTATATTCCATGGAGCTGATAAGGAGGACATGTTTTTATTTTTACTCAGCGCCACGCCTTATACACAAACGTTGTGAGCAATTACCTTGAGGCAATAAGACCACAGGAACAAGACACAATGAAAGACATATTATTTGACTTTATCTCAAAATACGTTTTGCTGACAGACGAGGAGAAGAACGCAATTGCTTCTTCGGACATATTTCGCTCGGTGAAAAAAGGAACGACTTTGCTGAAAGAAGGACAAAAATCGAAAGATAGTTACTTCATTCTGAAAGGCTGTATTCGGACATATTATGTGATGGATGGTGAAGAAAAAACTACTGCTTTCTACACGGAAATGGAAGCTTTGACACCTCCTTGTGTAATAAATAAAACCCCGTCTGACTATTTCGTGAGTTGTGTAGAGGATACTGTGCTGACTGTTTCAGATTCCGATATGGAAGCAGCGATAAACAGTAAATTCCCAAAATTTGAAATCATGTGTAGAGTGATGTCGGAGGAGTTGTTAGCGAAACAACGAATGGACTTTGACGAGTTTAAAACTTCTTCCCCCGAACAGCGATATTTGAACCTACTACAATCACGACCAGATCTTATTCAGCGTGTGCCACAACATCAATTAGCGAGCTATCTTGGTATCAAACCTCAATCCCTGAGCAGGCTCCGAGCCAGAATTCTTGAGAAGAAGAACTGATACGTATTTCTTAACTTAAGTGAACGAGTTACGGTATTCCGCCTATCTACTTTTGCCATGTCATTTAACTCAAAAATGAGATGCGAAGAAAAAGTTTATGGATTGGCCTTGCCTTCGTGCTGGCAAGCGGTTTACAGTTGAAGGCACAAGACACAAAAAAGGTCAGAAGTTATAAAAGGTGGTATGTTGGCAGCACATTCCTGATGTTGGGAAACTTTTCCAAAGTCAATAACCCGGAGTACGTTCAATTGAATGTTGGATATAGGATAACGCCCAAAGATATTATTTCTTTTGAATTTAAAAGATCCGTTTATTCCTGGCCCATAGGCATCCCGTTTGGTCCATCATTTGATGGCCCCGGACTAAACTATCCCGGACATGCACGCATACTCGCGCCTACAGTAGCATACCAGCGTTTCTGGTGGAAAGGAGTCTATACATCCGTGTACGCGTTAAATGCTTTTGAAAAATATAAGGACGAGGATAAACAAAAGGTAGGGAACGGATACACCTTATACCTGAACATCCACTTGGGTTACCAGTTTAAGTTTTTTCAAAACCGGTTCTTTTTTGAGCCAGCCCTTGGATGCAGCTATTGGCCGATACGCACGAACGTGCCGGAGTCATTTAAAATAGTAGAAAAGAAATGGCCCAACTACTTTATTCAGCCCGGGCTCCATTTTGGGTATAATTTCTAAACTTAATCACTTTGGTCGCTTGTTGCCTCCTTTTTTTTCGCAACTCTTAACACATGAAAAAAAAATTGGCTAGCGTCTTTCGTAACTTAAGTGAACGGTGGTAAATCAATAGGCGACCTTTCTTTGCAACATCTTTAAACATCAATTAAAACAAATGCAAATGAAAATGCTCTTTATTGGTCTTGTATTAGTCATCACCACTACGCTCCAACTTAAAGCACAGTATCCTAAAACAGACAGCACCTACAAACGTTGGTTCATTGGCAGCACTATTTTTTTGTTGGGTAACTTGGCGTCAACGAACCCGCCTGACTTCGCGCAAATCAATGTAGGCTATCGGATTACAGGAAGAGATGTAATTACAGTAGAGCCGAAAACGTGGAAGTACGCCTGGCCCAATGGGATTCATCCATTCTTAAACAATTCATACGGAAAGCCCGAGGAACAATTTCCTGGTTACGTTCGTGAGTATGGTCTATCAGCGGCTTACCAACGATTTTTCGGGAAAGGCTTATATGCAGAACTCAATGTAATGCCTTCGTTGCAGGATTTTGTCAGCGACAACGGTAAAAAGATTGCCAGTGGTTTCCAGATTTTCAACACGTATCGTGTTGGTTATCACATCAGACTCTTCAAGGACAGATTTTTCATTCAGCCATCCCTTGCAATTACGCACCGTGCTTATCACACAAAGATGCCCGATGGATTTAGACAGTTAGACGATAAATGGTCGAAATTTGTCTTCGGAGAACCGGGTTTTCATTTTGGGTTTAATTTGTAGTTGATGCGTTGCAAGTACATAAAGAATAACTTCAAACGGATAATAGGTCACTTTGCAAGAGTACCAGGGACGCTTTTTTTACTTGATGGTCTAGGAGCCGCATTGACAACATTTTCCTTATATTTTATACTAAGGCCTTACTACGATTACATGGGTATACCACCAAGCCCGTTGACATACTTATCCGGGATTAGTTTGGTTTATTGTGCGTATTCGGTATCGTGCTACTCTCTCCTTGAACACCATTGGACACGCTATCTAAGAATATTAAGTATCGCTAACATATTGTATTGTTTTGTGACAATAGCGTTCTTGTATTCTTACTACATCGAACTAACTCCAATAGCATGCGCCTATTTCTTAGCTGAAATCCTTATTGTAGGATTGCTGGCGTACCTGGAGTTACGAGTCGCACATGTGTTAAGAATGAGCAAAATAAATTAAGGTAGAATGCGATGTGCAGGTGAATGCTTCTACAGTGACGGGACAGTGTTATTGCATCCGCTGATGAAGGCGTGACATATGAAAGATTAGCTTATGAGATTTATTTTTTTAATGACAGTCTTCTATTGGACTTGCGTACATGCCTGTGGACAGGGGATTTCCAAGACCGAATGGTATAGCGAGTCCAACACAGACGGTATTGTCATACAAAACAGTTTCCCAAAGGGCGGGCCATACAACGGACCCGTAAAAAAGAATTATAATTACAGTCAATTGGTGTTCTTCACGCGTGTGGCCAATAAATCCAGAACGCCATTTGAGCTGACGGTAAATTTTACCTCTGATTCAATCGCAATTCCTTATTCGCCTGGCACTTTCTTAAAATTGTTTCTGCCTTCGGATACAATGACCAACGACAAACGGTCCTTGTATAACTATGGGGTATCAGTGTTGGATTCTTTTGATAAACCAACTGCATTTCGAAGAACGATACGCCCGAATGAAGAATGTCTTTTTTATGTTGTCGCGATCTTTTACCAGACAAAGGCAACCGCACAAAATCAACAAAGGGGAGGCAACCGCGCAGAATTTATATTGAAAGGACAAGACCTTTTTTATCGAATGCCTCCGCAGATTGACTCACTTCACTGCGGACAGATTAGGAGATGAGCTAGTCCCCACGACACTTAGCAGCGCACCTATATCCAATGCCTAATCAGCAGACCAGGGGCGAACCCGTGGACCCTGCAAAAACGAGATCGGTGCAGGTAATAAAAGTATTTTGTTAATTTAGTTGCGAGTCGCGGTGCAACGCGCGCAGGTCGATGACTAAATGTCCCTGTGTTCAACTATCAAGGGATTTGATTCGTGCCCTGTATAAAAACAAAGCTGCTTGTAAACTATGGAACACATAATTGAATTTCTTCACACCAGTCTTACGGATGATTTTTTGTCGAAGCAGGAGAAGCGCACGTTAAAAGAACTTGTTGCAGGTCAGGCGTTGAATGCTAACCAGATAAATTCGATTCGCAGCAAGGTATTCGAAATTGCCAGCCAGAAGGCGAACAGCGAAAATTTACAGTTTATCCTGGAGTGGGTGAAGGCAAGTACCTCCGCACTACAGCCAACAATTCCCGACCTGGATTCTTATTTTAGTCCAGGTGATATGTGCCGCAACGCAATTACAAAACAGATCAGTATGGCCCGGCAGGATTTATTAGTGTGTGTGTTTACAATCAGCGATGACATCATCACGGAGTCGCTTATAACAGCACATCGCAGAGGTGTGACAATTCGCCTGATCACTGACAATGAAAAATCGTTTGACAAGGGCTCGGATATTCAGCAGCTCGCGCGCGAAGGAATTACATTGCGCATGGATACGAGTCCGAATCATATGCACCACAAGTTTATGATCGTGGATCAGCAGAGCGTCCTGACCGGGAGCTATAATTGGACTCGTGGCGCAGCGCGTTTCAATCACGAAAACATTATCATAACGAAAGACCCGGCCACGGCGCGAGCGTTCACGCACGAGTTCGACAAGTTGTGGCCAACGATGGCGCCATACGATTTACGATAGACATCATGTGCCCAACAAACGTGAAACCTGTATTTAATGGAAACACTCATTTTTATCCTCATCGCCATCACGCTTCTGGTAACTTCTATTTTGAACATCAGTGCCCAGAACGCCAAACGTACAGTTAACAAGTGGGCTAAGGAATTGGTCGACACTGGAAGAATACAAAGTAGGGAGCCTTCTGAGCTGGGAACGATTTATTCCAATCCATTCTCCGATTGGTGCCTTGAAGTCGACAAGGACAGGCGTTTTAAGATCTTGCGAAATGAAAGGCTCAGGGAGAAGATACGGGAGTATCAGAAGTACAGACGCTTCCGAAATAGGTTGATGCTTGTTGTTCTGATAGCGCTACCTGTATCCTTGTACTTGTTCTGGGAGTAGACGACTGTTCTATACGATGTGGCCGTGACATGCTCTGGGGGCTGGCAATCGCTCACGGGGTGTGGTCTGTAGGGGAGTCATAAACGTTCTTTAATAATTATTTATTAATTTGAACTGCAGGACCAGGGTAATAATCCAATCAGAGCTGATGAAGGGGACGAAAGTGAGTCTTTTAAACTCGTGCTTTCCTGCACATGAGGCAGTGATGGGACTGTATTAACGGATGGGCGATATCCACTTATTGATGAAAATTTGGCAAAGGTAAATAACAAGGGGAGGTTTAGTGGCGTGGAACCAATAGCGGTTGCGTTGTTTATTATTTATCTGATAACGCTCGCCTGGATCTTGTTATTTAAGTTGGGCGTTAAATTCTCCTACATGGATAACAGGCAAGTGAACCTGATTCCGTTTGAGACCCTGGCGTCAAAAGACACAGGTGTCGCTGAGATAATCTTAAATGTGCTCATCTTTATACCAGTCGGAATATATGCAGGGATCATTATGGAGTCGGGCGTCAGAAAGATGTTTTTATTATTCTTCATGATCAGCCTGGTAGTCGAAGCTCTTCAATATACCTTTCGAATCGGTGCTTTTGACGTCACAGACCTTATTACCAATACGTCCGGTGGAATGATTGGATTCTTTTTGTTCTACGGATCAACGAAGTTGTTTGGGGGAGCTCGACAGGCGCGAAAGTATTTAACGGCCCTGGGGGCAATTGGAACAATTTTGATGATTCTGTTTCTGGTGTTGCTTAAGACCGGCAATCTGGGTATAAGGTATCAATGACAACGTCCGGCTACATGGCGCAGCGTACGTTAACAGGAAACTTCTTGTACAAAATTGGGAGGGTTAGAAGATGAATAAATCTCACTCGGGCACCCTCGTAATTTCAAAACATTTCCGAACTTCCGAGCGGTTTGGTTTTTACGAGTACCCAATTGTGTTTTTATGAAAGCAACAGGCAAGACGGTCAATGAAATTTTGACAAGCCTCCCTCACGACCGTGTCGAACCTTTTAACAAACTGCATGAGGTCATCATGAAAAATCTGCCTAAAGGTTTTGAGGCTGCGATGAGTTATGGAGGTCTTGGATATGTTGTTCCTCATAAGATTTACCCGAACGGTTATCATTGCAAACCTTCCGAGCCACTTCCTTTTGCCGGAATAGCTTCGCAAAAAGATTCTATAAACTTCTATCATATGGGCATTTATGCCGATCCGAAATTGCTCAAATGGTTTCAGACGGAATATCCAAAGCACAGTAAGGAGAAGCTGGATATGGGTAAGAGCTGCGTACGATTCAAAAAGTTAGAACAGATTCCGTATAAACTCATTGGTGAGCTGATGAAAAAAATAACTGTGAAGGATTGGATCGAGACCTACGAAAAAAACATGCTTCCTTCAAGCAAGAAGAAAAAATAGCATCTTGTGCCGTCATTAACAGCGGATCACAGGCTACCTGTTTTGGAACGAAGTAATGTTTCGCCCGTGTATTGGTAAGTCATGGAAAACTTGTCGCAGATATGGCCATTTTTCATTGTTGCCAACCTGGCACGATCGGTTTTGTTTTATAGACAAAAACTTGGTTTCGAAGTTCGCCACATGGGTCCGGAGGGAGAACCTTTTTGGGCAATTGTGGGGCGTGACAATATCTCAATTATGTTGAAAGCTGTGGCTCCCGAAATCAAACCGGTTCCTAATCATACGCGGCATGTGTGGGCGCCATGGGATGCCTACATAGCAACAACCGACCCGGATACATTATTTGAAGAGTATAGAACCCAGGGTGTTCAATTCCATAAACCACTCCATGTGAACAGTGATCAAATCAAAGGCTTTGAGATTGAAGATGCAGATGGATATGTTCTGTTTTTTGGCCGGCCTGATCGCTAACCACAGCTTCCCAGATTTGTATGAACCAAATATTAACGCACGTAGCACTTCTCGTGGATGACTATGATGATGCGATTGACTTCTACACCAGACGTCTCAATTTTGAACTTGTGAGTGATGAAAAGCTAACTGAAAAAAAGCGATGGGTGGTCGTCAAGCCGAAAGGAGAAGGCAATTGTTCGATTTTGCTTGCGAAGGCGGATGGAGACGCGCAAAAACGTTTCGTTGGCCGTCAGAGTGGCGGACGTGTGTTCCTGTTTCTAACCACTGATGATTTCGACAGGGACTTTGCGCGATTACGACAGCAACATGTGAAGATTGTGCGCGAGCCGTCTGAGGAAGTGTATGGTAAGGTTGCAGTGTTCGAAGATCTTTACGGCAACAAGTGGGATTTAATCCAAACTAAATAGTGGCCTGAGCATTTGCCGGCCTAAAATTGCCGTATCAACCCCGATAAGAGAATTATGTCCTAAGCGGAATGCCCATCGATAATAGCCGCAACGAACATTATAAACATAAATATTGAAACCTGCTTCCGCCTACAACGTTAACGCTACCAGTTATTCCCCGCTATGACTGATTTGACGATTTACAACAACGAATTCTGTATTTCCACTGACAAGACAAGATTAGACATCGATTCAATTCATACGTTTCTGTCAACCCAGGCGTATTGGTCGATAAATGTTCCCAAAGCTCGCGTAAAAACAGCGATTGAAAATTCCCTCTGCTTCGGTGTGTACAAGAACGGAGAACAAATCGGCTTTGCGCGTGTGCTGACTGACTTTGCCGCGATTGCATACCTGGGAGATGTTTATATTCTCGAAGAGCACCGCGGTTACGGCCTTTCTAAGTGGCTGATCCAAACCATCATGAGTCATCCGGAGTTGCAAGGGTTAAGACGTTGGATCCTGCTCACGAAAGACGCTCATGGGCTATATCGCCAATTCGGCTGGAAGGACATTGCTGATCCGTCCAAGTGGATGGAAGTGCATAATAAGAATGTGTATTCCGCATCGTGACCTGAGCGCCTAGGCTCATCGTTATTTCCGTTCGTGAATATATACTCCGCACAGTCACAAGAAATTTCGGAACTTCGAGACTTATCAAGCAAATTATTGTGTTGCAATTTAACTCTACCGCTCGTTCTTTTATCAGGGCAGAAATTTCAGGGTTGAGCACTTATTCTTTTAGCACCGTGTAATTTTTCGTTTCTCCGTTCATCGAGACTTTTATCAGGTACATTCCTTTATTCCATTCGCGGCCGAGATTTCGATACTCGGTGTTGGCCTTGAGGTCTTTCATTGTTTCAATCGGGTTTCCGAAGGAAGTGAAAACGGCAACGTCAGCGCGCTCATCCTCTTTCCCATTGATGCGTATTGAGAATTCGCTCGCGAATGGGTTTGGATATGGCGTAATGAGGGCTGGCGCATCTTCCATCAACAAAGCGGAAAACTGCAAATTCGAGTCACATCCTGCAGGATCGGGTACATCGGAAATGTTCGGATACACGTACGGTTCCCGCCACGTCCATCCTGTGCTCGATCCGAATATTAAATGACTGCCTATGGATTCCATCGGATATGCTCCTTGCG
>DASWTM010000339.1:0-2400 GCA_036402115.1 Chryseosolibacter sp.
CTTGTCCTGAACCTGAAGAATTCTTTTCGCTTCCTCATTGGAAACATCTGGCAACGTCACTGGCATGAATAGTATTGATTGTTCATCCAATGGCGGCATGAATTCGCTTCCTAGACTTATCATCAGAGGAATGCTGACTACGAGTGCGAGAATATTTACACCAATGGTTGTCTTTCGCCACTTCATACAGGTACGAATGATGGGCTCATAAACTCTTTCCAGAAAACGGTTGATCGGATTGCTTTTTTCATCCTTGAATTTTCCTTTCATGAAGAATGAAATGATCACCGGTGCCAGCGTTACTACCAGAATCGCATCCACCAGCATGATGAACGTCTTGGTATACGCAAGAGGGTGGAAGAGCTTCCCTTCCTGACCGGTGAGCATGAATACCGGAAGGAATGAAGTAATAATAATGATGGTAGAGTAGAAGACACCACGGGAAACCTGCTTCGAAGACTTTTCAATAATATCGAGCCGCTCAGCATCATCGATCTTGTTATATGTTTTTCTTTTGAAAAATTTCATAGCTATTTCTCGTCAGGGTTTAACTCGGCATACCGTGTTGACAGATTCTTGTAAGAGTTCTCAGCCATGATGATACCGTTGTCGACAATGACACCGATCGCCAAAGCGATTCCGGTTAGCGACATAATGTTTGATGTAATTCCGAATGCGTTTAGAAGGATAAAGCTTGTAGCAATGGTGATTGGAATCTGAATGATAATGCTGACAGCGCTTCTCCAGTGAAACAGAAATACGATGACCACCAAAGACACTACGATCATTTCTTCAATGAGTGTCGTCTTGATAGATGATATGGATTCCTGAATAAGTTCGCTTCGGTCGTACACGATATTGAACTTCATGCCTTGAGGAAAGCCTTTGGCAACCTCTTCCATTTTTGCCTTCACCCTCGTAATGACTTCATCAGCGTTTTCACCATACCGCATTACTACAATCCCGCCTACAACTTCACCTTCACCATCGATGTCAAATATTCCCAGGCGTGTTTCACCCGTCATTTGAACGGATGCTACATCTCGTATTCTGACAGGGACGGTATTAACAGTCTTTACCGGAATGTTTTCAATTTCTTCCACTGACTTGAGGTAGCCAGTCGTTTTGATGATATAGCCGATATCACTCATCTCGAACTTCCGCCCACCAGCTTCGTTGTTATTAGCTCTTACGGATTGGATTACTTCCGGAGTGGATAAGCCGTAATAGTTAAGTTTGTTGGGATCAAGAGTGACTTGATACTGTTTCTGAAATCCTCCGAAAGAGGCAATCTCACTAACACCCTGAACGTTTTGTAATCCAAACTTTACGTACCAATCCTGGATTGCGCGTTGCTCACCAAGATCCATTCCGGGAGCATCGAGTGTGTACCACAATATATGGCCTACGCCCGTCCCGTCAGGGCCGAGAGTGGGAGTAACGCCTTCAGGCAAAAGACGCGTTGCATAATTCAGACGCTCAAGTACACGTTCACGCGCCCAGTAAACGTCTGTCTCGTCATTGAAGATGACGTACACGAAGCTCATCCCGAACATCGAGCTTCCGCGTACATACTTCACTTGCGGAAGGCCTTGAAGATTTGTCACCAATGGATAGGTCACCTGATCCTCGATGATCTGAGGACTCCGGCCCATCCATTCAGTGAACACAATCACCTGGTTCTCGGAAAGATCCGGAATGGCATCGATCTTATTTGTTTGTACTGAAAAAACGCCCCACGCAAATAGTCCGGATGCAATCAGCAGTACGAGAAATCTGTTTTTTAGCGATATAGAAATTAATCTTTCTATCATGTCTCAATGGAAAAAAGGAGTAATAGAGAATTACTTGCACTTGATGAAAGCGCGTTGAGATAAGGAGTGCGTTACTCCTCCAGACATGAAGAAATCAGATAAGGAACGCCTGAAGAGAAACCGTCAGGTCGGACGATCGCAAAGGTGGATCGTAATCGAAGTATTGAGTTTTTGCAATTTCTGCAGTAGGGATCACTTCAGCGATAAGAACGGAAGGCTGTTCAGAATCTATCGGTGCAGGAGCAACGATGTGGATGTGTTCAACAGAGGCTTTGAAGTCATCGCCTTCGTGGATGAATGTTTCATCTTCGCAGCAGGCCGGCTTCATATGCTTATGACAGGGTGGAAGTGACTTTTCTTTTTCGCATCCCTCGGCTTTATTAAACAGGGCAATATTTTCGACCTCGCCCATGCAAATGTGGAAACCAACTATAAAGCTAGTGGACGAAACCAGCACCAGGAGTGCGAAGAGTACAGCCGATATGGTTCGAATTGCCTTCATTTGATACCCAAATCTAACGGAATTCCCGTATTTGCGATTTATACTTAACGATTAATCAATTATAAAATTCCTTGAAAGTGCTCT
>DASWTM010000340.1:0-26361 GCA_036402115.1 Chryseosolibacter sp.
GGTGTCATTGTCTTCATTGCGTTGTTGTTGATGTATGGAAGGATCGAGCTTACGTTGATGACGTTTGTTCCGATGCTGATTACATGGATCTGGATTCTTGGGATCATGGCATTGGTCGGCATTGAATTCAACATCGTGAACGTCATGATCTCCACGTTCATCTTTGGGCTCGGTGATGACTACAGCATTTTTACAATGGATGGGCTACTGGTCGAGTATCAGTATGGTAAACGCAATCTGACATCGATTCGCACCTCGATCTTGCTTTCGGCACTGACGACAATCTCAGGACTCGGTGTTTTGATTTTCGCCCAACATCCTGCACTGAGATCGATCGCTGGGATTTCGATTATCGGTATCGTTTCGGTTTTCTTCATGTCACAAACACTCCAGCCATTCCTCTTTCGCTGGATGATCACAAACCGCACTGCGAAAGGACTCGCACCAATGACTGCTTTTGGTATTGGAAAGAGCATCTTCACGTATGGCTTCTTTGTCATAGGATCATTACTTCTTACAGGGATCGGCTTGTTCTTAAAACTCATTCCCTTCGGCAGAAGAAATGTGCGGTTGTTCTACCATACGTTGCTGAGTTTTTACACGCGATCGCTAGTAACACTCGCACCACAATTGAAGATTATAAAAATCGGCTTTCACGGGAAAACATTTTCGAGAGCTTCTGTAATTGTGGCGAACCACACGTCATTCCTTGATATCCTGACGACTACCATGCTTCATCCCAAACTTATTCTCCTGACGAATAAGTGGGTTTGGAATTCACCGGTGTTCGGTGGTGTCGTTCGTCTTGCCGATTATTACCCGGTCATGGATGGAGCTGAGGACAGTATCGAACGCGTTAAGGATCGCGTCAACGAAGGCTATTCGATCCTGGTTTTTCCTGAAGGCACGAGGACGTCAGATGGGAAGATGAAGCGCTTTCATAAGGGAGCGTTTTACATGGCAGAGGTTCTGAAACTTCCCATTCAGCCACTCATTATTCATGGTGCGGATGATGCCATCCCTAAGAATACGATCTACCTCAATGCGGGGCCTGTAACGCTAAAAATTTTGCCGCCAATCGAACCGCACGACACGTCTTTCGGGAACACCTATGCAGAGAAGACGAAAAATATTGGCCGCTATTTCAGAAAAGAGTATGAAGCCTTGACACGTGCGCAAGAAAGCCCGGATTATTTCAAACATCGACTTATTGCTAATTACCTCTATAAAGGTCCGGTGCTGGAGTGGTACATGCGGGTTAAGGTTGCCCTTGAAGGGAATTACAAGCAATTCCACGAGCTTGTTCCAACGAACGGCTCCGTCCTCGATCTCGGATGCGGTTACGGCTTTCTATGTTACATGCTTGCTTTCCTTTCAGAAGAACGGACCGTGACGGGAGTCGATTACGATGAAGAAAAAATTGAAACGGCCAAGCATTGCTATTCCCGAAACGAACGAATCAATTTCGAAACTGGTGACGTGACTTCATTCCCGCTACAGCGGTATGATACGATTATCATTGCAGACGTTCTCCATTACCTTACACCCGAAGCGCAGGTGAGGACAATTGAGCGTGCGGTGAACGCCCTTGAGAAGGGAGGCCGGTTGATCATCCGTGACGGGAATGCTGAGCTTCAGGAACGACACAAGGGAACGAAGCTGACGGAGCTGTTTTCGGTTAAGATTCTCAGATTCAATAAGTCGCAAAACGACCTGCATTTCATGAAGGCTAGTGACGTGAAGCGAATTGCCGGTCGGCTGAATTGCACGGTCGAAATAATTGACGATACAAAGTTTACGTCAAATGTTATTTTTGTGGTTCGAAAACAAAATGAAACGACTTAAATCCTCTCTGCATGCAGTATGATGTTGTAATCATCGGAAGCGGCCTCGGTGGCCTGGCGTGCGGAGCGATACTAGCCCGTGAAGGAAAAAGCGTCTGTGTGCTCGAAAAAAACAAGCAAATTGGCGGAGCACTTCAGACATTCGTGAGGCAGCGGGTCATTTTTGATTCAGGGGTTCACTATGTCGGGGGGCTTGATGAAGGACAGAACCTGAATCAGTTATTCAAGTTTCTCGGCATCATGGGCAAGATGAAGCTGCGAAAGCTTGATGAAGAGTGCTTCGATGCAATCTTGTTTAAGGATGACCCGAAAGTTTACAAATACGCCCAGGGATATGATCGCTTTATTGCAACGCTGGTGAAAGATTTTCCAGATGAGGAACATGCGATTCGAAAGTACTGTGATGGTATCCGTGAAGTATGCAGTAAATTTCCACTTTACAACTTACGCAGCGGTGACTACTTCGATAAGGTAAACGTGCTCGAAATCGACACCCAAACCTATCTTGAATCGATCACACCTAACAAAAAACTGCAGAACGTTCTTGCGGGCACGAGTCTTCTTTATGCGGGCGAACCGTATAAGACACCTTTTTACGTTCATGCGTTGGTTGTGAATAGCTATATCGAAAGCTCTTGGCGATTTGTCGATGGTGGTTCACAGATTGCGATTGCCCTCACGCGCGAAATTGTCAGTCGTGGCGGCAAGTGCGTTAAGCATGCTAAAGTAGTGAAGCTTGTGGAGGAGAATGGTGCTGTGACACATGCGTTAACCGATGATGGCAAGCGCTATGATGGCAAGCTTTTCATCTCGAATGTTCATCCAACAAAAACGCTTGAGCTGCTGCAGACGGACATGATCAAAAAAGCGTTTCGTACCCGGCTCAACAGCCTTGAAAATTCGATCTCCACTTTTTTTGTCAATATCGTTCTCAAGAAAGATACGCTGCCGTATCTGAATCATAACTACTATTATTTTAATGAATCGGATGCATGGAGTGTACTGAACTATACAGAAGACACCTGGCCAAGTGGTTATGCGCTGTACTATTCTGCGAATTCGAAAAACGATAAGTATGCCGATGGTGTCACCGTAATGACCTACATGCGTTACGATGAGGTAAAGCAATGGGCAAACACGTTTAATACCGTTGCAAACGAAACCAGCAGGGGAGAGGAATACGAGGCATTTAAGAAGGATCGTGCGGAGCGATTATTTAAATTAGTAGAAGAACGGTTCCCGGGATTTACGGATGCCATCGATACCTATTATGCGGCAACGCCTTTATCGGTGAGGGATTATATTGGTACCGATGATGGTTCCCTCTATGGTGTGGTTAAGGATTACAAGGAACCGATGCGTACTTTTATCTCGCCTCGCACCAAAATCCCGAACCTGCTGTTGACCGGCCAGAATCTGAACCTTCACGGTATTCTCGGTGTTACCGTAAGTGCGATTTCCACCTGTTCGGAGATCTTAGGAAAAGATTACCTCGTCTCAAAAATCCGTAACGCCTGAAGCTAACATGAAGAAAGCACTGAAATTTTTTGGCTGGCTGCTGGGTGCTTTAGCTGTGCTTCTGCTCGTGTTGATCGTCCACATCAGATCCGTAGCCACCGTTGATGATCCGGTCATCACTTCCGATTCTTCATCGGTGAATATCGAAAATCGCAATGGACTATTTACACTAAATCAAAGCTGGTTCCGCCAAAGTGAAAGCGGATTGTACGAGCTCTATGTCGAAGGCAAACCTTTCGAGCGAGGACAAGCGATTGGCAAACTAACGAAGCCACTCATTCGATATCAGGAAGAAGTTTTTAATGCGCAGATCCGCCAGCTTGTTCCATCAAAGGCATACCTGGATGTGTTAAAGTATTTTGTTGGATGGTTTAACCGAGATCTCGATGAAAGTGTACCACAGGAGTTTCGCGAGGAGATATATGGTGTTTCGCGCGTGGCGTCCCACGAGTTTGATTTCATCGCACCTCCATATCACAGAATGCTCAACTATCACGCTGCTCATGACATAGGCCATGCGTTGCAAAATATGGCGTTGGTAGGGTGCACTGCTTTTGCAACCTGGGGCGACAAATCCGAAGACAGCACGTTAATCATCGGAAGAAATTTTGATTTTTATGTCGGTGATGACTTCGCGAAAAACAAGATCGTTGCTTTCTATGCTCCCGATCAGGGTCATAAATTTATGATGGTAACCTTTGGGGGAATGACTGGTGTTCTCTCAGGCATGAACGATCACGGACTCACTGTTACCTTGAATGCGGCTAAGTCAGAGATTCCCACGTCATCGGCAACCCCTGTTTCGCTTCTTGCTCGTGAGATTCTTCAATATGCCTCTACTATTGAAGAGGCCTACACAATTGCGAGAAAACGCAAGACATTTGTTGCGGAATCGTTCCTTATCGGATCGGCCAAAGACAAGCGCGCTGCGATCATAGAAAAATCTCCGGAGGCACTAGATATTTTTGAAACGAACGGAAACTACATCATCGGCACCAACCATTTCCAAAGCAAGACATTGGGCTTAACTGAACTCAATCAGGCACATATGAAGACGAGTGCCTCGGTCTATCGTTTTGACCGCGTCAAGCAATTGCTAAATGCAACTCCCAAAAACTCGGTTGCTGCCACCGCTTCTATCCTCCGGAATCAAAAAGGACTCAATGATGCGGACATCGGTCTGGGAAATGAGAAGGCTGTTAATCAATTGATCGCTCATCACGCCATCATATTTCAGCCTGAAAAGCAGCTCGTGTGGATTTCAACTTCACCCTGGCAACTTGGAAAATTTGTCTGCTACGACTTGAAGAAGGTTTTTGAGTTGAATCTTGACCAGAATCGTGAAGTAAACGAACCTGCATTGACAATTCCGGAAGATCCGTTTTTAACCACAGCGGGCTTCGACAATATTTTGAAGTTTAACCAATATCGGTTCCCCTTTCAACCCCGAAAAGGGTTCAATGCGGATAGCCTCATCTCATGGAATCCTAACTCATACTTGGCGTACATGCTCGCTGGTGATGAATATTTCAAGAACGAAGACTTTGCAAAAGCGATTGCCGCCTTTGAGAAAGGGTTGCAAAAAGAAGTCGCCACTGAGCACGAGCGCGCGCACATGCTAGAACGCCTTGAAGAAGCGAGAAAGAGGGTATTGGAATGATTGCAGGAAACGGGATCGATATCGTTGAAGTCTCCAGGATTGCGGACAAGCTTGCGAAGGGTGACACATTCCGCGATAAGGTGTTTTCAAAACATGAGATCGAATACTGCGAGAAATGTGCGCTACCCGCTGAGAGTTATGCGGCACGATTTGCAGCCAAGGAAGCGTTTCTAAAGGCAACAGGGAAGGGCTTGCTTCTTGGATATGAGTTAAGCGAGATCGAAATTCGCCATGATGAAGATGGAAGACCATTCATTAACCTCGGTGGAAACTTCCTTACGTTTTTTAATGAAAATGGATGGAAGTCGATTCACGTTTCATTGTCGCACACAAGCACGACCGCATGTGCCTTCGTAATTATTGAGAAATGAAGAACATTCCCCCAATTGAGCTGGCGTCAGCGGATACAATTGAAGATTTTCAGCTTCAGCGTTTGCGCGAAGCCGTTGACTATGCCTCTAAGCGTTCACCATTCTATAAAAGGCTTTTTACAAAACATAAGAGCGATCTTCGGCTGCAGAATATCGCAGATTTGTCATCTCTGCCTACCACTTGCAAAGACGATCTGCAAAATCACAACTGGGATTTCCTTTGTGTTCCGAAAAGCGAGATCGTTGAATTTACAAGCACATCAGGCACGCTTGGGAAACCGGTGACCATTGGTTTAACCGAAAAGGACCTCCAGCGTCTTGCTTACAACGAATCAATTTCTTTTGAATGCGCGGATGGAACTTCGGATGATCTTTACCAGCTCATGTTGACACTGGATCGCCAGTTCATGGCAGGTATCGCTTATTATGAAGGCATTCGAAAGCTTGGGGCGGGGTTGATACGTGTAGGCCCAGGTTTGCCTGCCCTCCAATTGGAAACAATCCAGCGGTTAAATCCTACCGTGCTCGTAGCAGTTCCATCATTTCTGGTCAAGTTAATCGAATACGCAAAGCAGGTTGGGGTTGATTTGAACTCCACCTCGGTAAAAAAAGCGATTTGTATAGGGGAGGGAGTACGGAATGAATCATTGGAATTCAATACGCTCGGCAGTAAGATCCGTGAGTCATGGAAGATACATCTTTACAGCACTTACGCATCGACTGAAATGCAAACTGCTTTCACTGAATGTGGACATGGGAAAGGCGGGCATCTTCATCCCGAGCTGATTTACCTTGAGCTTCTGGACGATCAGGGAAATGTCGTGCGCAAGGGTGAGACCGGTGAAATCACCATCACCACGCTTGGTGTTGAAGGAATGCCGTTGATTCGATATCGGACGGGAGATATCGCAAGGACGTATCATGAGGTGTGCACGTGCGGAAGAAACACATTGCGTGTTGGCCCTATTCTCGGACGAAAGCAGCAGATGATAAAGCTAAAAGGAACAACGCTGTATCCACCTGCTTTGTTTGAGCTTTTGCAATTGAATGGCGTCATCGACTACGTGGTCGAAGCCTTTACTGGAAACCTCGGCACAGATGAATTGAAACTGCACATTCATTTTGACCCGAGCCGGAAAGAATCTGTTGAAAAGGAACTGCTAGGTTTTTTTCAATCGAGATTACGAGTGGTGCCTGAACTTGTTTCTGTATCGTTAAAAGAAATTGAAGCGATGCAACATTCAGGGAACACGCGGAAGCTTAAAAAATTCATTGACAACCGGAAATAAAAAAAGCACAGGTTGGAGGACCTGTGCTTTCGGGTTAGCAGATAGTTGGAGACTATCCGAGGTCTTTCTCTAATTCTTCTACTTTTGCCTGCGCTTCTGACTTACCTAGAGAAAGGGCCATTTTATAGAGCTCAAGAGCTTCGCGTTTTGTTTCTTTCTTCTTGCGTGGAGCGAACTTCGTGCGTTCCGCAGCTTTCTCAAGAGCAGCAGCCTGGTTAAAGTAAGCCGTTGCCTGATCATTCTTCGACTGCACGTTCATTTCCTGTACGCGAGTTTCAAGAGCCGCAAGATTTTCTTCACGAACCTTGATTGTTTCCGTATTTACACTGATGACAGAATCACGCTGAGAAACGGTTCTTGAAAGTGACTGGTTCTCGTTGCGAACTTTTGCGACTTCCTGCTCAAGCATGGCAATCTGTTGTGTTCTCGCTTCGAGATCAGCCTTCAAGCGCTTAATTGTTCCTGCATACACGCGGGAATTTTTTGCTGACTTTTCAAGCTCGGCAATTTTAGCTTGCGTTTCTTTCACGTACTTGCTGATACCGCTCAGGCGCTCCTTGTAGTTTTGGTATGAAGTGCCTTCTACCATATCCGTGCGGAGTAATTGACGATTTGCGTCAATCGAATCAATCAGTACACCAACGTCCTGTAGCGTTTGTGCAGTTTCCTGACTTGTTTGCAGTTCTGTTTGTAAGGAATCAATCTGGGTTTGGAGAGCTCTTTCTTTCGCTTCATCTCTGCAACCCCAGAGCATACCGACAACGGTTAAACCCAGGATGAATTTCTTAATCATAAATGTTAAAGTTTAATTTCTACTGACCTTAAATCAAATGCGTTACCATCGCACTTGGTGGAGCCGTTCGACCCATCGAAACGTAGATACGGGAGATGAACGGCATTTTATACGGTCGAATTGCAATCCGTGCACGAACGCCCGCTTATACTCAAATGTTGAAATGAAGAATTATTCAACAACTTGTGGAAAAAAAATAAAAAAAGCCGGTCAAATTAACCGGCTTCACAGTAGTGTGAGGCTCTCGCCTACTTCTTTTTCGCTTTACTCTTGCTCTTAATGAATCCCCCAAGTTCCTTTCCGGTTTTCGCATACGCTTCCTGTAGTCGTGCACCCGTTTCGTAGTCGAAACCCATCGCGTCACGGCCTGGAGCTTTCGTTACGGTGATTTTTGCGATAACGCTTGAAGGGTTTGCTTTTTCGACAATCCATGCTTCGCCATCGATGAACGCAGGGACGCGCATTACACCTACGTTCCATCCTGGTTCTGTCCGAGTCGTTTTAAAGATCAATGTGTATTTCGCGTTGTCACCAGCCGTTGACAGCCCAGAGTGTTTGGTAAACAATTCACGGAATTGAGGTTCAAATCTTTCCTTGCGGTCGTCAATCCACGCCTTCTCCCATTTATCACCACGACCTTTTTCTTTCTCATCAAGTTTTGTCTTTTTTTCAGCGATGTAAGCCTCTTCGGTGAGGTCTTTTCCAACTTTCATATTATCGTAGGTGAACTCCGTATTGATCGAAGATTGTCCTGCCAAAGCCGAAAGATCGCCTTCGATCAGCTTCAACTTTTGAGCCTGGCTGGCGATGGCACACGCCATAAATGAAATAAGTAACACGTGACGAATCATAATATAAAGGGTTTAAATGATTTACGAGCTAGTGATAAAATATGCCTCAAGGTAAGTAATTTTCGCGGACGTTGCATCTCAAATTTTGATGTACCCGTTCACGATGCTAACGTTACCGCTACACGCGACTGTGAAAACGGGGCCTCACACATGTATTGCCCAACCTCGTGCAAGATGAGTTTTCCGCGTTCCCTGTGCCCAACGCTTCCATGGAATTTCCTAAAATTCAGGCGCACCGAAACGTTTTATGAGGTTCATGTTAGCGTTAACGGACTAATGCAATGAACATATAATTTGTTATCACATTTTTGTCGAATTTAGCGATATTACTAGTATTGTGAATTCCACCCGTGAGGCATTGTTGAAGAAATTAATTCACATTGGGTGGAAGGCTCCGGATAACTTTTGGAATATGAAACCTGGCGTTGTTACCTTCCTTTTATTACTCTCGATCACATCATCACTGGCGCAGGTCAGGAATATCAAACTTGATGAACAACAAGGTGACGCTGCATTGCGTGAGCCGTCTATTGCAATAAATCCTGGTAATCCATTGAACATCGTTGCAGCTGCAATGGATAATGTTTACGTAACAAAAGACGGTGGAATTACATGGCAAAAAAGTCGCGTGAGTTCATCGTTTGGTGTGGATGGGGATGGAACATTGGTGGCCGATGGCGGAGGAACATTCTACTTTTTTCATTCCTCGGAGCGTTCGAAGGTTAGTGCGCTGGCTGATGGCGAAAAAGGCGATCGTATTGTGCTTCAGCGTTCAAATGATGGTGGCCTTACCTGGGATGATGGTCTGTCCATAGGTCTTAACGCTCAAAAAGAGCAGCGCAGACCAAGGGCGGTTATTGACTCAAAAGGCAACCTTACCCTCACGTGGACGCAGTTTGATTCGTATCCGAGCAACGATCTGAATTGCCAATCGACAGTAATGATGAGTGCATCGCGAAATGGCTCGAAGTGGAGCGATCCGGTAGTCGTGTCGCAAACGCCAGGCAATTGTTCAGGAAAAGATTCAACCAATTTGGGTGCGATGCCAGCTGTGACATTTGACGGAAAGGAGTTTGTTGCATGGGCAGTCAACAATAAAATTTATCTCGATCGCTCATTCGATGGAAATCTCTGGCTGAGTAATGACATCGGTATAATGGATCATCGGGGAGTAGCCGGTTTTAACATTCCGGGACACACGTACGCAAACGGATTGCCAGTGTTCATGACCGACAGAAGCAAAACGGGGACGCGAGGTTACTTGTTTCTCGTGTGGGCCGACCAGCGCGCTGGCAAGGACAACACTAACGTTTGGTTTAGCCGGTCAACGAACTACGGAGACAATTGGAGCACACCGCTGAATATCGGCATTCACATGAAAAATCATCAATACATGCCCGCCATGACAATCGACCAGACCACCGGATTTATCTACGTGGCATTCTACGATCGCGGAGCGTATGATGACTTGCAGACAGACGTTGTGCTGGCATGGTCAACCGATGGCGGAAATACATTTAAGAATGCAACGATTAGTGAGGCGCCCTTTACGCCTGACACGGGCGTTTCACTGGGCGATCACATTCACATCTCCGCACACAAAGGCATCATCGCCCCAGTCTGGACACGCATCGATAACGGAAAGGCCAGCGTCTGGACTTCTGTGATTAAACATGCGGATCTTGAAGCACTCTCCTCAAAGAAATGAAATTCAAGTCTAACGTCTTTATTCTGCCTGGATTAGGCAACTCAGGTGAAGGCCACTGGCAAACCATCTGGGAGAGAGATTTTAGTTTCAAACGTATCCATCAACGCGACTGGGATACACCTGATCGGGAAGAGTGGGTCGACACTATTCAGCATGAGTTGAACCAATACGATCCTTCTTCCGTAATTCTGGTTGGACACAGTCTCGCGTGTAGCACCGTTGTTTACTGGTCGCAGAAATATCCAACAAAAATTAAGGGAGCGTTACTCGTAGCGCCGAGCGATACAGAATCGGAAGTGTATCCACCGGGTACCACCGGATTCAAACCTATGCCGTTGACTAAACTACCATTCCGTTCTACGGTGATCAGCAGCACAAATGATATGTACGTGACCGTTGAACGCGCGAACCACTTTGCCAATGCGTGGGGCAGCAAGTTGATTCTACTGCCCGATGCCGGACACATCAATGTTGCAGCGGGTTTTGGAAAGTGGCCGGGTGGACTCGACTTTTTAAGACAGCTTGATCAGTAACTAGCAATTGTTGCCGTCCACGTCACATGCTTCACCAGTCGATGTTACTTTCTTCGCATCGGCAATCTCTGTGAAGGCCTGTATAAACGCTTCAGGAGATTGCGCGCCAGAAATTCCGTATTTGTTATCAATCACATAGAATGGCACGCCCGTCACCCCTGCATTCTGCCATTGGCGCTCTGCCATCTCAACTTCGGCTTCACCCTCTTTCGTTTTGAGGAAGTTGGCGACCTTCTCGCGATCAAGACCACAGCGTTCTGCGAGGCTGATTAAATTTTCATCTTTTGAAAGGTCAACTCCATCGGTGAAGTAAGCTTTAAAGAATGCTTCAACCAGTTCAAGTTGCTTCCCGTCTTCTTTGGCGAGTTGTATCAACCGGTGTGCCTTTCGGGTGTTAGGAGAAATCGATTGCGCGTTAAAGTTGAAGCTCAAACCGTGTTGCGCGGCTACGTTAGATACGTGACCGGTCAATTGCTCGTATTTGCTCTCACTTCCAAATTTTCTTGTCAGGTACTCTTTTTGATCCGCCCCGCTGACAGGCATTTGGGGATTTAGCTCAAAAGGAAAATATTCTACGTCAAACGTATACTTATCCGAAAGTTTCGATATGGCGGACTCCAGCCTGCGCTTCCCGATGTAACACCAGGGGCAAACTACGTCCGAAATTACGCTGATTTTTAGCGTTGGTTTCGTGTCAAATTTTAAAGTTTCGATGTTCATGAAAAGCTAACAGCAGTCTGGTTTGTTTAGTTTCTGGCCTAAAAATAAAGATTGATGGCTGTGGCTGTCAAACAAGGGTTTACACGCAGCTTATCCTTGAAAATCATCTAGTTATTTATAAACCTTTCTTTTATTTTTGTGCCTTCCTTGCCTTGGCTGGGAACCCATAACAGAAAAAACGTACAATGACAGTAGATCAAAAACTCAAATTCAAGGTGAAAGACCTCTCCCTGGCAGAATGGGGAAGAAAAGAAATCAGATTGGCCGAGGCAGAAATGCCCGGTTTGATGGCAACACGCGAAGAATTCGGAAAGCAAAAGCCATTAAAGGGCGCGCGCATCGCAGGTTGCTTGCACATGACAATTCAGACAGCGGTTCTTATCGAAACATTGGTTGAACTGGGTGCTGAAGTTTCGTGGTCATCTTGTAACATTTTCTCAACACAGGATCATGCTGCTGCAGCTATTGCTGCTGCTGGTATTCCCGTGTTTGCTTGGAAAGGCATGAACGAGAAAGAATTTGATTGGTGTATTGAACAAACACTGTTTGCTTTTAAAGATGGCAAGCCGTTAAATATGATTCTCGATGATGGTGGCGATCTTACGAACATGGTATTGGATCGTTTCCCTGAACTCGTTCAAGGCATCCAAGGAATTTCTGAAGAAACTACCACGGGTGTACACCGCCTGATCGAGCGGATGCACAATGGTAAACTTCCACTACCTGCGATTAACATCAATGACTCTGTAACAAAGTCAAAGTTTGACAACAAATATGGTTGCAAAGAATCCTTGGTTGATGCGATCCGCAGAGCAACGGACGTGATGATGGCCGGTAAAGTAGCAGTTGTTGCAGGATATGGAGATGTTGGAAAAGGATCTGCTGCGTCACTTCGTGGTGCTGGTGCTCGTGTTATTGTGACCGAGATCGATCCAATCTGTGCGCTTCAGGCTGCCATGGACGGGTATGCTGTGAAGAGGATGGATGATGCAGTGAAGGAAGCTGATATTATCGTTACAGCTACTGGTAACTTTGGAATCGTTCTGGGCCGTCACTTTGAGTCCATGAAGGACAAGGCGATCGTTTGTAACATTGGTCACTTCGATAACGAAATCGATGTGGCATGGTTGAATAAGAACGCTGCAAAGAAAGATGAAGTAAAACCTCAGGTTGATCTTTATACATTGAAGAATGGAAACCAGGTAATCCTTCTTGCTGAAGGTCGCCTTGTGAACCTTGGTTGTGCTACGGGGCACCCTTCGTTTGTAATGTCTAACTCATTCACTAACCAAACATTGGCGCAGCTTGAGCTCTGGACAAACGCTGGGAAGTACGAAAACAAAGTGTACATGCTTCCGAAGCACCTGGACGAGAAGGTTGCTCGTCTTCACCTGAAGAAAATTGGTGTCGAACTTGAGACGTTAACACCGGATCAGGCAAAGTATATTGGCGTGGAAGTAAAAGGGCCGTTCAAGCCAGACTACTACCGCTATTAATCGTTGTTCGAAATGATAGTAAAACCCTGGGGAGACTCAGGGTTTTTTATTTGCCGGCACATTTTATATTTGTTATTCAATTCACCACCCATGAAGATTTTTGTTTCGCTTTTGGCCGTTGTTCTGTTGTCATCAGGGACGACACGATATCAGGATAATGTAGAATTTGTCTGTTTAAAAACGCACAAGGCCTCCAACACCTGCTACTTCAACTTCAAAGTTGATGGCGCGAAATACACCTATGTTGATAAGGGTTGTAAAAAGACAAAGAACAAAGAAGAGACAATCAATAAAGTGAAAGAGGGTGACTTGGCACTGTCAAGAGACTGGAAGATCGAATGCCCTGAACCCAAACAATGACTCTGACCGCTTATTGCTAAACGATGTAAGCCAACGATTCTTCATTCTTCATTCTTCACTCGTAATTTGTAGTTCATTACTCTATTCACATCCTAAATACTGGATACTACGGTATTGGCGGTGGGCTTTCGCTCATATCAATTGATCTTATCGCAGCATCCCGGAATTCAGTGTAAAGGTAATTTTAAGGTAGCATTCGCAACCTGAAAATGAATCCAGAAAATCCACATGCATCGGCTGACGCGCAATGGAAGGATTTTCTCTCACATAAGGCAAGACGCTCTCATATCACCATGGCATGGTGCGGTGCTTTTATCTTTCCAGCCTTCGTACTTCTTGATCTGCTTGTACTCGATGAGTGGGAATTGTTTCTCATAGTAAGGTTATGCGGAACGGTTGCCATCGTGGCGATGATATCGCTGAAGGATCGACTCAATTTTAGCGATGAGTTCATCGCTCATTTTTCCTGCCACGTTGTTTTTGTTTCGCTGATGTGGATGCTGAGCTGGCTACCAACACCTAATTTGTTTTTTATTTATGCCTTTAATACGTCTGTTGGTTATATCATTAGCGCAATCTTTCTGCTATGGAGGCCGCGCAACTCTGTGTTTGGGATGATTACAACCGTTTCCAGCTTCCTGGTTTTCTATTTGTTCTTTTCAACATTGTCAGTCACCGAAATAATTACGCACGGCTTTTTAGTGCTGATGGCTGCCATGGCAATGACGACCATGTACGTCAGCTATCGGTATTCCGTTACCTATCGGGACTTCCTTCGTCAGTTGGAGCTCAATCGCGCCTATGACGAATTGAAACTGAAAAGCTTTGAAATCAATCAGCGGAATTTTGAGGTGATTCAGCAGAAAGAAAAACTTGAAGAACTGAATTCGCTTAAAGATAAAATATTCATGATTATTTCGCATGACCTGCGAAGCCCGCTGCACTCGCTGAAAGCGCTAATTATTTTACTCAACGAGTCAGAGTTGATTACACCTCAGGAATTTAAAATGCTCCTCAAGGGTCTAAAACACAATGTTGATCAGACGTATGACTTATTGGACAATTTGCTGGTGTGGTCTAAAAGTCAAATGAAGGGTTTCGTAGTGAGGCGTGATGGAATCAGTATCCACGACATCGTGGCAGAAACCACTGCGTTGCTCCTGAGTAATGCGGAGAAAAAGAAGCTCAACATCGTCAACCACATCCATCAGCATCTTTTTGCACGAGGAGACGAAGATATGATCAAGCTTGTGTTGCGAAATTTGATTTCCAATGCCATTAAATTCACAGGAGAAGGTGGGTGCATCACCATTGGCGCAAAACAGGACGGCCAGCAAGTCATGATCTCTGTTTCTGACACGGGTGTGGGAATTGATATTCTGGAACAGTCAGAGGTGTTTAAATATTCTCAAAGTAAGACCGGCACCAATGAAGAAAAGGGAGCGGGGCTTGGTCTGATGATCTGCAAGGAATTCATTGAGAAAAATCATGGGCGGATCTGGATTGATAGTGAGCTAGGCCGCGGTAGCACATTTACATTTTCATTACCTGCTATCGATAAGAGACAGAAATCTTTGGCTAGTGCATCACTAAGGTCTTCTCGATAGATTCGAGCGATTTCCCTTTTGTCTCAGGAAGAACCTTCCATGCAAAAAGTCCATGCAGCGTCATCATGATCGCGAATAGCAGAAACGAATAAAATCCACCGTTTTCAGATTGCGCAATGATTGGAAAAGTCCATGAAATCACTGCTGCCATGATCCAATGCGTAAAACTTCCAAGTGTCTGACCCTGTTCACGGACTTTGTTAGGAAAAATTTCTGACATAAAAACCCAGATCACAGCTCCTTGTGAAAATGCAAAGAAAGCGATGAAACCAATCAGGTAAATCATGATGAGGTAACCTCCAAACTGTCCCGTCTGAAATGTATACGCAACAAGTCCCAGCGACAGGACCATGCCGATTGATCCAACAATTAATAAATTTTTTCTACCGAATTTGTCAATGACTGAGATCGCCAGCAGCGTGAAGATCATATTGGTGAGTCCGATTGAGACTGCCTGCAACAAAGCGGTATCTTTTGCCAACCCCGTCATCTCAAATATTCTTGGGGCATAGTACATAATAGCATTGATGCCCGAAAGTTGATTGAACATCGCCAGCACCACCACGTACATGATCGGTTTTGAGTATTGACCGTTAAACAAACTTTCTTTCACCCTTCCAATCTCGGAACGAACGGAGGCCTGAATATTTTGCAACGCAGTGGCTATATTTTTTTCACCGATAGAAGCCAGCACTTTTTCAGCTTCGCCATCTTTTCCATTTTTCACCAGCCAGCGTGGACTCTCAGGTACAAAGAACACCATGACAAAGAAGAGGAGAGAGGGAATTGCCTGCACTCCCAACATCCATCTCCATGAATCCTCGCTGATTCCAAAAAGAAGGTAGTTAGACAGGAACGCGAGTAAAATGCCGCTCACCACATTAAACTGAAAGAGCGCAACGAGGCGTCCTCTGCGATCCGCGGGTGAAATTTCCGAAATGTACATGGGACCAACCACGGAGGATGCACCCACACCAATTCCACCGAGGAATCGGAATATTACGAAAGGCAACCAGGAAGGTGTTAATGCAGTAACAATTGAAGTCACGATGTACAATAAACCAATTGCTTGAAGTACTCGCTTGCGACCATATTTCTCCGCAGGCTTTCCTGCTACAAGCGATCCAATCACCGTTCCGAGAAGGGCAGAGGCTACGGTAAAACCATGTGATACCTTATCAAGTTGCCAGAGTTGCTGGATGGAAGTCTCTACCCCTGAAATCACAGCAGTGTCAAATCCAAAAAGAAAACCGCCCAGGGCGGCAACGATCGCATTCCGGAAGGCAGTGTTGGGTTGGTTCATAGCACGGAGATTGTTCCTGAAGATAAGCAATCAGAACGCAAAAGCACCAAAAATCAACAGTCAAAAATCAATAATGAATGATCAAATTTCAAACCCTCTATGTTAGGAAGCACCAATGATCAATGATCAAATCTCAAACTGGTGCTCGATTTAGATGGGTGCCTTTTGGAATTTGATCATTGATCATTGGTTATTTGCTTCGGTGTGGAACGGGCTAGTCACCGATAACCCATAGTTGAAGCACCATCTATCCGAAAGCACCAATAATCAATGACCAAATCTCAAAGCCCGCGCAATTAAATCGGGTGCTTTTGGAATTTGATCATTGGTCATTGGTTATTTATCCACAAGTCCGGATGTCGGGCATCATCATAAGCCCGATCACTACATGCTTTCCATCCGTCTCTGGAAAAATGGTTTAAGGATGGCCCTGTCGAGCACAAGAAATGCAACTACGATGTTCAACAAAATGATTGCATTCACGAGTACTTTACCGTCAATCGAAAAGGCTGGGAGAGATTGTTTAATAAATCGCTGCGTTAACTCGTTGTTGTTTAAATTAACGGTAGTGGTCTGATCGAATACACCGCTGGAGAGTAGTACTACGGCAATGGTCAATACCATAACAATTCCTGCCAGAAGAAACAGGCCGTTACGTATCGATAAACCGCGTGGTGCAGGTTGCTGATCTAATTTGCCCATTACAGACGCAGTGAAGTTCTTAGACGGTGTCTCAAGATATGCTGGTATCATTGCTTCATGGACGAACCGAAGTTGTTCGAGACGTTCGCGAAGCGCGGAATCCTGACGAAGAGATTCGCTAACGGCTGCCTGCTGCTCGTTTGTCAATTTCCCATCAAGGAAATCGAGGAGCATGTCATCTGACTGTTGGGTAACCTTCTTCATTGTTATAAAGTTAATGCTTCTTTTTGTAAAATTAATTTCAATTCGTCCGCCACGCGCTGGCGTGCACGATGTATACGCACTTTCACCGTGTTTGCCTGCATGCTCATGATCTCCGCGATTTCCTCAAGGGAAAATTCCTGGAGATAAAATAAGCTAAGTGCAGTACGATCTGCCTCTCCGAGTTTTGCCATGGCCTGGTTTAAAAAGCGCTTTTTGTCGTTCTTCTCGAGCGGTCCTTCCGATTCCCCGGCATGGGATATGACAACGGTTTCAATGCTCTGAAAGTCGTGCCTGTGCTTGCGTTTATAACTGATAGCCGTGTTGAACGCGATTCGGTATAGCCACGTAGAGAATTTAGCCTCCCTGTTAAAAGACTTTAAATGGTGATATGCCTTAATGAAGGTATCCTGTGCGGCCTCTTCGGCTTCCGGTCGGTTCAATAGAATTTTATAAGCTATCGTATAGACGTAGGATTTATACCGGTCTACAAGTCCAGCATACAGGTTTTGTTCGCCCGCAAGAATGCGATCGATAACTAGCAGATCTCCATCGTTCGTCATGACGGGGCTTTGACGCAGCAGGTTTAGCTGAAGTTACACGGTATTTCAGGAAAAACAGGTGAGAAAGGCTGTTAAATTTTTGCCGGTAGCTGTAACCTCCTTATGCAGCCGCGAGTCAAAGGGGTAAATTTTAAAACAAAACTTATGGAAATCGAAGCAATAGCGGTAATGATCCCAATCGTGTTGATCATTGGAACCATTGTCATGATAATTTACCTCCGGAGATATGAAAATGAAGAGCGCATGGCCATGATCGATAAAGGTATCGATCCGTCTGTCTTTACCAAGAAAGTTCGTACAACGTCAGGCGCCTTGCGTGCATCGCTTCTGCTGATCGGTGCAGGTATCGGCCTATTGCTGGGCTATGCTCTTGATAGAGCGTTCTATATGGACGAGGTAGGCTATTTCTCCATGCTGTTGATCTTCGGTGGAAGTGGTCTCGGCCTTGCGTATATGGTGGAGGAAAAGAAAATTAAGAGTGAAAGATGATATAGCCGGTCCGTTGTAACATATGGACGCTTGCCAGAAGAGCTGATAATCCCATCAGCTCTTTTTTGTACACGAATTTTCACACGGCTGTAGAATGATTCTACACGACAACGACACTTTTTTCAATTGATCTGCTAATTCATTATTCCAATCGGAAATCCGGCTATAGGGCGACAGCTGGCACAACATTCCTCTATGAGGATGTTCGAATGTTTACAACTAAAACCGATTAGAACTATGAAAAAAGTAACACTCGCATTCTGCCTGCTCTTCGGAGGATTGATCGCAGTACATGCACAAGACACAACGTCAACGCAAACACAAACGCAACAGTATCCGACATCCACTACACAGGATGATCAGGATCGTGAACGCATCAACTCGCGCGATCTTCCAGATGCTGTTAAGAGATCACTCGAAGCAACCGAATATCGTGGATGGTTGGTGAACGCAGCCTATAAAACTACTGGCGTTTCAGACCAGTCAACAACCATGTCATCTGACTCCACTTCATACAACCAGCAAGGCCAGACTCAAGGTCAAACCCAAGGTCAAACCCAGGACCAGACTCAAGGCCAGACACAATCTGATACCACTTCTGTTTCCGGAAATACAGGCAACACAGGTAACACCGGTGCGTATGGCCAGGAAGTGTTTGTCGTAGAATTGAAGAATGGCGCACAAACGAAGACTGTTCGCTTCGACAAGGAAGGAAATAAGCTTGATGACGAAGGAACGGAGAACGATCAAAACTAATTGGCAGCGATAACGCCAATTCTCATAGAAATAGCTTTAGACCATCGGAAAAGCTGGAAATATTCCGGCTTTTCTTTTTATTTTAAGGCCCTATATGGCGTCCATACTACTCGTTGAAGATGATCTGACCTTCTCAAGAATTCTTGAAGGCTTTTTGTCAAAGAAAGGTCATCAGGTTACAGTAAGTAACAAAGGTAAAGACGGCCTGAAGGCATTTCAATCGCGCTCTTTTGATATGGTCATCCTCGATTATCGCCTTCCGGATACAACCGGGATGGACATTCTCCAGGAAATTAAAGCTGAAAAGCCTGCCACACCAGTCGTTATCATGACGAGTTTTCAGGATATCCGCACTGCTGTGAAAGCGATTAAAGCAGGTGCGTTTGAATACATCACCAAACCCGTCAATCCAGACGAGCTTTTGATGATCGTTGAGCAGGCGCTGAAGAAAGAGAAGCGAACTGAGGCAGTTTCGGCACAGCCAGCTTCATCCTCACAATTTGTTCAGGGAAAGTCACCGCTAGCCGCCAAGTTATACGAGATGGTACGTCTCGTAGCACCCACCAACATGTCTGTGCTGATCGAAGGCGAGAGCGGAACCGGTAAAGAGAACGTTGCGCGCATGATTCATCAGATGAGTCCGCGTGCAAAACATCCGTTTGTTGCTGTTGACTGTGGAGCACTGTCAAAGGAACTTGCGGGCAGTGAATTATTCGGTCACGTGAAAGGTGCTTTTACGGGTGCGATGCTCGACAAGATTGGTCAGTTTGAAGCCGCGCATAAGGGCACGATATTCCTCGATGAGGTGGGAAACCTGTCGTATGAGGTGCAGGTAAAACTCTTGCGGGCGATTCAGGAACGAATCATTCAACCCATTGGCAGCAACAAAGATGTTAAAGTTGATGTTCGCATACTCACGGCTACTAACGATGATCTGGCTGAAAGTGTAAAGAATGGATCGTTCAGGGAAGACTTATATCATCGCGTCAATGAATTCAAACTTGAGGTTCCGGCTGTGCGCGAACGCGGTGATGACCTTTACGAGTTTCTCGACTTCTTCCGTGAATCGGCAAATGCCGAACTGGGCAAAAGGGTAAAAGGTTTTGAGCCCGATGTCATGACCTTGTTTGAACGTTACGACTGGCCGGGAAACCTTCGTGAAATGAAGAATGTAGTGAAGCGCGCTGTTTTGCTCACCTCTGGTGATATGGTGAGGATGGAAGCGATTCCTCAGGAGATGACCTCCAGCGTTAGAGATTCTGCGAAGGAAAAGTCTGCACCGGTATATGATCTCAAGGCGCTCCAGGAGGTCCAGGAACGAGAAACGATCATGAAGACCTTACAGGAAGTGCGTTACAATAAATCCAAAGCAGCTCGTATCTTGAACATTGACCGGAAGACACTGTACATGAAGATGGAGAAATACGGAATTGAATAGATTAGTTCTGTGCCTCCAATGACGTCAGCCGTATCTGGATCACCACATCATTTACTTTCTTGAGAACTTTATTGACTTCCGGGAGGAGGTCATCCAGCGGCTTTCTGTTGTGCAGATCTGTTTCGAGCTTTCGTAACCTTCCTGCTATCGAAACAATGCCAAGCTGACCCAGTCGCCCCGCCATTTTATGTACAACCTCTCGCAATGCGGACGCATCTTTCTCGGACACTGCCTTTCGTGACGTCACAATATCATCCATTGTTTCTTCAATAAACTGAACCACGATCGACTGATAAAGAACCTCATCACCCATCGTCATTTTCTTCAATAATTCAAGGTTTGGCTTGTCGTCCGTTTCTTCGACAACCACTATGCGCAGGCCGAGACTTTCCAGCATTTCTTTTTCATGGAATGGCTTCGTAAGGATATTGTCGAATCCTTCTTTCAACAGATTGTTTTTCTCTTCCGGCAGAACATGTGCAGTAAGTGCAAAGAACTTTGTCTGCTCCGGATAAATTTTACGCAGGCGCCTGCACAACTCTACTCCGTTGATCTCCGGCATGCGAATATCCATGAAAATATGGGTGACCTCCGGATCAGGTTTTAGCTTCAACAGCTCGGGAGCCTGATCAAAAGTCACAAAGTTTATCTGGTGCTTCTTCAGAATAAGGGAACAAAGACGAAGAATTAGTGCATCATCATCGACAACAATAACCTTTCCCTCGAAATTCTGCTTCTCAATCGTAATTGGCTCAATAGCTTTAGATAATTTTTGTTCGATCGCTTTTGCGAAGGAGAGTTCGATGCGGAAGGAGGTACCGATTCCGGGTTCGCTCGATACTTCTATCTTCCCGTGTTGTGCCTCTACGAGTGATTTGACAATCGTCAAGCCAAGCCCGGTGCCACCATAGATCTTTGTAATCTCTGCATTGGCTTGCTCAAACTGGTTAAAGACTTTGTCGATCTCATCCTTCTCCATACCAATACCCGTGTCGATGATCTCAAACACACATTCCACCTTATCGGCATGTGATATGGTTTTGACAGAAATTTTTACAAAGCCCCGGTGTGTAAATTTGATCGCGTTTCCCAACAAGTTGTACAGTATCTGCTTTAACCGGAAGGCGTCACCAACGAGCATCGCATCCGAGGCTTTTTCAATGTCGACAACGAACGTCAGATTTTTTTTCTCGGCCTGAATTCGTATTGAAGATTCAACCTGTTTCAATACTGCAAAAAGTTTGAAATCATCCTTCGCGAGTGTGACATTTCCAGAAGAAATGCGGCTATAGTCCAAAACTTCGTTAACGATGTGAAGAAGATGTTCGGAAGAACTGTAGATCGCCTCAACCTCTTCCGTGTTTTGCGTTGCTTTGCCGCGCAACTGCTCTGCAAATCCGATGATGGATTGGAGTGGCGTTCGAATCTCATGGCTCATGTTAGCGAGGAATCGCTGCTTGACCTTACTTAATTCTTCTGCCTTATCGCGAGCCTGTTCCAATTGTTCCTTATAAAAATTACTTCGGGTGATGTCGATCCAGATAAAGTACACCAGCACTGCAGCTGCGAGGAAAAACGCGAGCATGAGGTAATTGATGCGGTTTACACTCAGATTGATTGTACTGACTGCATATGCATTGTCTTTTGCTACTTGCGCTAATTCTTCCTTTTCAACAGCATGGAGGATGTTAAGAAGCTGAGTTATGAAGAGGCTATTGGCGTTGATCAGTTCGAGTTCTTGACGCTGCAGTTTCTTTCGCTTGTCGAGCTGATCCGTTTCCATGTTTTTCATGATCTTCTCGATCTCTTTAAGCGCTTCATTTTGGCGCGCCAGGGCAGCTGTGTCGAGAACGTAGCTTAACTCTTCCTGCACCTGTACCTTTGGAGTATCAAGAGGCGTTTTTTTCTTTTTACTGAAGAGCTTCCGAAGCATTGACCGTTGGTCGGCTTTTTTTGATGACGTGTCACGCAGGATCGTTGTCGTTGTTTTTTTATGAGCACGAAGGAGTGTGGTGTCGATCGTGATCTCATCGGCTTGAAGAATGGCTGCAAGGGTATCCAATTGCCCTGAAAATTCCTTGTTGTCGTGGAGGTTGGCTTTCACCTTCAGGTATGAGAAGAAAAGTTCGTTGCGTTCATTCAATACGTCTTTCATCGTGCTGAGGCGCTTCTTCTGTGACGCATCCCAATCCAGCGTTAGTAATGAGTCGATCAATGAGGTGATCGTCAGCGACTGATCAATAAATGTCTGATAGGGCTTATGTGGATTTTTAATGGCCTCCGCCCGTTGGTCCTGATCGAGCGTTGTTATCTCTTCGAACAGACTATTCAAGATGAGAAGCTTTTGGTTCGGGGTTGACATCTTATCAACGGTTCCCATCAACTCCTCGAACGAAACACGCGCAATGGTTACTGCTAAAAAAATGGCTGCTGACAGCAAAAGGAAGGCTGCCAGAATTTTCCGAATCACTGATGTATAGTTATGCTTTCTTATTTTGCTCATGAGGTTCTGCCAAGCCTGACATACAAAATCCCTGCACCATAAACGGTATTAAAATGCCCTAAGGAAGGATAGAAGAGGTATGGCGGCTTAATACTCTTCAAATCGCCTAAATAATCTGTCATCAACAGGTTGGGAAGAAACTCAATTTTGACTACGCTTCAGGTGTTGCCGGGCGTGGGTTTGCCGGTTTTACCGCAATGACTCGTCCATCCAATTCCTTTTCGTTGAGGGTGTCGATAGCAGTCTGGGCCTCTTCGTCATTGGGCATCTCAACGAACCCATAGCCTTTCGATCGGCCCGTTTCTTTGTCTCTTACAATCTTTGCGGAGGTGACCTGACCAAACTTGGCGAAGGCAGCTTCGAGTTCTTCCTTGCGCGTTTTGAAATTGAGTTTTGCAACAAAGATGTTCATTAGAATGGGGGTTAGAACTTCTAACCTAATATACTAAAAAACACGATTTGTTGCCTGATTAACAGACCGTTGGGAAGGCAAAGGCCAAATACCAATAACCAAAATCCAAATCCCAAAGCTCAAATCTCAAATCAAAACACACCGAGTCCTCTTCGATGGTGTTTGGAATTTGGTATTTGGATTTTGGACTTTGGTTATTGGTCTTTAAACTATACGCTTCTTCCTCTGATCAGTCTCAAGAGAATGGCTACAACTGCAATCACCAACAAGATGTGGATGATACTTCCAACGCTAAATACAAATGCACCAAGTATCCATCCGATGATGAGGATAACGGCCAATACATATAATAGATCGCTCATAAAATTAAGTTTTGTTCTGCAGCATTATTCAAAAACTAATGCCAAGTCAGCCGGAAGGCCATTATTACAAGCCGGCCATGTTCTCTTAAGATGGATCGTTTATGGGGAAAAAATTCCCAGTGATCACGATTCAAGTGACACCGCCAATTAGCGGCTGCATAAATCTAAATCGTATACGGCCGTTGGCATTGTATTTTGAGCGGCAGGGTGGGTTAATTAAAATGTGAATATGAATATCTTAAAGATTGTGGTTGCCCTGATTTGTGCGTACGGCTTATTCGTATCCGTTTCGTATTTGTTGATGCGTTTGATCTTTCCAAAAATTCAAGTAGAGGAAGGTAATGAGGTGGTAAGGCCTGCGAAAACCCGCAGTATTCGAAGAGTTGAACGTCCTTTTAGAAAACAAAAAAACCTGGCTTACTAAACCAGGTTTTTTATTGCCTACACTTATTGCTTAGTCATTATCGTAAGCATCGTTGTCATCATAGTCTCTGTCACCACCGTTGAGGTTGAATGCGAGATAAAGTTGTGCTACCTGGTTCTTTGCGTTTCCGAGCAATCTTTTCGCACCAGCGGAATTTGCGATCTCATTTAAACCGTAGTTGTAACGCACGCCAAGTTGCGCAGCCTCACCAAGATTGAAACCAATACCGCCTACTAATCCGTAATCCCAGTTGTCAAAGTTTCTGCGATCGATCGTGTCAAATTCGTTACTTGGGTTGCCATCATTGTTGCGGATCTCAGCTCCCAGCAAGTAAGACCAATAAGGACCTGCATGAATCTCAGCGGCTCTTCCAAGCTTGAATACGGCTAACACCGGAATGTCAAGATATTGCAGATTGAAACGAGTGTCATAGTTAATGTTCACGCCATTTGTTCCAACAGTTCCATAGGTAATACCAGTACCCTTTGTAGAGTAATTGATCTCCGGTTGAATTGCAAAAGCTTCAGATGAAAGTAGCTGAGTGTAAAAGCCTGCATGCCATCCGAATTTCGCATTTTCATCGTCTACGTCATTCACATATAGGTTGCTTAAGTTTAATCCACCTTTAAAACCCACACGTGGTCTTTCCTGAGCTTGTGCATTCGTAGCCGCAAGGGTCAGTGCTCCCGCGCACAGCAACAAACTAAGATTTCTAAATACATTTTTCATAAAACATTTTGTTGTTTAGTTGGACATCTTCCTTCTGCCTGTACATATATGAAAGGACGTGCCACACCTAACTCAGCGACTTCTTCATCGACAAAACGCTTCAAATGACCTTTAAGCTGTTGCCGCTAATTGACGCTGGCGGACAGCGGCTGGCCCTTCACTTGATTTCATGCTACACATTGCCGGACTTCTGAACGGACGACTGTAGAAAAAATTCACCGGCTTCTTTCACTTTTTAACCTGAACATTCCAGCCAATAAGGCTGACTGGCATTATTATTTGAACCGAACCTTAGCAAAAAAACTAATTGATATGAACACAACTGGAAAAATCATTACAGGCTTTTTGACGGGGACGCTGTTGGGATTGGTTGCCGGATTATTGGTAGCTCCAGCCACGGGAAAGAAAACTCGCAAAGACATTCAAAAGAAGTCTAAGAAATTGGCGAAACAACTGGGAGGTTATGTAGGAATAAGCAACAAACCAGTTCCGAGAACAAACAAAAATGGTAAGGCAGCCGTCTCTGTTTCATAAAATGAATTTAATGAGACACAAAGCTAACAACGTGTTCTCGAAGGACTTCGAGTTAACGACTCAAGAAAAAAAAGCCGTCAGGAATTGTTGACGGCTCTTTTTTTGACGTTGGTATGAAAAATGTATAAGTGTATTTGAACGAAAATGAAAAGTGAAGTTATGACACGGAAGTTAATTAGCATGCTCATCGGACTCAGTATGTTCCTCATCATGATGGGAATGCAGATGATCTAAGCGAACCAATTGCGTTATGCCTCGAGTGCTTTAACTCCTGGTAGTACTTTCCCTTCAAAATACTCAAGCAAGGCTCCACCACCAGTCGATACATAGCTCACCTGATCACTCACCCCGAACTGTGCTACCGCAGCAGCGGAATCGCCACCACCTATCAATGAGAATGCGCCACGTTTAGTAGCTTCTACTACGGCCTCAGCGATTTTCTTTGTCCCATTTTCAAACTTTGCCATTTCAAAAACACCCATTGGCCCATTCCAAAGTATTGTTTTTGAATTCTTTACCACTTCACTGAAGACCTGCGAAGCCTGTGGGCCGATGTCAAGGCCCATCCAGCCATCCGGGATGGCGTTGTTGTTTGCTTTGTCGGTGTTTGCATTTGCATCAAACTTATCCGCAATGACTGAGTCAATAGGTAAATGCAGTTCCACACCCTTTGCTTTTGCCTTTTGAATAAGCTCTTTCGCGAGATCAAGTTTATCGGCTTCAACCAGGGAGTTGCCGATCTTTCCCCCAAGAGCTTTAAAAAATGTGTAAGCCATTCCACCACCGATAATTAAATGGTCAACTTTATCAAGAAGTTTTTCGATGATCAATATTTTGTCGGAAATCTTTGCTCCACCCATAATAGCAGTAAAAGGTTTATCCGCTTTTTCGAGGACTTTCTTTGCATTGTCGAGTTCGGCAGCCATCACCAGTCCCGCGCATTTATCCTTGAAGAATTGCGCAACAATCGTTGTAGAGGCATGCGCCCTGTGAGCAGTGCCAAACGCATCGTTCACATAAATATCGCCAAGCTTTGAAAGTTTCTCCGCAAAGCCAACATCTCCTTTTTCTTCCTCCTTGTAAAAGCGCAAGTTTTCTAATAGCAAAACTTCTCCCGGCTTAAGGTTCGATGCCTTTGTTTTCGCTTCTTCTCCGATGCAGTCGTTCGCGAACTGTACGGGGCGACCCAAAAGTT
>DASWTM010000341.1:0-7967 GCA_036402115.1 Chryseosolibacter sp.
ATGATCGGAATGGATTGGATCTTCGTCAGGTTGATGGTGTTGTTCTTGAATGTTGTCAACGCATCTGCCAGACTTCCAACCTCGTTTGCCACTTCAAAGCTGATCGATGCTTTGTTGGCCGCGTCATCATCACTCGCTTTCTTCGACAGCACGAGAAAACGTGTGAAGTTTTTCTTATGGGTTTCAATTCGCTTTTCGAGAATTTCCAGCCCGTACTTCCTGGCTGCAAACTCATTCGCAATTGCTCCCGTATTTCTTAGCTTAAGTTCGCCAACACGTTTTGCGGAAAGCGCAGTATCATCGCTTTCCCGGACTTCCACATCTTTCAATCCATGAATGAACTCCGTGCACTGGCGTATAGCCATTGGGTGCGATTCAATTACTTTAATGTCTTCTAACTTCACACCTGGCATTACCAACAAGTGCATATGAATTGGAAGGTACAGCTCACCTATAATATTAAAGTGATAGCTCTGCAGCAAAAAATAGTTTGGTAGAATGCTTCCGGCAATGGAATTTTCGATCGCCATCATGGCATAATCTGCATCGCCACTCTTCAGACTTTCACATAATGTATGAAACGACAGGCACTCAATGGTCTCGATGTTTTCCCCGAAATGCTTAATGGCAGCAATCTCATGAAAGGATGTTGCAATCCCCTGGATGGCCACACGCAGAACGCCCCTAGACTTCGACTTTGTCAAAGCTTTCTTCTCCAGAGGAGAGACTTTCTTTCCATTGATTTTCGTCTTCGTTTCCATTAATGTTCTAAATCCATTACCAGTCTGCTACCACGTTGGCCTTATAACGAGGTGTATATGTTCAAGTGAAAGCAAAAAAAAAGTCCCGGCTTACCGGGACCTTCGAGTTTATCTTGTATTCAACAACACACTCCTCTTAAAGTCCCGTATGGGTCTTAAAAAAGTAGTAAAAATAAAACCAAGTGTTGTTGATAGCTTTCATTGCTCGTTCTTGTTGAGATAAAGATAAACCTATTTTTTTTGCAGATGCAAACATTCTCTAAAAGAAACAGCAAGTTTTTTCTTAAACTAATGCTTGTTAGGGATTTCAAACGTTGCCATTTCCCTACCGATCATCGTCTTTTTGCGGGCGGAGCTCCATCGGTACTCGCCCAGGATACCATCTTTACGGATAACGCGATGACAGGGGATCAAGTAAGCGATGTGATTCGAACCAACAGCCGACCCTACGGCTTGCAGCGCTTTCGGATTAGCAATTGACTTTGCAATATCCTGGTATGTCGTCACCTCACCCGAAGGAATTCGCAGCAACGCTTCCCACACCTTTACTTGGAAATTTGTTCCCTTGACAAACAGGTGGAGCTTTTCAACTGGCTGGTTTGCAAATATCTTTTCAATAAAAGCACCTGTGAGTTCCTTGTCTTCATGGAAAACCGAATTGTGCCAATACGACTTCATCTCTTCAAGCGGTTTTCGCGGATCCTCATCGGAAGCCAGAAATGAAAGCCAGCAAATTCCACGCTCCGTCACTCCGATCAGGCACATGCCAAATGGCGTTGGATGAAAACCAAACTCAATTCGAATACCGGAGCCCCTCATTCTATATTCCTGCGGTGTCATTGCTTCGAGCGTGGTGAAGAGATCATACACCCTCGACTGACTCGATAAACCCGCAAGGTCGGCTGCCTCCAATAGTGTTTTCGATTGCTGAAGTTTGTCCTTCAAAAAATCAACCGTAAGAAACTGCAAGAATCGCTTGGGACTGATTCCTGCCCACTCCGTAAACATCCGCTGAAAATGAAACGGACTAAGATGGACTTTCTCTGCAACTTCATCAAGATCGGGTTGGCGCGTGATGTTTTTTTCCAGGTATCGAATAGCCAGCTCGATCCTCTGATAATTGATATGGTGTTCGTGCGCTGTCAATGTCATACAAATATCGTTTTAATTTCCTTTCAAAATTGCATTTGGTTATGTGACGATTCAACCTGATTCTTGCTCAATAAAGCATGTTGAAATCAGGTAGCGTCATGAAAGATAATTCCCACGGCCATTCTCACACCTGACTTTACCTCGCTAACCCCGTGTTTCATTTTTGCTCGATAGTATCCCCGTGTTCCGTTAACAGGTCTGAAGTTCGTTGTGAACACAATTGCATCGCCTTGCTTGGGGCTTACCACTTCAGCTTTCGACTGTGCCCTTGGAAGCTGCTCAACAAAAACCAACTCACCACCAACGTGATCCTTCGTTAACACAAACACGACTTGAAATGGAAAATATATTTCGCCATACAAGTCCTGATGGAGTGTATTAAAACCTCCCGCCTCATATCGCAGAATCAGCGGAGTCGGTCTCACCTGATTAGCGCGATGACATACTTCCAGGAATTCTGCGTGGGTGGGCGGATAAGAAATTCCGGTCTCGAGTTTCTGCATCCAGTCGTTGGCGATTGGATAAAGCTCCTTATAGAATGACTCGCGAAGTCTTATAAGCAGGTCTGGAAGAGGATATTGAAAATACTTGTATTCTCCTTTGCCAAAGCGATAGCGCTGCATATTGATCACGCTTCTAAACCTGTCAGGCTGTGCATACATGTTTTGCAACTCAGCAATCTCTTCTTGCGACAAAATACCTTTCAGCTGGGCATAGCCTTTTGAATTCAAAGAATCGGCAATTGCATTCTCCCTTATTCCTAACATACCTACGATTGTTTTTGAAATAAAGGTGGCGGTTCAGCACAACTCTAAAAACCCGAATCTTGCTATTATTCCTCAGACTATTTGCTGATTATTACAACCAAAACAGTGCGCATGTCGAAGATTTTTATCCCGGTGCCCGAAGAATTCAGTTATGAAATGAACTTTCAGTTTTTAGAACGTTCACCGCGAGAGCTTCTTCACAAGACTGAAGGAAATACTGTTTACAAGCTTATCAAAACCGGGGATGAGAAAATTCTATTTACGCTTCGGGAAGGTGACGGGAAACTGATTGTCGAATTTCAGAACGGCACGCCAACCGCTACGGGAAAGACATTCGTAAAGGATTACGTGAGGGAATGGTTTGATGTTGAGTCAGATCTTACGCCATTTTACAAGCTCGCCAGTACGGATAAAATAATGGGCGAGCTGGTGAAAAAATTTTTTGGATATCGGATCATCGGGCAACCCGATCTTTTCGAATCAATCGTGTGGGCCGTCCTCGGTCAACAGATCAATCTTCAATTTGCATACACATTGAAGCAACGATTCGTTGAAAAGTTTGGTGAACGACTTCAGCGGGAAAACAACTCATACTACTTATTTCCAACGCCATCGGTGGTCGCGCAATTATCGCACGACATTCTGCTTCCACTCCAATTTTCGCGTCAGAAAAGCAATTATGTGGTGAACATCGCGAACGCATTCGCCAACGGTGAGGTCTCCAAAGAGAAACTTAAAGGCCTGCCGTTGGAAGAAGCCAAAGAAATGTTGATGACGATCAAAGGCGTTGGAAACTGGACCGCAAACTACGCGCTCATGAAAACGTTCCGGTATCCAGATGCATTTCCATTGGAGGACGCTGGCGTTCACAACGCGATCAAAAATCTAAAAAAGATGGAACGCAAACCAACTCTTGATGAGGTTCGGAAGTTTTATAAAAAATTTAAAGGATGGGAAGCGTATACCACGCTCTACCTTTGGAAGAGTTTGTGATTACTTCTCCAGAAACAACCACTCAACGTGTTTGGCAAGACCATCGATGTCGGGATACATGGTCGATGAGTTAATACCAAAATTATGAAGCCTGCTCTTGCATTCTTTAAAGCACCGAGGATCGATCTTGATTTTGAAAATGCGGCTGCTGTAATCAGGATGCATCTCGAACGGCACGAACTTCTCACCCCGCTCACTCTTGTGAATGGTGAACCAACCAAACTGCGCTGATATTCTTTTCGTGATGTGATTCGGCTTGAACACTTTTACCGTGCGGCCTTTGAATGGATCTTTGTCTTCTGTGGATAACACGATGTCATCTGTCGGAACGTTGAACGCCCAGACAACCGAGTAATCGAGGCCGTTCTCCATTACGCGCGTTGACATTGAAAACCAAAGGGCAATTAAGGGGTTCTCCGTCCAGTCGAGAAGGCGGGTAGCCATGCCGTGGTGCTGGGCGAGGGCCAGCCAGTCCCATGAGTTGCCCGGATGGTAGTCGATCAGGTGGAGACTTCTTCGCTTAAAGTCCTCCAACATCTCGCGTTCGGTTTCCTCAACGTCAGGAATATCGTAACGGGCTATTTTCGGAAGCAACGTTTTGTCGAGCGCCTGACCGCGATATAGAATAAACTGCTCGGTTGGAATACCGAGAATGATATCCTGAAATTCCCGAAAACTCTTCACATCGTAAGTAATGTACCGCTGTTCCATAGGCGCAATAAGCATTAAAAATTGCGTACCATAAATATAATGGTATATTAAAACCAAAATTTGATTTATGGCGAGAATCGAACTTGCGTTGCCTGAGAAATTTTTGTTTTCAACCGAACTTTCCGTGCGGGTGACAGATCTTAATTATGGCAATCATGTAGGCAATGATTCAGTTTTAAGTCTGATGCACGAAGCACGTCTGCAATTCTATCGCACCCTGGGATTTAAAAATGAACTAAGTTTTGAAGGCCCAGTTGGGCAGGTAATTTCAGATGCTGTAATTGTCTATAAAGCCGAAGCGTTTTACGGGGACATCCTGGTTTGTGAAATCGCTGCAGCCGACTTCAACAAATACGGATTCGACCTTCTATACAGGCTCACGAACAAAGCTACGATGAAAGAAGTAGCGCGAGGAAAAACCGGGATCGTCTGCTTCGATTACGATAAACGCAAAGTTGCATCAATCCCGGCTGTTCTGCTCGACAAGTTAAAAACCGGGGGCTAAGCTTTTGTTTTCTTTTTCGCTTTTGCCTTCGTGTCGGATTTGACTGGTTTATCAGACTTGTTTATATCCAATGACTTCAGGTACGCAAGACTCTGCGGAATTTGCTCAACTGAATGTGAAGACTCATCTTCAATGAAATAGTGTTTCACACCTGCTTTCTGCGCGGCAGCCATCACTCGATCAATACCAACATCACCCGTACCAAGGACAACATTGCTTTCAACATCTGCGTGCCCGTTCTGATTGCCAGGCGTTCCATGCTTTCTGTCTTTCAAATGCATAAGCAAAAAACGTTTCGGATACTTTTCGAGCAATGCAACAGGATCCTGTCCAGGATGCTTGATCCAGAACACATCCATCTCGAAGTTTACATACTTGGCATCGGTGTTCTTTACAAGGTAATCGAACAACGTTCCGTCCTGATAAGGTCTGAACTCATAGCCATGCGGGTGGTAACAAAACGAAATTCCATTTTCCTGAAGCAGCTTTCCAGCTTTCGAAAATACATCGGCTGCTTCTTTAATATTTTCAAACGTAAATTCATCACCGTTGTGTGGAATCCAGAAACAAACGACATACTTGGCACCAAATGCTTTTGCGTTATCGACAGCAGCCTGTGGGTTGTTTTTCAGCACTTCAAAGTCAGCTCCTACGCTGACAACCTTCAATTTATTCTTTTGCAAAAGTTTTTGGAATTCGTCCATCGATAATCCGTAAGTGCCTCCTCCTTCCACTTCCTTAATTCCCCATTCATTGACTTTTGCAAGCGTACCGGGCACCTCCGTCTTCAATTCATTCCGCAAACTGTAAAGCTGCAATCCGACTTGTGTTTGGGCGCTTGCAGTCATGGAGACGACTATCATCGTCAACATCGCTATTGATCTCATCTGGCTCATAATACTTTGGTTGATTAGTCGGATTAAGATAAGAATAAAAAAGTGAGGAAAGTTAAATTTGATTTGTAACTGGTTATTGAGTTTTCGTTGATATAGATAGACAGTACGCCATCACGGTGGTCACGAGGGGTGGAGGCCCTCGTGACTGCTCTCGCCCTCTGGATCGCTCTTGTTATTGAGGAGAAACTTAAATTACTCGGTGCAAAATAGCGCTACGACTGGAGGACTTGTTTGCTGACGATTGGTCTACGTTCAACTCAAGCGCCATGGGCTAGCAGCGTGTCACGAGGGGCTTCACCCCTCGTGATAATATTTCGCCCTTTCAGGGCTTTGCGAGCACTCCTTCAAAACTTTTTGCAAAAATTTCAAGCTGGCAGACTCTGAGCCCCGAATGGGGCGTCATCACATCACGAGGGGTGGAGCCCCTCGTGACTGCTCTGACCCTCTAGCTCGCTCTTGTTACTGAGGAGAAACTTAGATTCCTCGGTGCAAAATAGCGCTACAACTGGAGGACGTTGTTTGCTGACGATTGGACTACGTTCAACTCAAGCGCCAGGCGAGGTATCGCGGTCAAGAGGGCTCCGCCAGGAGCCTCCTGTTTCTACGCACGAGCTACCATCGGGCGCGGCTCGCTAGAGCCTCCTACATCTGACACTTCACACGATGATGACTGGTGCGACCAGTGAGTTCCCGCCCACTCAACTAACAGTCGTTAATAAAATAATTCTGTGGTTATGCTTGAATCCATCCGCGAATCTTAGGAACATCGCTGATCGAATATCATCATGCGACAAAAATTACTTAGTGAAGGAGCGAAGGAACTCAGCTATGAGATCCGCGAAATTGTTAAGAAGGCAGAGCAGCTGAAAAAGCTTGGGCTCGAAATCACCTGGGAAAACATTGGTGATCCAATTCAAAAACATCACAAACTTCCAACTTGGATTAAAGACATCATCTCCAACCTTGTGAAGAATGATGACGTGTATAGTTATTGTCCATCAAAGGGCATGCTCGAAACACGTGAGTTCCTGGCGAAGCAAACCAACGCCATGGGTGGAGCACAAATCACACCCGATGATATCTGCTTCTTCAACGGGCTCGGTGATGCCATTGGAAAAGTGTATCAATACATCACCGACACCTCGCGCGTGATTGGTCCCTCGCCTGCTTACTCAACTCACTCCAGTGCCGAGGCAGCGCACGCAAATCATGAGCCACTGACATATAAACTCGATCCTGACAATCATTGGTACCCTGACCTCGATGATCTTTATAATAAAGTAAAGTATAACCCAAACGTTGTCGGAATTCTAATCATCAATCCGGATAACCCGACTGGTATGGTTTACCCTCTCGAGACGCTGAAGCGGATAGTCGAGATTGCGAAAGAGTTCAAGTTGTTTCTGGTAGCTGATGAAATTTATCTGAATATCACCTATAACGGAGCGCGTGCATATTCCCTTGCTGAAATAATTGATGATGTTCCCGGCATCTCCATGAAAGGAATTTCGAAAGAATTGCCATGGCCGGGATCGCGTTGTGGATGGATGGAGTATTATAATAGAGACAAGGATCAGGATTTTAATAAGTTTTGTCAGGCCATCGATAATGCAAAAATGATCGAAGTTTGTTCGACCAAACTTCCGCAGCTAGCCATTCCGTTGATCTTAGGTGATCCAAGGTTCAAAGCATATCGGGATCAGACTAACCAAAATATCGGGAAACGAAGTAAGATCATTGCTGATATTCTTCACACAGTTCCTGAACTTACATTTAACGAAACGTTCGGAGCATTTTATAACACCATCATTTTTCGAGATGGAACACTGAAGCCGCATCAGAAAATGAAGATCAGCGATCCGAAGATGAAGGCTCTCGTTGAAAGTTGGGTTGGCCAGGACATCCAACTCGACAAGCGATTTGTGTACTATCTGCTTGGCGCGAAAGGAGTTTGTGTTGTGCCAATTTCTTCTTTCAGTTCGGATCTGCAGGGGTTCCGCGTAACGTTGCTGGAAGAAGATGAGCAAACACTGATCAGAACCTTTACGGCAATCCGCGATGGAATTGTCGAGTATCTCCGTTCATAATTCTTTTGAATTAGTCCCAAAACCGAACACGCCAGGAAGAAATCGAACGGTGGATCGATGGCAAAACCGCATTTCAAACGCAAGGGACTATCCCG
>DASWTM010000342.1:0-2450 GCA_036402115.1 Chryseosolibacter sp.
TGGTCAAAGTTGTTGTGCGGTCGAGCGCATTTATGTTCACGAGAAGATCTACGACAAATACATCGAAGAATTCACCAAAGAAGTTAAAAGCTGGAAAATTGGCGAGCCAGGTGACGCTGGCGTTTACATCGGACCGCTCACGCGAAAAGACCAACTAGCCGTGATCGACAGGCAGGTAGCTGATGCAATTCAGAGCGGTGCAAAAGTCTTGACCGGTGGAAAACGCATCCAACGTAAGGGCTACTACTTCGAGCCTACCGTGCTTGCCAACGTATCCAACAAGATGAGTGTGATGCAGGAAGAATCGTTCGGACCTGTCATTGGAATCATGAAAGTGAAAGATGATACCGAAGCAGTCGCCCTCATGAACGAGAGCGAGTACGGTCTCACCGCTTCAGTTTACAGCAGCTCGGAAGAACGTGCGCGTAAAATACTTTCCAAAATCGATTCGGGTACAGGGTACTGGAACTGCTGTGACCGTGTCAGTGCCGCTGTCCCGTGGAGCGGACGAAAACATTCCGGGATTGGTTCAACTTTATCGCATGCGGGTTTGCGAGCCTTCACAAAACCGAAGGCGTATCACATGCGAAAGCCATAAATGTATTTTACCGCAAAGTTGCAATGACGCAATGGAACGCACAGATTTGTTTTCGTTTTGTCCGGTTGAACTAGTGCAACAATCATAGGTTCTGCGAGCCTTGAATCTGGCAAACACTATTAAGTAACTACCTCAAAAAAATTCCTCAGCGTTTCTCAGCGCCTTGGCGGCTTTGCGGTAAAGTGCATTATGCGCGTCTCAGGCTTTGGATGATGATTCGATTAAGATACTTATCCAGGTCGCTATAATCCGCCATGGCGATCTTGTCGATCTGGCGGGTGTGAATGTTATAGTAAACTTCAATGAAGTTTGAATGAAGGGAATAGAGATGAATCCAGTAGTCGTAGAACTCAATTGATTCGAGGTAGCTTCCAAACTCTGCCATTAACAACGCCTTGTCTGTAAGCGGTAATTCGTTGAATTTAATTTGTTGTCTCATCGTAAACTTGCCGTACTCGTCTAAAACCCTGGCCACTCCACGATGGGAAAGTTAAATTCTTATGCCAACGAAAATTGTGATTAATTAGAGATTTTCAGTTGAACCCCGCATCAGGTAAGTCATCTGCGATGTGAAACCATTTACAGGAAAAGATGAATGAAATAGTAATTCGATTATCTTTTAGCATAATCGATTGCGGAACGATCTAAAATGAGGCGTTATTTCTCAACGATTGCGACCACACCCATTCCGCCACCTGTACAAACCGATATGAGCCCTCTGCCTTTTCCTCGCTGATCCAGTAGTTTAGCCATGGTGCCGAGCACGCGCGCACCGGTAGCGCCAAACGGGTGGCCCACTGCGAGACTGCCTCCTTTTACATTCATCTTTGTTCGGTCGATCGGCCCTAACGCTTTTGATGCCCCTAGGACTTTCTTACAATAGGTATCGTCTTCCCAGGCCTTCAAGGTGGAAAGGACCTGACCGGCAAACGCTTCGTGAATCTCATAGTAGTCGAAATCCTGAAGAGTAAGATTATTCCGTTTGAGCATGCGATAAACGGCAATCGTTGGAGCCATCAAGAGCCCTGCACCTTGCACGAAATCAACACCTGCTGCTTCGGCATCCACAAAGTACGCTTGCACGTGAAGGTTGTTTTGCCGTGCATATTCTTCACTTGTCATAAACACAGCTGCAGCTCCGTCCGTGAAGGCTGTACTATTGCCTGCCGTCATTGTACCCGCTGCGGTCTTGTCGAACACCGGTTTCAGTTTAGCCAGTTTATCCATGGTTGTGTCTTCGCGAAGAATGGTGTCACGTTTGGCAGACTTAAAAGGAACAACCAGGTCACTGTAAAATCCTTCCTTGTATGCCGCGGCCGCTTTCATATGGCTCTCATACGCAAGCTGGTCTTGTTGCTCCCGTGTAATCTTCCATTCCTTTACCATTTTCTCCGTGTGCTGACCCATAGAAAGATGTGTTCTTGGTTCAACGATGCCGGGATAGGCAGGCTTCAGATCCTTCGGACGAATACCGAGTATTTTCGAGAGGCGTTCGCCAAACGATTTTGCATTGTTGATATCGATAAGCTTCCATGCCAGACTTCGTTGCAGCATGATAGGAAGATCGCTGTTCGTATCGCTTCCACCCGCAATTCCACTTTCAATTTGCCCAGCTGCAATTTTTAATGCGATGAGGTTTGCTGTTTCCAGACTCGTTCCACACGCCCGTTGAACATTGAACGCGGGGGTGTGTGGATCCAATGTTGTTCCGAGAACTACTTCTCGTGCGAGATTCCATTCGATCGAGCTTGTCATCACCGCGCCCAACGAAACGTCACCAATTAGTTTGTTCTGGAGATTAAACTTGCTGGCCACGGCATTCACCGTTGCCGTCAGCATTTCTTTGTTAGAG
>DASWTM010000343.1:0-4488 GCA_036402115.1 Chryseosolibacter sp.
CTTGTCCTGAACCTGAAGAATTCTTTTCGCTTCCTCATTGGAAACATCTGGCAACGTCACTGGCATGAATAGTATTGATTGTTCATCCAATGGCGGCATGAATTCGCTTCCTAGACTTATCATCAGAGGAATGCTGACTACCAGTGCGAGGATGTTTACACCAATAGTAGTCTTTCGCCACTTCATACAAGTACGAATGATTGGCTCATAAATTCTTTCCAGGAAACGGTTGATCGGATTGCTTTTTTCATCCTTGAACTTTCCTTTCATAAAGAAAGAGATGATCACCGGTGCAAGGGTCACCACGAGAATTGCATCCACAAGCATGATGAACGTCTTGGTATAGGCAAGAGGGTGGAAGAGCTTTCCTTCCTGACCTGTAAGCATAAACACCGGGAGGAATGAAGTAATAATAATGATGGTAGAATAGAAGACCCCACGGGAAACTTGCTTCGAAGATTTTTCAATAATCTCGAGGCGCTCAGCATCGTCTATCTTGTTATATGGTTTTTTTCTGAAAAACTTCATAGCTATTTATCGTCAGGGTTTAGCTCGGCATAGCGTGTCGAAAGATTCTTGTAAGAATTCTCAGCCATGATGATACCGTTGTCGACTATGACACCGATCGCAAGGGCGATTCCGGTTAACGACATAATGTTCGATGTGATTCCGAATGCATTCAGTAGTATAAAACTTGTAGCGATGGTGATCGGAATCTGGATAATAATGCTTACCGCGCTTCTCCAATGAAACAGGAATACGATGACCACCAAAGACACAACGATCATTTCTTCAATGAGCGTAGTTTTGATCGAAGAGATAGACTCCTGTATCAGTTCACTGCGGTCGTACACGATGTTGAACTTCATACCTTGAGGAAAGCCTTTGGCAACTTCTTCCATTTTCTTCTTTACCCTTGTAATGACTTCATCAGCGTTTTCGCCATAGCGCATCACAACAATTCCTCCTACAACTTCACCTTCACCATCGAGATCGAAAATGCCCAGTCGCGTTTCACCTGTCATCTGCACGGACGCTACATCTTTTATTCTGACTGGGACCGTATTAACTGTTTTTACTGCGATGTTTTCGATTTCCTCAACTGACTTCAGATAACCAGTGGTTTTAATGATGTAGCCGATATCGCTCATTTCGAACTTCCGCCCACCAGCCTCGTTGTTGTTTGCTCTTACCGATTGGATAACTTCAGGTGCTGACAGTCCGTAGTAGTTCAGTTTGTTAGGATCAAGCGTGACTTGATACTGTTTCTGAAATCCTCCGAACGAAGCGATCTCACTTACCCCTTGAACATTCTGTAACCCAAACTTCACATACCAATCCTGGATTGCACGTTGCTCGCCAAGGTCCATTCCAGGTGCATCTAGTGTGTACCACAAAATATGTCCAACACCGGTACCATCCGGACCGAGCGTAGGAGTGACGCCTTCCGGCAGAAGTCGGGTGGCGTAGTTCAAGCGTTCGAGGACGCGCTCACGGGCCCAGTAGACGTCTGTCTCGTCATTGAAGATTACGTACACAAAGCTCATCCCAAACATCGAGCTCCCGCGTACATACTTCACTTGCGGAAGGCCTTGGAGATTTGTTACCAACGGATACGTTACCTGATCTTCGATGATCTGCGGGCTGCGGCCCATCCATTCGGTGAATACGATCACCTGGTTCTCGGAAAGATCCGGAATGGCATCGATCTTATTTGTTTGTACTGAGAGGACACCCCAGGCAAATAATCCGGTTGCGATCAGCAGTACGAGAAATCTGTTTTTTAGCGATATAGAAATTAATCTTTCTATCATGTCTCAATGGAAAAAAGGAGTAATAGAGAATTACTTGCGCTTGATGAAAGCGCGTTGAGATAAGGAGTAGGTTACTCCTCCAGACATGAAGAAATCAGATAAGGAATACTTGAAGAGAAACCGTCAGGTCGGACGATCGTAAAGGTGGATCGTAATCGAAGTATTGTGTTTTTGCTATTTCTGCAGTAGGAATCACTTCAGCGATAAGAACCGGAGGCTGTTCAGAATCTATCGCTGCAGGAGCAACGATGTGGATGTGTTCAACTGAAGCTTTGAAGTCATCGCCTTCGTGGATGAATGTTTCATCTTCGCAGCATGCCGGCTTCATGTGCTTATGACATGGCGGAAGTGACTTTTCTTTTTCGCATCCCTCGGCTTTATTAAACAGCGCAAAATTTTCGACCTCGCCCATGCAAATATGGAAACCAACCATAAAGCTTGTGGATGAAACCAGCACCAGGAGTGCGAAGAGTACAGCCGATATGGTTCGAATTGCCTTCATTTGATACCCAAATCTAACGGAATTCCCGTATTTGCGATTTATACTTAACGATTAATCAATTATAAAATTCCTTGAAAGTGCTCTTTTTGATACGCATTTTTCACTTTTTCGCGGTTTTGGTTCACCGCCCCGCCTTTGGGCAGAGCCACTAATCGCCCAACAGACTGTAGTTGACTGTTCCTGTGTTCCGCAACTCTCTTTCCCTGACGTGCGCATATAAGACCGGCAACACGATCAACACAAAAATAGTTGATGTCAACAGTCCAAACACAAATGGAATTGTTATCGGCTTCATCACATCGCTGCCCGTACCTGTGGCAACAAGCACGGGTAAAAGCCCGATCACATCAACGAGTACCGTCATCAGTTTAGGTCGAAGTCTTTGAACTGCTCCTTCATATATTGCATCTTCGATGATCACATTTGTTATTTGTCCGCTTGTATGATTTTTAATTTTGAAGTACAGCGAGTTGTTCAGATAGACTAGCATCAATACACCCGTCTCAACGGCTATACCGAATAACGCGATGAAGCCTACGGCAACTGCGACAGAAAAATTGACATCAAAAAAATGAAGTGAGTATGCACCGCCTACCAGGGCGACAGGAATACTGCTCAAAACAATCAGCACTTCTCTCATGCTGTTGAAGGTGAAATACAGAACTATTAGAATGATCAAAAGAACGATAGGAATAATAACCATCAACCTGTTTTGGGCGCGGACCTGATTTTCATACTGGCCACTCCAGTCGAGATAGTATCCTTTGGGTAGATTCTCAACTGCTTTCTCGAGGCGTCTCTTAGCATCTGAGACAGTGCTTCCCATATCTCTGCCACGAACGTTGAATAGGAGAGTGCCACGCAACATCGCATTTTCTGAATTGATCATTGGTGGTCCTTCGGTAACGGTGACTTCTGCGACAGTTGATAACGGAATCGGGCCGAGGTTAGAAGTTTGTACCTGAAGATTCTTGATTTGATTTATAGTATTCCGATAATCCTGTGCGAACCGGACACTCACAGGAAAACGCTGTCGTGCTTCGATTGTGGTTGTTGTGTTCATTCCACCAAGTGCAGTTTCAATAAACATATTGATGTCATCAACGCTGAGTCCGTATCGCCCGATCTCGGCCTTCTTGATTTTAATGTCAATGTATTTGCCGCCAACTATAGGCTCGACATACAGGTCAGCTACACCTTCGAGGCCCTCAAGTTGTTTCTTGAATTCATGTGCAAGTACGTTGATGGAGTCCAGATTCTGCCCATAAATTTTGATTCCGACATCGGTCCTGATGCCGGTTGACAACATGTTTATCCGGTTGATAATGGGCTGCGTGTAACTGTTGATAACCCCGGGAATCGCCAGCTTGTCGTTCAGCTCGCGGATGATATCTTCTTTTGTAATTCCTTCGCGCCATTCCCGCTGCGGCTTTAGTATAATAATTGATTCGATCATGCTGATGGGTGCGTTGTCAGTGGCCGTGTTTGCGCGTCCAGCTTTGCCGAGAACATTCTCAACCTCCGGTAAGGACTTAATGATTTTGTCCTGGAGCTGAAGGAGTCGCTTCGCTTCATTGTTTGAGATATCCGGTAATGTGACGGGCATGAACAACAAAGAGCCTTCATCGAGTGCGGGCATGAACTCTGTTCCCAGGTTGAGAACAAGCGGGACGCTGCCGAGCACCAATGCCAGCGCAAGTCCAAGTGTTACCTTTTTCCATCTCAGGCACCATCTTATTAATGGGCCGTAGAGCCACATGAAAAATCGACTGATAGGATGCTTACTTTCTGGCCTTATGTTTCCCTTTAGAAAAACGGTCATCAGAATTGGTACGAGCATGATTGCTGCTAATCCAGAACCGATCATTGCGAACGTTTTTGTCCAAACGAGGGGAGAGAACAGCTTGTGTTCTTGCCCTTCGAGAAATAAAATGGGACTGAACGAGATGAGCGTAACAAGAATAGAGCTCACCACTGCCTTTCCGATCAGCTGCGATGACTTTTCTATCTTATCTATTCGTGTTTCCATAGCTAGTTTGTTTCAGCTTCGCCACCTATTGTTTTCATAGCATTCTCTACCATTACAATTCCAGCGTCAACAAGATCACCCACAGCAAGTGCAACGCCCGCCAACGACATAATATTAGAGGTGATGCCGAACCATTTCATCAT